>WLNK01000026.1 GCA_009699795.1 Actinomycetota bacterium | reverse complement strand
GCTGCGAGCGCTTTCTTTATGTCATCTTTGGCGGTACCAACTAGAGCACCAAACATAAGGGTAATTGCACCAACGATCACGACTAACAATTGTGCTGTTGGGGCTGCATCGAATACAAAGTTAGATCGAACAATGAGATACACACCTGCAGTAACCATCGTTGCGGCGTGAATGAGTGCAGATACTGGAGTTGGTCCAGCCATCGCATCGCCAAGCCAAGCCTGCAATGGGAATTGAGCGGACTTACCCACCGCTGCAACTAGCAACATGATTCCGAGAGCAGTCATTGTTGTGGATGAAGCATGGTGAGCATGCTCTGCAACTCCGCTAAAAGTTACGGTGCCAAATGAGGCAAACGCAATCATGATTGCAAATGAAAGTCCCATGTCACCAATACGGTTCATTACAAATGCTTTTTTCGCAGCAGTGGCATAAGCAGGCTTTTGATTCCAGAAGCCAATTAATAGGTATGAAGCAAGACCTACGCCTTCCCAACCAACATAGAGATTGAGGTATGAATCGCCGAGAACTAAGAGCAACATCGCAGCGATAAATAGATTGAGGTAGGCAAAGAATCTGCGACGGTCGTGATCGTGAGACATATATGCAATTGAGTAGATATGAATCAGAGTTCCAACACCGGTAATGAGAAGAACAAAGCATATTGAAAGTTGATCGAGGAGAAGTGAAGCGTCCACGTTAAAGGATCCAACGTTTATCCAAGAGAAGAGTTTCTGGGTTACTGGGCGATCAGCTGTTGCGCGTCCCAGCATCTGTGAAAGTTGTAAAAGACCTACTGCGAAAGAACTTGCAGAGAGCAAAGTCGCAAGTATGTGGCCCCACTTATTTGCCAGACGTCCTAGGAGCAAGAGTGAAAGCGCTCCAAAGAGAGGAAGTGCGATGAGGAAGACTAGACCGTTTGAAGTAACCATATTTATCGCTTCAACAAACTTGCATCATCGATAGATGATGATCGACGTGAACGGAAAATAGTTACGATGATTGCGAGGCCAACAACTACTTCGCAAGCAGCAATTACCATCGTGAAGAATGCAACAACTTGACCGTTTAGATCTCCGTTGATGCGAGAAAAAGTTGTAAGAGTTAAGTTCGAAGCGTTAAGCATTAGTTCAACACACATGAATACAACAATTGCATTTCTGCGGACGACTACGCCAACTGCTCCAATAGTAAAAAGTATTGCGGCTACGTAGAGATAGTTATATGGATTCATTACTTCTCCTCCGTAACGGTTGTGTCGACGTTATCAAGTTGATACGCGCTTGAATCAATCACATCTCCGCGTGCCTTAAGAGTTGCAGAAATTGATGATGGTGCTGCACTTCCATCGGGAAGAAGTGCTGGAACATCCACCGCGTTATGTCGCGCAAAAACTCCAGGTCCAGGTAGGCCTGCAGCTGATGCAAGCGATCCTGAACGGAAACGATTTACAGCTTGCTCGCGCTGAGTTGGACGAGCAACTGTTCGTTGGTGATGAGCTAAGACCATTGCGCCAAGGGCTGCAGTAATAAGTAGTGCTGAGACAACTTCAAATGGCCATACATAAGTTGAGAAGAGAAGTTGTGCGAGGCCTTGAACATTTCCTCCTGCATTTGCTACTTCTAATCCAACTGCTTCTCGACCAAGTGTTGCGCGTCCAATAAGTGAAACCATAAGTCCACCGAAACCAAGCGCTGCAGTAATTGCAATGGGGCGAAGACCTCGAATTGTTTCGGTGAGTGAGTCAGAGGAATCAACACCTACGAGCATCAAAATGAAGAGGAAGAGCATCATCACTGCGCCGGTATAAACAACAACCTGAACAATTCCTAAGAACAGTGCGCCTTGCGCAATATAGAAAAATGCCAGCGTAATCATTACCCATGCGAGAAGAATTGCGGAGTGAACAGCTTTCTTAACAAGAAGCATTCCAAGTGCTGCAACGACTGCAAGCGGCGCCATAAACCAGAACATGACAGCTTCTGGAGTTGCGATCGTTAGCGTTGGATTCATTTACTTTTGCTCCTGAGAAGGATGAGCAGCGTGAACTTCACCGTTGTAATAGTTCGTGTCGTTCATTCCTGGATACATTGGGTGTGGAGGTTGCAACATTCCCGCACGCAGTGGCGCAAGCAAATCTTCCTTTTCAAAGATCAACTTTCCACGTGTTGAATCTGCAAGTTCATATTCATTTGTCATCGTAAGCGCACGAGTTGGGCATGCTTCGATGCAAAGACCACAGAAAATACAACGCAAGTAATTGATCTGATAAACCTTGCCGTAACGCTCACCTGGTGACATTTGATTATCTGGGCTGTTATTTGCACCTTCGACATAAATTGCATCTGCAGGACATGCCCACGCACAAAGTTCACAACCGATGCACTTTTCAAGTCCATCAGGATGGCGATTTAGTTGATGGCGACCATGAAAGCGTTCTGCTGTTGGTTCTTTAACTTCTGGATACTCAACTGTATTTACTTTCTTAAATTGAGTTACGAAAGTTACCCAGAACCCTTGTAGCTGAGCAAAAAAACTCTTAGGTCCCGGTTGTGCAACTTTCTCAAACGGTACAGAAGTTATATCTGCGTCGTGATTGCGATGTGGTTCAAGATGATCAGACACGATCGCCTCCTGTGTTTGAAACGTTGATTGAGGAAATCTCATTTGGAAGTGAAGGCACTGGGAAACTTGGTGCAGATGCTTCTGGGTAAACGCGATTGCGTTTCTTCGCCTTTGAGTTATCAAGGGCCGCGGTCAATCCGGTAATTAACACAACTACAACGCCCGCGAAGATAAAGAGAACCTTTCGAGGTGCATTCTCGTTTGAAATGAGGCGAAGTGAAGCGACAATCAAAATCCAAATGAGAGAAGCTGGAATAAGGATCTTCCATCCAAATTGCATGAATTGGTCATAGCGAAGACGAGGAAGCGTTCCGCGAAGCCAAACGAATACATAGAAAAATCCAAGAACCTTGATGAAGAACCAGAAGAATGTAAACCATCCGCCTAACCAAGTTTCTGTAAATCCAAGACCCGGAACTGCGTGGTAACCGCCAAGGAAAAGCGTTGTGGCAAGAGCTGAAACTCCAATGATGTTTACGTACTCAGCCAAGAAGAAGAGCGCAAACTTAAGTGATGAATATTCAGTGTGGAACCCGCCTACGAGCTCGCCTTCTGCTTCAGCTAAATCGAAAGGCGCACGGTTGGTTTCACCCACCATTGAAATCGCATAGATAACAAATGATGGGAAGAGAATCAAGCCGTACCACCAACTCTTTTGTTGAGCATCAATAATTGAAGAGGTAGACATTGAACCTGAATAGATAAATACAGCTACAAGTGAAAGTCCCATAGCAATTTCATATGAAATAACTTGAGCACTTGAACGCAAACCACCGAGTAGTGGGTAAGTAGATCCTGAAGACCAACCAGCTAAAACAATTCCATATACGCCAACTGAGGCGACTGCCAAAATGTAAAGAACTCCCACTGGAATATCGGTTAGTTGCATTGCTGTTTCTTTACCGAAGAAATTAACTTTTCCAGTCATCGGGATTACAGCAAATGCCATAAATGCCGTCGTCGCGCTGATTATTGGAGCCACAATAAATACAATCTTGTCTGCAGCAGCCGGAATTAAATCTTCTTTGAGCGCAAGCTTTACACCATCGGCAAGAGCTTGAATAAGTCCAAATGGACCAACGCGATTAGGCCCAAGACGCATTTGCATGCGAGCAACAATTCGACGTTCAGCCCATACAGAAAGAATTGTGAGTACAACACCGACGGCAAAAATTAGTAGCGCTTTAAGTGCGATTACCCAGCCTGGATCGGTTGAGATTAACTCTGCATTAGTCATGCTTTCACCACCGATACAACGTCACCGTGTACTGAATTGAGCGAAATAAGTGGTTGAGTTCCGCGCGAGTTACGAGGAATCCAAACCGCGTCATCGTGAATTGCTTCGACAAGTGCCGGAAGAGTTATTGAACCGACCTCATTAGAAATTCTTAAGGCGTCGCCATTCTTAACGCCTAGTTTTTCTGCACGACTTGCTGAAATAACAGCCACAGATTTACGTGAAGTACCCGCCAAATTATCTTCACCCTTTTGTAGAGTTCCAAGATCTAGCAGTCTGCGCCAAGAAGTCAGCAGCGCCTGATCTCCATTTACTGAATGAGCCCCAGAAGTACTGACTGATTTAAATGTCGCGCGAGCACCATCCCAAGTTCCAAGTGAGGAAATCTCGCGTGCAGCCTGTGTAACTGTTCCGAGCATTATTGATTCGCCAATTTCATCAGCAATCATTGAAAGGATTCGAAGATCTGAGCGATTAAATGAATCATTTACTGCGGCGGCGAATGCGCGTGCACGGCCTTCCCAGTTGAGGAAACTTCCACTCTTTTCAGTAACTGCTGCAACCGGCAAAACGACATCTGCAACTTCAGTTACAGAACTTGGTGCGATTTCAAGTGAGACAACAAAAGATTTCTTAAGCGCTGCAATTGCATCCTTGCTATGTGGAAGGTCAAGGGCATCAACACCACCAACAACTACTGAATCGAGTTCGCCTGTTGAAAGAGCTTTAATAATTTCAGAAGTTGAGCGACCTGCGGTGGAGGGAAGTGATTGCACTCCCCAAACCGCTGCGATATCTACTCGGGCGGCAGCATCTTCTACTGGACGTCCACCTGGGAGAAGAGTTGCAAGAGCCCCGGCCTCTACAGCGCCACGTTCTCCTGCGCGACGTGGAATCCAGCCAATCTTTGCGCCTGTCTTTTCCGAAACTGAAATAACAGTTGAAAGAAGTCCTGGAGTTTCACTCGCGCGCTCCCCCACCAAAATTACAGATTTATTTGTTAGTTCAAGTGCTGTGAGGGCGGCAGCTTCTGCTCCCGGTGCAACCTTTGCAAAGTTTGCATTTAACTTTTCAGATGCGATTGAAAGTTTTGTTGAAATTGAAGAAACTTTTAGCGCACGCTTTCTAACTTGCTTATTCAAGCGCAAGAAAACTATTGGTGATTCTTCTTCTGGTTCAAATGAAACAAGAGCAACGTGATCGGCTTTATCGATATCTGCGTAAGTAGTTGTTGAAGAAACAACTTTTGAAGATATGAAATCGCGCTCTTCATCTGAAGTCACGCGAGCTCGGAAATCAATGTCATTGGTACCAAGAGCGATTCGAGCAAACTTGCTATAACCATAGGCATCTTCAACTGTTGCGCGTCCACCAACTAGAACAGCAGAGCGCTTTCCCTTGAGCCCTGCTGCTGCCGCTGCAATTGCTTCTGGCCATGAGGCCGGTGCAAGTACGCCATCTGCACCACGCACTAGAGGCGTAGTTAATCGATCGACAGCGGTCACATACTTAAATGCCCAGCGACCCTTATCGCAATTCCACTCTTCATTAACCGTTGCATCATCACCGGCAAGGCGACGTAGAGTTTTGCTACGACGAACATCGGTACGCATGTCGCAACCTGAAGCACAGTGCTCACAAGCTGACGGTGTCGAAACTAAATCAAAGGGGCGTGCACGGAATCGATATGAAGATCCAGTTAGCGCACCAACTGGACAAATCTGGACTGCGTTACCGGAAAAGTAAGACTCGAATGGTTGGTTCTCGTAAATACCAACTTGTTGCAGTGCGCCTCGATGATTAAGAGTAATAAATGGGTCACTTGCAATCTGATCTGAAAAACGTGTGCATCTGGCACAAAGTACGCAACGCTCGCGGTCGAGCAATACCTGTGATGAAATTGCAACTGGCTTTTCAAATGTGCGCTTTGTTCCTTCGAAACGACTCTCTGCATGTCCAGTACTCATCGCTTGGTTCTGCAAAGGACATTCACCACCCTTGTCACACACAGGGCAATCAAGTGGGTGGTTAACGAGAAGAAGTTCCATCACGCCTTTTTGCGCTTTATCTGCAACAGGTGATGTGAGTTGAGTCTTAACAATCATTCCTGGTTCGACAGGGATCGTGCATGAAGCTTGCGGTTTTGGAAATGCGCGACCGTTAATTTCAATATCAACTAAGCACTGACGACAGGCGCCAACAGGATCTAGTAATGGATGGTCGCAGAAGCGTGGAATTTGAATTCCAAGTTGTTCTGCGGCGCGAATTACTAGAGTTCCTTTTGGAACATTTACTTCGAAACCATCGATTACAACGGTAATCAATTCAACTGCTACATCTGTAGTTGTCATTTACGCGTTCGCCCCTTCGAAAAGAGTTGATTTCGCAGAATCAAATGGGCAACCACCGTTTGTTAAGTGTGCGATGTATTCGTCGCGGAAATGCTTGATTGAAGATGTGATTGGGCTGGTTGCGCCATCACCAAGTGCGCAAAATGATCGACCCATGATGTTGTCGCAAAGATCTAGTAATTTCTCAAGATCAGCTTCTGTACCGCGACCATCTTCTAGATCACGAAGAATCTGAACAAGCCACCAAGTTCCTTCGCGGCAAGGTGTGCACTTTCCGCAAGATTCGTGCTTGTAGAACTCTGTCCAACGAAGTACGGCGCGAACTACGCACGTTGTTTCGTCGAAAATTTGAAGTGCTTTTGTTCCGAGCATCGAACCTGCAGCCGACACACCTTCGTAATCCAATGGAGTATCAAGGTGGGCATCAGTAAAGATTGGAGTTGAAGATCCACCAGGGGTCCAGAACTTCAACTTATGGCCGCTGCGAACTCCACCAGCAAGTTCCAGAATTTCACGAAGAGTAATTCCAAGAGGCGCCTCGAATTGTCCTGGGTTTTTAACGTGTCCTGAAAGTGAGTAAAGAGTTGCGCCCTTGCTCTTTTCAGTTCCCATTGATTGGTACCACTCTGCGCCGTTGGCAATGATTGCTGGAACAGATGCAATTGACTCAACGTTATTTACAACTGTTGGGCGTGCATACAAACCAGCGATCGCAGGGAACGGTGGACGAAGACGAGGCTGACCACGGAAACCTTCAAGTGAATCAAGTAGAGCAGTCTCTTCACCACAAATATATGCACCGGCACCAACGTGAAGGACTAAATCAAAACCATTACCAAGGTGTCCGGCCTTATATGCATCTTCAATCGCTTGATTGAGACGACGAACAACGTGAGTTACTTCTCCGCGAATATAAATAAATGCGCGCTTTGCACGGATTGCATGTGAAGCGATGATGCAACCTTCTACAAGAACATGCGGGTTAGCCATAAGTAATGGCATGTCTTTACAGGTACCTGGCTCAGATTCATCTGCGTTAACAACTAAGTAGTGATCTTTATCGTCACCTTGTGGGATAAATCCCCACTTCATTCCTGTTGGGAATCCAGCGCCACCGCGACCGCGAAGTCCTGAATCTTTAATGAGTTGAATAACTGCATCGGGATCCATTGCAAGTGCTTTTTCAGAAGCTTTGTATCCACCGTGACGCTTGTACGCCTGGATTGTGAATGAATCTTTCTCATCCCAATGTGCTGAAAGAACTGGAGTTAGCTTTGTCATTACTTAGCTCCCCCATTCTTTGAAAGTTTTAAACCTAATAGCGACGGTTCGCCAGCTTGTACGCCTTCATTTGCGAGTCCGTCATTTATTCCGGCAAGAACTGCTGAAGCTTCTTTCCAGGTAACCAACTTATTTGGTCCACGAGTTGGTGCCGGTGGATTTCCAGCACGCGCTGCATCAACGAGTGACTTAGCAGATTCAACTGTTTGGTTGTCGTAGAACTCCCAGTTAGCCATCACTACAGGTGCGTAATCACATGCTGCATTGCACTCAATGTGTTCAAGTGAAACTTTTCCATCAGCTGTTACGCCATCATTCTCTACGCCGAGGTGATCTTTAAGGGCAGAGAAAATTGCGTCGCCGCCCATAACGGCACACAAAGTATTTGTGCAAACACCTACGTGGTACTCACCAACAGGCTTGCGCTTGTATTGAGTGTAAAAAGTTGCAACAGCTGAAACTTCAGCGGTCTCGATAGTAAGAAGCTTTGCAATTGTTTCGATGCCTTCGTTTGTTACATATCCTGCGCGTGACTGGACGAAGTGAAGTAAAGGCATGATTGCTGAACGGCTACGTGGATAGCGCTCAATAATTGAATTCATTGTTGCAAGTTCGTCTTGTGAATATGGCATTAGCGGTCTACGCCTCCCATCACAGGATCAATTGATGCAACGGCGCCGATGATGTCGGCAACCATGCTGCCTTCACACATTGCCGAAGTTGATTGCAAATTATTAAATGATGGTTCGCGGAAATGAACGCGATAAGGACGAGTTCCGCCGTCAGAAACAATATGTGCTGCGAGTTCGCCACGTGGTGATTCCACGGCTGAATAAACCTGGCCTGCTGGAACTCGGAAACCTTCTGTAACAAGTTTGAAGTGGTGAATGAGTGATTCCATTGATGTGCCCATAATTTCGCGAATATGGCTAAGTGAATTACCCATTCCGTCTGCGCCAATAGCTAGCTGAGCCGGCCATGCAATTTTCTTATCGGCAACCATCACTGGTTGTCCTTCAGTTGCTTGCAGTTTTTTCGCAGCTTGTTCGATGATGCGAAGCGATTGTTCAAGTTCGTTTACGCGAACTAGGAATCGACCATAAACATCGCATGTATCTGCTGTTACAACATCGAAGTTGTAATTTTCATAACCAGAGTAAGGCTGAATTTTGCGAAGATCTAAAGGAAGACCAGTCGAACGAATGACTGGACCCGTAATGCCAAGGGTTGTTGCGCCTGCAAGATCTAAGTAACCAATGCCCTCTGTACGCTTCATCCAAATGCTATTTCCAACAAGAAGCTTCTCGTTATCTTTAAAGCTCTTGCGTAAATCTTTTACTGTTTCAAGAATTGTTTCGATTGCGCCCTTAGGCAAATCTTGAGCAACTCCACCTGGGCGGATATATGCCATATTCATACGAAGACCTGAAACAAGTTCGAAGATATTCAAGACTTTTTCACGTTCGCGGAAACAGAAAATCATTGGTGAAAGGGCGCCGAGTTCTAGCGCACCAGTACCAAGTGCCACCATGTGTGAAGAAATTCGGTTGAACTCCATCATCATGACGCGAATGGCACTTGCGCGCTCTGTGATGTCATCTGTAATTCCAAGTAGCTTTTCAACTCCGAGGCAATATGCAGCCTCATTAAATAGTGGCGCTAGATAATCCATGCGAGTTACAAATGTTGTTGCTTGAGTCCAGTTGCGATATTCAACATTCTTTTCAATTCCAGTGTGCAAATAACCAATTCCACATCGAACTTCGGTAACTGTTTCACCTTCAAGTTCTAGAACAAGTCGAAGTACGCCGTGAGTTGATGGGTGCTGTGGCCCCATATTTACAACGACGCGTTCTTCTTTTGCTTGACCAATTTCAGTTACTAGTGAATCCCAATCGCCACCTGTAACTGAGAAAACTGTTCCTTCAGTTGTTTCGCGCGAGGATGCATATGGATCTGCATAAGTGCTCACTTATATGACCTCCGCTCTGATGGCGCAGGAATGGTTGCACCTTTGTATTCGACTGCAATCCCGCCGAGGTCGTAATCCTTACGTTGTGGATGTCCTTGCCAATCATCTGGCATCAAAATACGAGTGAGTCCTGGGTGTCCATCAAAAATGATTCCGAACATGTCAAAAGTTTCGCGCTCGTGCCAGTTATTGCCCGCCCACACTTCAACAAGTGAAGGAATGTGTGGGTCGATATCCGGAACAGAAACTTCAAGTCGAACGCGCTGATTATTTGTAACTGAAAGAAGTGGATAAACAGCGTGTAGTTCGCGATTGGTATCTGTTGGGTAGTGCACTCCACTAACACCCATACACATTTCAAACTTAAGTTTGTCGCGAAGAATTCTTGCTACGTCCACAAGTCGCTCACGCTTGATGTGAAGTGTTAGCTCGCCACGATCAACAACTACTTTTTCAATTGCATCAGCGAAATCTGGGTATGCGCGCTCGAGGTCATCTGCTACCTGATCAAAATAACCACCATATGGGCGCTGGGTTGAGCCTGGGTTTTCAGCTTGGCGAACAAGCCCGCCATAACCTGAAGTATCTCCAGTACCGCTTGTTCCAAACATTCCGCTTTCATTTTGAACCATTACGCAAGCAACCCCTTTAATTCATGGGTTGGCTTTGCGCTCATTGCAGCGAGTTCAACTTCCTTAATAATGCGTTCGCGGTTTGGTCCGAGCTTCTCATCAAAGATTGAATCGTGAAGTTTAAGAATTGCATCCATCAACATCTCAGGTCGTGGTGGGCAACCTGGAAGATAGATATCAACCGGAACAACATGGTCTACGCCTTGAACAACTGCGTAGTTATTGAACATGCCACCAGAAGATGCGCATGCGCCCATTGCAAGTACCCACTTTGGCGCTGCCATTTGATCATAAATTTGACGAAGAACAGGAGCCATTTTATTTGTTACACGTCCTGCAACGATCATTAAATCTGCTTGACGTGGGGATGCGCGGAAAACTTCCATTCCAAAACGTGCCAAGTCATAACGACCGGCGCCCGCCGCCATCATTTCAATTGCGCAACATGCAAGACCAAATGTTGCAGGCCATAACGAATTCTTTCGCATGTAACCTGCGAGTTTTTCAACCGAAGTTAAAACGATTCCGCTTGGTAACTTATCTTCTAGTCCCATTCGAGACCTCCACGTCGCCAAACATATGCATATGCAACAAAGACTGTTGCAATGAAGATTGCCATTTCAACTAAACCAAAAAGTCCAAGTGCATCGAATGTGACAGCCCATGGGTAAAGGAAAACAATTTCAATATCAAAAATGATAAACAACATTGCAGTTAAGAAATATTTAACTGGGAAACGTCCGCCTTGCGCAGCTTGTGGCGATGGTTCGATTCCGCATTCGTAGGCTTCAAGTTT
>WLNK01000025.1 GCA_009699795.1 Actinomycetota bacterium | reverse complement strand
TCCAGCTTTTGTCGAGATAATTATTTGATCTCGTTCGAAAAGAGTTCCAATAAGCCCGCCTATAACTCTCTCGCTATCGCCATCTCCATATGACGCAGCGGTATCAAAAAGGTTGCCGCCAGCTTCAATATAGGCGCGTGCTTGGTCGGCTGCTTCATGAGTGTCTGTATCGCGCCCCCACGTCATTGTTCCCAGCCCAAGATGTGAGACCTCTAAACCCGAACTTCCAAGCCTTTGTTTTTTCACGTTCTGACCCTAGCGCGACGTGTACAGATTTTACGGTTAACCTAATAGCCATGTCACGGATAGTTCTATTACGTCACGCACATTCGTCGGCGAATAAAAAAGGCATTCTTTCGGGAAGACATGAAGGCGTGGCCCTGAGTCCGAGGGGCAAGGAGCAAGCAGAAGCTTTAGTCGATCGTTTATCGCAAACAAGTTTCTCGGCGATTCGAATTAGTCCGATGCAGAGGTGTCTGGAAACAATCGAGCCTTGGCTTAGCCGCCAGAACGCGCTTACTCAGAAGAGAGCGTTAATGGAAGAGAAAGTAATAGAAGTTGATTTTGGTAATTGGACGGGTCAGAAAATTTCTTCTTTAGCCCGCAAGAAAGAGTGGAAAATTGTTCAGAATTCACCCGAAGATATGGTTTTCCCAGATGGCGAATCCCTTAAAGCACTACAGCTGCGCGCCCTTTCTGCAGTTGCGAGTCTTTCACGTACTCGTGGTTCAAATCCAAAACTCATCGTCACTCACGCCGATGTTATAAAAGCCATTCTTTCGGGCCTGCTTGCTTCCGGATTAAAAGATTTTCAGAAATTTGCGGTAGACCCTGCCTCTATTTCAATCATTGATTATGACAAAAAAGGTTCGAGGATTTTGACTCTCAATAATACGCATTCAAAATTGATTGACTTGTTGGATAAGAAATGAGTGACAGAGAAATCTATTTTCAAGAAGCAGAGCGCTTTGTAGCCGGAACGGTAGGGGAACCTGGCGAACGCGCTTTCTACCTTCAAGTTCGCGGAAACAAAAGGCTTCTCACGATGTCTATTGAAAAATCTCAGGTTGCCGCTCTTGCACAGAGAGTTGCAATCTTGATTCGAGAGATTCGTATTTCCCAGCCGCTGATCGCAATCTCCTTACAACCGATAGACAATGCGCCATTAGAAGCCCCCATTGATGAGGAATTTGTCGTAGGAGAGATAGGAATATCTTTCGATGATCAGAAATCGGTAATCGAAATCGAACTCGTTGAGTTAACAGAAAATGATGCAGAGGATCCAGTTGTTGTCACCGTAGCTTTGACTCTCGGGCAGGCGGACTCTTTTGCAAAGAGAAGCAATTCATTGGTTGCAGCTGGTCGTGTTGCCTGTCCATTTTGTGGTGGACCAGTAAACAAGTCAGGCCATCTTTGCCCACGAGCCAACGGATATAGAAGATAGCCCTTAATTCATGGATAAATTGAAAACAATTGCGCATCTCGAATCGGCCGACCTCACAGTAACCGGTCGCTTAGTAGACGCATCTAATGCAACTCTCTATGCAAGCGCTGATTCGAATGGTTCTGTTATTTCTTGTATCTACAAACCAATAGCGGGAGAGCGACCCTTATGGGATTTCCAATCAGGGAATTTGGCGCATCGCGAATATGCTTCATATTTACTCAGTGATTGCTTAGGACTTGATTTGATACCACCAACTATCTTGCGAGAAGGCCCTTATGGAATAGGAATGGTTCAAGCCTGGATTGAAATGGATGAAGATGTAGATCTAATGACTTTTTTCCAAAAAGACGATTCACGATTGAGAAAGTTGGCCCTTTTTGACGCGATTATCAATAACACTGACCGCAAAATTGGGCACTTACTGCCAACTAAGGACGGGCATCTTTATGCTTGCGATCATGGAGTGACTTTCCATGAAGAGGATAAACTTAGAACAGTCTTGTGGCAGTGGGCTGGTTTTCAATTCTTAGAAAACGAGATTGAAATTCTTCGCCAAGCTCTGGTCGCAATGAACGACTCAAAGTTTATGAAACTCCTCACTTCTAACGAGATCGAAGCAACAAAAAAGCGAATTATGGCGCTGATTCGAGATCAGGTATTTCCTCAACCAAGCGAAGACTGGCCCGCCGTTCCGTGGCCACCATTCTAATTTTCACGTTTGCAATTAGGCTTTAGTCATGCGCTCGTGGGCCTCAACATATATTCCTCCCTTGGATTCTAAGTTTGCTATTCCCCAATTGCATCTACAAAACACTGCAAGTAGAAGTCTTGAAACGCTTCCCATTCAAGATACCTATCGAATGTATGTCTGCGGTATTACTCCATACGATGCAACTCACCTTGGTCACGCCAATACCTATTTGGCTTTTGATCTCGTTAATCGTTTTCTTCGCGCTAGAGGTTCAAAGGTTTCCTATGTTCAAAACATTACTGATATCGATGACCCCTTACTTGAGAGAGCCATCCGCGACGGCGTTGACTGGAAAGATTTAGCCACATCACAGATCGAACTATTTCGTGGCGATATGGTTGATCTACACATACTCCCACCGGATCATTACATTGGTGCGGTAGAAGCAATTCCGCTTGTATTGACAGCTATCGAGCGTCTTAGCGCTGCTGATGCAACTTATCTCGTTGATTCTGATATCTATTTTGACGTTCATACTGATAAGAATTTTGGTACACGGTCACATTTATCTAAAGAGAAATCCATTGAAATTTTTGCCCAGCGCGGGGGAGACCCGAATAGAGAAGGTAAGAGAGATCCGTTGGATGCTCTACTTTGGATGCAGCAACGTCCAAATGAACCAGGCTGGGATTCAGATATTGGTAAGGGACGGCCGGGTTGGCATATTGAATGTTGTGCGATTGCTCTTCATTATCTGGACCCAAATCCAGAATCTTCATACTCCATCGACATTCAAGGTGGCGGTAGTGACTTGATTTTTCCTCACCACGAAATATCTGCCGCTCAAAGCAGTGTTATGAATGGAAAGGAATTTTCACACCTTTACGTTCATGCCGGAATGATTGGGCTGAATGGTGAAAAAATGAGTAAGTCCAAAGGAAATTTGATTTTTGTGAGCAAATTGATTCAAGACGGAAATGATCCGATGGCCATTCGACTCGCCTTGTTATCGCATCATTACCAAGAAGATTTCATGTGGACTGAAGACGTACTCATTGAGGCAACAAATTTATTGAACAAAATTAGAATTGCGCTCTCGCGAGAAGAAGTTCCGCCGACGGATGAAGTTATCAATGCAATCGTCAAGGCGCTATCAGAAAATCTAGATACCCCGACAGCTATAAGTCACTTGAACAAATGGAGCGATCTTGCCCTTTCGCACTCTCAATCAGATGCTAAAAAAATGGGAAATCCTGGTGAACTTTCTAGAGCCATCGATTCGTTCTTGGGTATAGCTCTTTAGTTACCACTTTGTCTTCGGAGAAATCTCTCTAATTCTCGAGCAATAGTTTCTCCAGAAACATCTGGGAGATCAGATGCGTCCTTACTCTCTTCAAGGGCTTTGACATACTCTGCAACTTCTGAGTCTTCCAGGGCTAAATCATTAACATCGTTTTCCCAGATAGAGGATTGCTCAGGTAAATCGCCTTGAGGGATATCTACTTCTAAAAAGTCTTCTAAGGCATTTACTAAAGCTAAAGTCGCTTTAGGTGAGGGCGAATTTGATGCATAGTGTGGAACTGCAGCCCATAGTGAAATTGCATCAATGCCTCGACGAATGCATGCATCCGCAAGTGCGCCCAGAATTCCCGTAGGGCCTTCGTATTTACTGACTTCTACGCCGAGTCTTTTTGCGATATCTGGACTCGCACCACTTCCGCTGACAGTAATTGGTCTTGTATGTGGTGCATCAGCAAGCATCGAACCAAGAGTAATAATCATCGAAACATCCAGATCATCGGCCAAGTCAAGAATATCTTTAACAAAAGTTTTCCACTTCATAGACGGTTCAACTCCGCGTACAACTACAAAATCGAAATCTAGATCTGGTGTCGCAAGTCCAAATATCTGAGTACCGGGCCAAGTGAGATTTCTAATCTCTGAGTCATCTACTGAAACCATTGGACGATTTACTTGAAAATCATAAAATTCTTCAGGATCAACATCTGCTATCAACTCTGGCACAACGCTAAAAGATGGATCCGTCCAACAACCTAAAATGTGAGACGTTGCTCCGGTAGCGGCTTCGGCAGCATCATTCCAACCTGAAAAAGCTAGAACCATCACAGGTGAACGAAGAGCTGGTATTTGATGAATCTCCACAACTCACACCTTACGGTAACCTCGGACAGGTGACGAGCGTGAATGCGGTTAAAAAAGATGGGCTTTTACGACAAGCCTTGGCTTCGCGAACCGTTATCGCTGATGGGGCGATGGGAACGATGCTCCAAGCCGCCGATCCATCACTAGAAGATTTTCAAGGCCATGAAGGTTGCAATGAAATTCTCAATGTTTCCAGACCAGACATTGTTAAATCCGTCCACGAAAAGTATCTTGAAGCAGGCGTAGATGCGATAGAGACAAATACTTTCGGCGCCAATTGGGCCAATCTTGCGGAATATGGGATTGAGGATCGCATATATGAATTGGCTTTCGCTGGAGCAAAGATTGCCAGAGAAACCGCTGATGCTTATTCTTCGATAGAAAAACCTAGATTTGTTTTAGGCTCTCTGGGTCCAGGAACAAAACTTCCGAGCCTTGGGCACACGACATATTTGAAATTAAAAGATGCTTACTACTTAGCGTCAAAGGGGCTCATCGATGCTAAATCTGATGCACTTCTGATTGAAACTACGCAAGACTTGTTGCAGGCAAAAGCCGCGATTAACGGCGCACGTCAAGCGATATCTGAGGCAGATTTTGATGTCATCCTCATCGTGCAAGTTACAGTTGAAACAACAGGCACAATGCTCTTGGGTTCTGAAATAGGAGCAGCGCTAAATGCACTGGAACCACTTGATATTGACCTCATTGGTTTGAATTGCGCAACAGGTCCGGCCGAGATGTCAGAGCATCTTCGCTATCTAAGCAAGAATTCCACGGTAGCTATTTCTGTGATGCCAAATGCTGGCTTACCAATCCTTGGACCAAAAGGTGCCGAATATCCATTGGGACCCGAGGAGCTAGCAACAGCGCTGGAACAATTTGTTAATGATTACGGAATTTCACTCATCGGCGGATGTTGCGGAACAACACCTGAACACCTAAAGGCAGTTGTCAATCGCTTAGAAGGCAAAGCAATTTCTAAGCGAGAGCCAGCTCTCGAGCCGGGTGCTTCATCACTTTATCAATATGTTCCATTTAGACAAGATAAAACTTATTTAGCGATAGGCGAGCGAACGAATGCAAATGGTTCACGTGCATTTAGAGATGCCCTTGTCGCCGAGGATTGGGAAACTTGCGTCGAAATAGCACGCGATCAAATTCGCGAAGGCGCACATATGCTCGACCTCTCAGTTGATTATGTTGGTCGCGACGGTGCAAAAGATATGGCAGAACTTGCTGCTCGTTTTGCTACTTCATCTACGCTTCCAATTGTTCTCGATTCAACGGAACCTGCGGTTCTTGCAGCCGGACTTGAACGATTAGGCGGTCGCTGCGTTATTAACTCAGTAAATTACGAAGATGGTGATGGCGCTAATTCGCGATTCGCACGCATAATGCCATTGGTAAAAGAGCACGGTGCGGGCGTTGTTGCTTTAACAATTGATGAAGAAGGTCAGGCTCGTACATCAGAATGGAAACTTCGAGTAGCGCGCCGGTTAATCAATGATTTGACCGGAAATTGGGGGATGCACACCGGTGACATTCTTATCGACTGCTTAACCTTTCCGATAGCTACTGGGCAAGAGGAAACCAGACGAGACGGTATTGAAACTATTACAGCAATAAAGGAATTAAAAAAGGAATTTCCCGAGGTCCAAACTACCCTCGGAGTTAGTAATGTTTCTTTCGGATTAAATCCAGCTGCACGCGTCGTATTGAACTCGGTCTTCCTGCATGAATGTGTTGAAGCAGGCCTTGACTCGGCGATAGTTCACCCATCAAAGATCATGCCAATGGCAAGAATCGATGAAAAACAGCGGAAAGTTGCTTTAGATCTTATCTACGACCGTCGAACTTTCGACGGAGAATCATGTACTTATGATCCATTGAGTGAATTTTTAAATCTCTTTGATGGCGTCGAACTTGCGCAAACAAAGAATTTGAGAGCCGCAGAGTTGGCAGCACTTCCACTAAAGCAGAGGCTAGAGCGTCGAATCATCGATGGTGAAAAAGTTGGGTTGACCGATGATCTCGAATTAGCAATGAAAGAGGGCATAGCCCCGCTTTCGATTATCAACGATCACTTGCTTGAAGGTATGAAAGTTGTTGGTGAATTATTTGGCTCGGGGGAGATGCAACTTCCGTTCGTTTTACAAAGTGCTGAAGTGATGAAGACCGCAGTGGCTTATTTAGAACCTCACATGGAGAAGACCGATGACGAGGGGCGAGGAACCATGCTTCTTGCCACGGTTAAAGGTGACGTTCACGATATTGGTAAGAATTTAGTTGACATTATTCTTTCTAACAACGGATACAAAGTTGTAAATATCGGTATCAAGCAGACAATCAACCAGATTATTGAGGCTGCCGAAGTATCCAATGTAGATGCGATTGGCATGAGCGGACTTCTCGTGAAATCAACTGTGATCATGAAAGAGAATTTGGAAGAGTTGACGCTACGAGGATTGGATCAAAAGTGGCCGGTCGTGCTCGGGGGAGCAGCCCTTACTCGCGCCTTCGTTGAGCAAGATTTAGCAGAAGCATTCCCTGGTCAGGTCAGATATGCGCGCGATGCATTCGAAGGTTTGCGCCTCATGGATGCCATCATGGCTGTAAAGCGCGGTGAACCTGGTGCAGCGCTACCCGCTCTTCGTGAACGAAAAGTTAAAGCGGTACCTCGCAAATCAGTAGATACTCCGATTGATACAGCGCGAAGTGATGTTGCTATCGATGTAGACATTCCTGAAGTTCCTTTTTATGGCTCCAGAATTATCAAAGGTGTTCCGTTAGCGGATTACGTCGGAATGTTGGATGAACGTGCACTTTTTGTAGGTCAATGGGGCCTCAAGGGCAATCGTGGTGAATATGAATCAATGGTAGAAAATGAAGGCCGACCACGTCTTCGCGCGCTACTGAACGAGGTTCAATCTAAAGGGTGGTTAAACGCCGCTGTTGTTTACGGTTATTTCCCATGCGTTAGTGATGGCAACGATTTAGTTATATTGCACCACGAAGGGCCAGATAAAGGAACCGAAAGAGTTAGATTTACATTTCCGCGACAGTCTAGAGATCGCAGACTTTGCATAAGTGACTTTTTCGCTTCTAAAGAATCTGGAAAAGTAGATGTTGTCGCTTTTCATGTTGTAACAATGGGTGCGCAAGTAAGTGCGGCATCAGGTGAGCTTTTTGCTGCCAACCAATACCGCGAGTATCTCGAGTTGCACGGTTTATCAGTTCAGTTAACTGAGGCCCTTGCCGAACATTGGCATGCGCGAGTACGTGAGGAAATGGAAGTGCGAGGCTTAGATGCGCCAGATTTACAAGGCATATTAGATCAGGGTTACCGAGGATCTCGTTATTCCTTTGGCTATCCGGCCTGTCCAGATTTAGAACAGCAAGTACAACTTTGCCAATTGCTCGAACCGGAAAGAATCGGCGTGAGCTTGTCGGAAGAGTTCCAATTACATCCAGAGCAATCAACTTCTGCAATCATCGTTCATCATCCTGAAGCAAAATATTTCAATGCAAACTAGCCAAGGGAAAGCTGAAACTTTTCAAGCGATTTTTTTTGATATGGACGGACTCTTCCTAGATTCTGAGCCCGCCTGGCATGCAGGTGAAACAGAACTCATGCTTGAACTTGGTTATGACTGGACCGAGAGCGATCAATTGCACTGTCTCGGAGGACCGTTAACTCGAATTTCGATTTATATGTCGCAGTGCGTTAAGGGTTCACATAGTCCAGATTGGTTTATGAAAACAATAGTCTCCAGAATGTCTCTGCGGTTAAAAAATGGAGCGGCGCCAATGCCGGGTGCAATGGAACTCTCTGATTCACTGGCAGCAAGTGGAATTAGACACGGACTTGTTTCAGCGAGCCCAAGGGTTATTGTCGATAGCGTCCTTGCGGGATTTAGCCACCATAATTTTGAAATTAGCGTTGCTGCAGGTGATATAGAGCGAACAAAACCTTTTCCGGATCCCTATTTACATGCAGCCAAATTACTTGGCGTAGATATCACTCAATGCTTGATATTTGAAGATTCAGGAACTGGAATACAAGCGGCAAAATCAAGCGGTGCCTTCGTCGTTGCAGTTCCACAATTCATTGAAGTTGAAGAAGAGAAGCGCCTTAAGGTTATAAAGTCACTAACAGAAGTAAACCTTGAGAAAATTGCTAACTATTATGAGCTGGACAAATCGATTTGAAGTAGCACCAATCGCAAAGTTTTGAAGGTTTAGGAGCAAAAGAATCTTCGGAGATAGCTTTCAGAATCTCTTCGGCAACGCGAAAGAGCGTTTTTTCAGTAGCCAATAACTCTGATTCGGTTGGAGTGCTACGAATTAATTTGGTATCTCCTAGATATATCAGCTGTAGAAGCCGAGGAACGACACCGTGGTTGCGCCAATATAGAAGTGCATAGACGCGGAGTTGAAAGAGTGCTTTCTCCTCCCAGCCAGGTTTGGGCGCTTTTCCCGTTTTGTAATCCACAATTCTTACTTCACCTGTCGGTGCTACATCTAAGCGGTCGACATAGCCATGCAAATAGAGTTTCTCGGATAAATCCATCTCTAGATGTAACTCTCGGTAGGTAGGTTCAAAACTTTGTGGATCCTCAAGAGCAAAGTAGTTTGAAAGAAGCGCGCCAGCGCGATCTGAGAATTCTTTATCGTTTGGAACAAGATTAGCCAGCTCTGGTTTTTCAGAAATCTGCTTCTGCCAACGTTCTGGCAACAAATCCGTCGCATTAGCCAGAGTTCGCTCACCGGATGGAAGTTCGAAAATGTCCTCAAGAATCGTGTGAATCAGCGTTCCGCGTTCAGCATCGATGCTTGGCGGCTCGGGCAAAAGGTCAATTACGCGATATTTATATAGTTGAGGGCAGTTATTAAATTCAGCAACCCGACTAGGAGATAGACGTAACTTTGTCATAATCGGGCACATTACCCTGCAGCGCTGACATTGGCGCAGCCATCTCACGCCTAAGATGGACCTGTGTCTATGAAAAAACTTGGCTATTTCACCGCAGGTGATCGGGTTCAACTCACCGATCCAAAGGGAAAGATGTACAGCCTCACTCTAACACCAGGCAAAGAATGGCATACGCATAAAGGTTGGATTTCACACGATGAAATAATTGGATTACCCGAAGGTTCGGTAGTGAGCACAAACGCCGGCCTTAGATTCACGGCGTTCATACCCTTGCTCACAGATTATGTTTTATCCATGCCTCGAGGGGCAACAATTGTTTATCCAAAAGATGCCGCGATGATTATCGGTTTCGCCGATATCTATCCTGGTGCTCGTGTACTTGAAGCAGGAGTTGGAAGCGGAGCTCTGACGCTCTCGCTTTTGCGGGCAGTAGGTGCGCAAGGATTAGTTCACTCTGTCGAACGTCGCGAAGAGTTTGCACAGATAGCTAGTGCAAATGTAAACAATTATTTTGGGCATAAGCCAGATAACTGGACTTTAGAAATCGGTTCTTTGCAAGATCAGAAATTTTCCAATGAGTTTGATCGCGTAGTGCTCGACATGTTAGCGCCATGGGAATGTGTTGATATCGCGGCTCAGGTTCTTCGTCCGGGCGGGGTTTTCCTTGCATATGTAGCAACAACCACTCAGCTTTCAGATACAGCAGAAGCGCTCAAGGCCGATGGCCGCTTCACAGAACCAGAGAGTTCCGAAACGATTGTTCGTGGTTGGCACCACGAAGGACTAGCTGTACGACCGCAACAACGAATGATTGGACATACGGGTTTTCTCATTCAGAGCCGACGAATGGCTCCTGGAGTCGAAGTACTTGCTCGCAGGCGACGACCTTCAAAAGGTGCTTACGGTGTCGCGGAAGAGTGAGCGGCTAGTTAATTTAACTATTGCCCTGCTTGCAACAAAAAGATATCTCACTAAATCAGAGATTTTTCGCACACTCGAAGGTTACGAGGGGAGCGCGCAAACTAAGGAACGAATGTTTGAGCGAGATAAAGACGATTTAAGAGCGCTCGGGATTGAAATTGAAGTTGGTTCATTTGATCCGCTCTTCGAAGACGAACCTGGTTACAGAATTAAACCCGAGAGTTATAAAATTCAACTGACTAATCTTTCCCATATTGATGTTGCACTCCTTTCAATTGCTGCTAGTGCTTGGCAAGGAGCAGCTTTGGATACATCTGCACTTTCAGCGTTACTTAAATTAAGTTCCATGGGCATCGAGTCCGATCTAGATTCACTACCTGCCCTGGCACCGCGTATCTCTAGCGGCAGCTTGGACTTAGAGTTGCTGACAGAAGCAATTAGCAAGCGAGATGAAATCAAATTTTCTTATCGTGGTTCTGATCTTTCTCTCACCGAGAGAAACGTTAGACCGTATGGCTTTGCTAGCGCCTATGGCGATTGGTACATAATCGGGCAGGATGTGGAGAGGAAGGCCATACGAACCTTCAAGTCATCTCGTATTGCAGGGGATATCTCTACTGTGAAATTAAGCTCCGGTTTCGACATACCAAATGATTTTCAAATTCAAGACTATCTAAAGCGCCAAAACACGACAAAGGAAGCTGAATTAAAGGTGCGAGTAGGTAAAGCTCATGCGCTACGAATTCATTCTCAACTACTAAATAGTGATGGAGATTGGGAATCAATTCTCTGCTCGTTTGAAGATGAGGATCTTTTTGT
>WLNK01000024.1 GCA_009699795.1 Actinomycetota bacterium | reverse complement strand
TTTGGATTTAGCGCCCTATTCATTTCATTCGGCGCACTCTTTGGCGAACTGGGATCGCAAATTATCGGCCATGAAGAAATAATCACTCGAATACTTGGTCTCTTTACGATTTTCCTGGGTGTGATTTTCTTGGGTGCATTTCCATTTATGCCGACACTTAAGCCAAAAATTTCCACTGCTGGCGGAATTCTTGGTGCACCTGTACTCGGATTCCTATTTGGCGTTGGCTGGACTCCTTGCATTGGGCCGGCACTTGCAACTGTACAGACACTTGCTTTTCAAGAATCCAGTGCAATGCGTGGAGCAATACTTTCACTCGGTTATTGCCTTGGACTTGGCACGCCATTTATTGCTACAGGTTTATTTTTTGATCGCTCAGAAAAAATTAGAAAATTTATGGTTAAACGGGGAAACACAATTACAAAAATTGGCGGTGCGCTACTTATTATCATCGGGCTCCTACAACTTTTTGGGCTCTGGAATGAGTTGATGATCTCGATGCGTTCACTTATCTCAGATTTTGTGCCGGTGATTTAATGAGTAAAGAAGTAAATATCCCAGAGCTTGGAGCAACTGCTTCGCTTAGATATCTGTGGAATCAATTAACAAGCATGCGCACAGCGCTCATTCTCTTGATGATGCTGGGAGTTGCCGCAATTCCAGGTTCTCTGATACCTCAACGCGGGCAAAACCCCATGGCGGTAAGAGACTTTTTTGAAAAACATTCAACAATTGCGCCTTGGATTGATCGCTTATTCGGTTTTGATGTGTATGGATCACCATGGTTTAGCGCAATCTATATTCTGCTTTTCATATCGCTCATCGGTTGCGTTCTTCCTCGTTCTATAGAGCATTACAAGACAATGCGTGCACTCCCACCGTTGACACCTAAGAATCTTTCAAGGCTTGAAGAACATCGAAAGTTTGCGGGGAGTAAGAAATCTTTTGATCGCGCATCAAAGTGGTTTGAAAAAAATCGCTTTCGTGTTCGGGTTGAAAAGAGCTCAATATCTGCAGAAAAGGGATACTTACGAGAAACGGGAAATCTCTTCTTCCATTTGGCCTTGATTCTTGTACTTCTTGGAGTGAGTTTCGGTGCCCTATTTGGAATGAAGGGTGAGGCAATAGTTAATGTTGGTGAACGCTTTATAAATGTTCCGACGACATATGACTCACTTACTTTTGGAAAACTTGTAAATGAAAAAATTCTTCCCAATTTCACAATTAGCGTAGATAAATTTGATGCCAAATATGATCCCTTAACCAATGCGCCCAAGGATTACACCGCATTTGTGACCGTTGATTCCAATGGGATAAAAGAAAAGCGTGTAATTAAAGTAAATAGCCCGCTCACTTTCGGTTCGACACGAGTCTATTTACAAGCCAATGGTTATTCACCAATCGTTACCGTGCGGGATTCAACAGGAAAAGTGGCTTTTCAAGGCCCCGTGCCTTTCTTGCCACAGGATGGAAATTTGCGATCAATTGGCGCTATAAAAGTTCCGGATGCAGATCCTCAAATTGGATTTGTTGCGTCATTCCTGCCAACTTTTTCTCGCACACCTAACCAAGGTGGAATTTCTGTATTTCCAGAAGCGCTAAGTCCAAAACTTTTATTTTCTGCGTGGCTTGGTGATTTAGGACTCGACTCTGGAATTCCCCAATCGGTTTACAGGATTGATACTTCAAAGATGAAAAGAGTTGCGCTGAGCTCACTCACACCAGGAGAAAGTTATAAATTTCCTGAGGGCGAAATCACATTTGAAGGACTAACTCCGTGGGTCAATCTTCAAGTGGTTTCAGATCCTGGAAAAGATTTTGCTTTAGTTGGCGCTATTGTTGCGGTCTTGGGTCTGCTTGCATCACTTTTTGGTCGCCGTCGACGAATATGGGTACGAATTGATGAAGATAAAAAGATTGAAGTTGCCGGCCTTGCAAAGAATGGTGCCCCAGGACTTGCCGCAGAAATTGCAAAGTTAACTGAATATATAAAGGGAGAGAAGTAATGCAGACAACATGGGCATACATTTCTAATTACTTTGTTTATTCGGCAATGGGCGTTTTTACACTTTCATTTTTTGCCCATGCATATGAGACAGCATGGGCTGTCAAAGCACCAGCAACGACAGCAAGCACAAAGGGAAATCTTTTAACGAAGACTCTCGATTACAAAAGAACCGAAAAAGCTGCACGTATTGCTACAGCCATGATGATTTTAGGTTTCTTACTTCTCTTCGCAGGGGTAATTTCGCGTGGAATCTCTGCGCAGCATGTGCCGTGGGGAAATATGTATGAGTTTTCGATTACCGGTGCTCTCGCATTTACTGGTGCTTATTTAGCTGCTCTCCGAAAGAATGATTTACGTTGGCTAGGACTCTTTATATCTCTCGCCGTACTTCTAACTCTTGGAACAGCAATAACTCTCCTCTATCGAAATAGTGCGCCACTTGTGCCAGCGCTTAAATCAACTTGGCTTGTAATTCACGTAACTGCAGCAATTATTTCGGGTGGGGTCTTCTTACTCGCAAACGTTATTGCTGCAACTTATTTGTATCTTGAGTATTCCGAACGCACAGGCGGAAGAAAAGTATGGGCCAAGAGACTTCCTGATTTGGAAACTTTGGATCAACTTTCTTATCGTCTAGTTGCATTTGTCTTTCCGCTTTGGACTTTTGCAGTTATCGCCGGAGCAATTTGGGCAGAGAGTGCCTGGGGAAGATATTGGGGCTGGGATCCAAAAGAGACTTGGGCATTTATAACTTGGGTTGCGTACGCTGCATATTTACATGCACGTGTAACTATTGGCTGGAAAGGCCGCAGAGCAGCATGGCTTTGTTTATTCGCTGGATCAACTTTTCTATTTAATTATGTCTATGTAAATGTGTGGGGAACTGGAAAGCACACGTACTCAGGACTTTAATTAAAGTTTACGTAAGAAATCAGGATCGTCATCGGGTGGCAGAATGCGTCGCTTAGGGCCTTTTGGTCCCTTATTACCCTTCGGGCGGCCAGCGATTAGATAAGCAATTGATCCGATGGTCGATATAAAGAGAATTACAAGCAGCCAACCCCATTTTGGAAGATTGCGAAGTTGCGTTTCATCTTTCTGCGCACAATCAATAAAACAATAAAGAGTAAGCGCAAATGAAAGAACTACAAGAAACGCTTCAAGTTTAATCATGGATAAATTCTAACTCTTTATCGACCATCTAGAGCGCTAAGCCCAGAGCAAATAATGAAGCAAAGAGAAGTTGAAGTTTTCCAGTTTGGGCCAGAACTTCGATGAGGGCAGCTCCGCTTAAACCGCTCATGATTTTTTTAATCAGCGAAAAAGTAATCGGAAGCGCTAATAAAGTTAGGGCAACCCCAGGCCGTAGCGTGCACAGTGCAAATAAGTGTGCGCTTATTAGTAGCAAAGAATAAAAAATACGAGATTTGTAATCGCCTAGTCGGACGGCCAGAGTGCGTTTATTTACTAGCGCATCTTTCTCTCGATCTCGTAAGTTATTTACAGCTAAGAGAGAGCATGCAAGTGAGCCCATAGGAAGTGAAGCGATGATTACTTGAAGAGTGATTTTCTCTGTTTGCACGTAGAAAGATCCGACTGTGGCAACAACGCCGAAGAATAAAAAGACTGATATTTCTCCTAAACCTTTATAACCATAAGGGTTCTTTCCACCTGTATATCCCCACGCGGCAATAATTGAAAGAGCACCGATGGCTACCAGCCAAAGTGAAGTCGAGAGTGCAAGTTGTAACCCGGCCATTGCTGAAACCATAAAAGAAATAATTGCAGCGCGCTTGACTGCCCTTGGTGTTGCCAATCCTGAGGCGGTAATTCGCGTTGGACCTACTCGATCCGAATCCGTTCCCTTTATTCCATCTGAGTAATCATTGGCGTAATTAACTCCGACTTGGAGTGACAAACTTACGATTAACGCGAGAATTGCATTAAGTGGATCCCAGTCGGGAAGTGCAAGTGAAGTTGCAACTACCACCGGGGCAACTGCTGCGGGAAGTGTTCGAGGTCTGGCACCAAGAATCCAGATATTCATTTCTTCTCCACCATTTCAATCAGTTTTTCTCTATCAACTTTGCCTAGCGCTCCAACTGGAATTCTATCTAAGAAGTGAATTGCCTTTGCTTTGGATGCTCGACCAAGTGAAGCTTGTAATACAACCTGAATACTTTCTTCTGCAATTTTTTCTCCAGCAATAGCAATATGAATTGCACTACCCCATTCTGAGTCTGGGATAGCAAACGCGGCAACGTTAATCTTTGGGAATTCATTTGCGATTGCATTTTCTATAGCGACCAATGAAATGTTTTCCCCTCCGGAGACAACTATGTCATCAGTTCTGGAACTTACTTTGAGTTTGCCATCGACGATTTTTCCAAGATCAGAAGTTGTGAACCATCTACCATCAAAGGATTGTTGCCAAAGATTTTCACGACCAAGATAGCCAGAAGCGAGGCAACTTCCAGAAATTCTTATGCGCCCATCTGTCCCAATTTCAAGTGATGTGCCTTCCAGCACTTTACCGTCATAGACGCAACCACCAGTGGTCTCTGTCATTCCATAACTTTCAACTACTTTTATTCCGGCATCTTGCGCTTGCGATCTTAATTGGCTCGAAAGTTTTCCTCCTCCAATTAATACAGCTTTTGCCTTCTTAAGATGTTCTAGAAGATCACCTTCGCCATTTAAAGCCCTATAAAGTTGAGTTGGAACTATGGCTGTGAAATCAGCTTGCGGATAAATGCCTTTGACGTTACGCAGATCTATTGGTTCTGATTCAAGTTCAATACTTCTCATCAATACATTAATTCCTGCAATATGTGTGAGCGGAAGTAGAAGTGACCATTTCTGGCCAGTTTTAGCACCCAAATATTTATTAGAAGCTTGTGCGGTTGCAACAAGAGCACTTGCACTAATTAACACTTCTTTATTAATTCCTGTAGTTCCACTTGTTGAAACAACCAAGGAAACCTCTGGCTCGACAAATTTATTCTGGCTGTGAGTTAAGGCAAGGGCAGGTCCCTTTGATGTGACGGCCTGAGTGAGATGTGCCATTAGCTCGGCAAGAGTCCACGTGGGATCTACCGTGCGAAGTTCTCGTTGTGACGTTTGCTCCATTGCACGCGTAGGCTATCGCCAGTAGTCAAAGATGGAGGAATCGTGAGCAAGCCAATCAAGCGTGATTTTGGTGACCGAACAATCCCAAAGTGGGCGAGCGGCCCTGGCGGAGAATCTTTTACTGATATCAAATATCAGGTCGCTGATGGCATTGCAAAAATTACGATTAATCGCCCAGAAGTTCGTAACGCCTTTCGCCCTGAAACAATTATTGAATTGCAATCTGCATTTTCACTTGCGCGCGATAACCAAGAAGTTGGCGTCATTATTTTGACTGGAGAAGGAAGCGAAGCATTCTGTTCTGGTGGAGATATAAGTGTTCGTGGTGATGATGGATATATCGGGGAAGATGCACTTGGAAAACAGGGTGTGGGACGTCTTAATGTTTTAGATCTTCAAGTACAGATTCGCAGAACACCAAAACCAGTTGTTGCAATGGTTGCAGGTTGGGCAATTGGTGGAGGCCATGTACTCCACGTTGTTTGCGATCTCACCATCGCGGCTGACAACGCAAAGTTTGGTCAGACAGGCCCAATGGTTGGTTCATTTGATGGGGGTTATGGATCGAGCATTCTTGCAGCGAGTGTTGGGCAGAAGAAAGCACGCGAAATATGGTTTATGACTCGCCAATATGACGCGCAAGAAGCTTTGGAGATGGGACTTGTAAATACTGTCGTGCCGATCGCAGAACTTGAAGCAGAAACAGTTTCATGGTGTCGAGAAATGCTTCGAAATTCTCCACTTGCACTTCGACTTCTTAAATCAAGTTTGAATGCAGTCGATGATGGAGCTGCAGGTGTTCAGCAACTTGCCGGCGATGCGACTCTTCTATTTTATTTAAGCGAAGAGGGCCAAGAAGGTCGTGATGCTTATAAAGAGAAGCGAGCTCCTAATTTTGGAAAGTTTCCAAAGCGCCCATAATTTATGTCTGCAAAACTCTTTGAAAGTATGCGCGTCGTTGCACTTCCGACGCGAACAAAATTTCGTGGCGTAACCTCCAGAGAAGTTGCGATCTTTAAAGGTGAGTTCGGCTGGGGAGAGTTTTCGCCATTCTTAGAATATTCACCAGAAGAATCCGCGCAGTGGCTCAAATCAGCAATTGAATCGGCAACCGTTAAGCCACCTGAGAAATTTCGTAATTCAATTAGCGTGAACGCAACTCTTCCAGAAGTAAATTCGGAAGATGAAATTGAACGAATTTTGGGTCGCTTTCCGGGATGCAGAACGGTGAAAATAAAAGTCGGCTCTGACATTGACGCAGATATTCAACGAATTAAGGCAGTGAAGAAAATTGATTCGGATGCGAAAATACGAATCGATGTAAATGGAAGTTGGAACGTTGCAGAAGCACTCTCAAATTTAAAGAAAGTGCAAGATTCCATCGGTGCACTCGAATATGTCGAACAACCGGTGGCAAGCGTTGGCGAACTTCGGGAGTTAAAGAGCGCGTTAAGCGGTGAAGTCAAAATTACTGGCGATGAAGTTTTACGAAAATCTGCAAATCCATTCGAGGTGGATCTGCATGAAGCGATCGATATTTTGATGCTCAAAGTTTCGCCACTCGGAGGAATTTCAAATTCATTAAAGCTCGCAGCTCACCACAAACTTCCAGTTGTGGTTTCGAGTGCGTTGGAAAGTGCAGTGGGAATTTCTTCAGGGCTAAAGCTCGCAGCAGCACTTCCAGAACTTAGCTTTGATTGTGGCCTTGCTACCGGTTCTCTCATGTCAGCCGACATAGGAACCCATGAAATAAGTAATGGAGAAATTTTGGTGAGAGAAATTGAACCAAACTTTGACGGTCTCGACGTTTCGCCAGAAAGATACAAGTGGTGGCAAGATCGGGTTATGAAGACTTGGGAGTTAATTGCATGAGTGCATCAACGCAGTTAGCCCGGGTAATCGTCCGGCAGATTATTGAAGCTGGCATTACAGATGCCGTTATTTCACCGGGGTCAAGGAACGCTCCTCTGACTCTTGCACTATTTGCTGCCGAAGAAAAAGGGCTGATCAAACTGCATGTGAAAATCGACGAGCGTACTGCAGCTTTTTTTGCACTTGGAATTACTAAGGCTACAAAGCGCGCAGTTCCCGTTATTTGCACAAGTGGCACAGCAGTTGCAAATTTTCACCCTGCAGTACTTGAGGCCTCACATTCGAATCTTCCACTTTTTGTAATCACAGCAGATAGACCTGCAGAACTTCGTCGCACCGGTGCTAATCAAACAACTGAGCAAGCTCGAATTTTTGGTAAAGCTGTTCGCTATTTTGCAGATGTATCTGGACCAGCATTTCCACTGGAGTTGCCGCTGAACGCTTTACAGAGTGGACCCGTACATTTAAATATTCAATTCGATGAACCACTCATTGGAGATTCTGATTCTTCATGGCTCGATGGTTTAAAAATCACACCACCGAAAGTTTTTGACCGCAAGAAACCAGGAACTCTTCGCCCAAAAAGCAATCGCGGTGTACTTGTTATTGGTCACGATCGAGCAGGTTTTAGCGTTGATGAGATTAAGACATTTGCAGAAAAACTTGGCTGGCCAGTTATCAGTGAAGACCCACTTTCATTTGAGGGCGCAATCTCGCATGCATCAGTCTTTCTCACCTCAAAGACAAATCTAAAAGTTTTAACTCCAGATACAGTCGTTGTGATTGGTCGTACGACGCTTTCTAGATCCATCAACTCACTTATCTCGATGGCATACAAAACCATTGTCATTGATCCTCGAATGGCAACTGTTGATTCAGATCGAATGGCAGACCAGCGCTTTACCGCTCTTCCTGATCTTGATGTTTCACCAGTTGATCCAGATTGGGTTGCCAAGTGGGAAAAACTTTCGCAGCGTGCAGCGAAAGTCATAAGTGAGATTTCAGAATGGTCTGAACAACTTATAGGGCGCGAAATCGCTTCGAAGATTCCAGCTGACACATCTCTCTACATTTCTTCATCGAGACCAATTAGAGATATCGAAGGATTTGCAACCGCAAGAAGTGGTGTCGATACCTTTGCCAATCGAGGACTTGCTGGAATCGATGGAAATATTTCCACGGCGCTTGGCATTGCAGCTAACCGCGAGAAAACTATTGCAATTCTTGGTGATCTTTCATTCCTGCATGACCTCACCGGTCTTGTGAACAAAGGTGCAATTAATTTAAAGATTTATGTAATTAATAATGACGGTGGAGGAATCTTTTCAACCCTACCTGCGAGAGGGGCACATGGATTCGAAAGAGTATTTGGCACTCCACACGGTATGGATCTCGTGTCAATTGCTTCGGCACTTGGCGTAAAAGCAAAAAAGATTTCAAAACTTACCGAGCTTCATCAAGATTTATCGGAACCAATAAATGGAATTTCAGTAATCGAGATTGAAGTTCCTGACCGCGAAGCAAACGCTGATTTTCTTAAAAACCTTTACGCGAAGATGGATTCACTCTAAGGCGCTGCGCATGGGCGCAAACTTTGCGTTACTTTCAAGCAACTCTTTCTCTGGGTTTGAACCCGACACAATTCCACACCCGGCAAAAATTCGAATTACATTTTTTGTTATTTGTCCACACCGAAGAGCTAAGCCAAGTTCGCCATCACCACGTGCATCAATCCAACCGACTGGACCTGCATAACGTCCTCGACTCATTCCTTCAATTTTTGCAATAACTTGCGCCGCCGCATTTGTAGGGGTTCCGCAAACAGCGGCTGAGGGATGCAACTTTTCCAAAATCGAAAATGAATCTATATCGCGCTTTGACTCAATGAGCGCGCCAGTTACATCTGTTGCAAGATGCATGACATTTGCTAGGTGCAGAACAAAAGGTGATTCGGGAACATTTGTTGAAGCACAAAATGGTTCAAGGGCATCTCCAACAGAGCGAACGGCGTATTCATGTTCTTCGAGATCTTTTGAAGAACGTGCAAGAGATGCGGCAAGTGCTAAATCTTTTTCATCATCACCCGTCTTGCTAATAGTTCCTGCAAGAACTCGTGATGTAACCATTCCACGCGATAGTCGCAGGAGTAACTCAGGGGTAGCGCCAACAAGACCATCGACAGCGAAAGTCCATGTAGAGGGATATTCAGCGCTGAGGCGGCGCAGAATTTCACGCGGATCAATTTCATCTGTCGCTGTGATTGTTAAGTCGCGCGCGAGAACAACTTTTTCAAGGGAGGAATCTGAAATTTCCTTGATTGCATCTGCAACTCGGCCCTGCCAATCTGTAGAGCTAATACTTCCTTCGCCCCATGAGAAATGATTACTTTTTACATTTTCCTTCTTTTCAAGCAATTCCGGCTGAGCACCGTTTCCAATCCAGGTTATCCACGAATTTCCATTGCGCATACCAACGATAATTTTTGGAATCAACAAAACCGATTCTTCATTAGGATCAAAAGAGAATGATGTAAAAAGTATTGGCCCAGTTCCACTTGTTTGGACGGCGTTCGATACTGAGAAAGTTTCTAACTGCTTATGCCACCATTTGCGTGCTTGATCAAATCTATCTGCGCCGCGCACCGTGGTTTTTGCATAAGTTCCCCAGCCAACGAGCCCATCGCCACCGCGCACCCATGAGACTGGAGAATCTGAAGGAAGTAATTCAAGAAGCGGCAAGTGTTCGCCAAGGCGAACAGAAGTTACCGGAACTAGGGAAGGCATTTATCTCAAGGGAAAGTATTAATTAAGTTTCTGCGAAATCTTCTTCCAAACAAGTGGAAGGGAAGTAGCAGTGATTGCAATCTTTAGCGCTTCGCCAAAGATGAATGGAGTTAGCCCGGCGCTAATGGTCTTTGCCCATGTCATGTCGAGTGAATAGTGAAGCCATGTAAGGCCGAAAGCAAAAACAATTACAGTGCCAGATAAAAGTGCAATGTATGAAGTTCTAAACTTTTGATCAGCTTTGCGATCACCAAGAAAACCAAGTACATAAGAAGCCACAAGCATTCCGACTAAGTAACCGCCAGTTGCACTTGTTAAACGAGCAAGGCCGTAACTTGGAAGAGTCTCTGAAGGTGCAAATATTGGCGCCCCTGCAATTGCTGCTAAAAGATATGTTGCGAAAGTTATAAATCCGAGTCTGGCGCCATATGTGGTTCCGATAAGAAGCACGGCAAGAGTTTGACCGGTGACAGGAACTGGAGATCCAGGAACAGGAATTGAAATTTGGGCGAGCGCCGAAATGAAGGCAACGCCACCAATGACAAAGAGTGCTTGAGTTAGCGCCGAACTACGTGGAAAAACGGCCTGACGTAGTGATCCTCGAGCTTGTTCGTTATATATAGTCAAAAGATCCTCCTAAGTTGTGGCAGAGCCTACTCTCAGAGAGAATGTGCTCATGTCCCGCGCCAATATGGATAAGAATCCGGCTGAAGTTGCTGCGATGTTTGATGGCGTGGCTAAGCGCTATGACTTGGTAAATGACCTGCTCAGCCTGGGTCAGACCAAAGCTTGGCGCCGAGCAACCACGGCGATTATTGGGCCAAAACCTGGAATAAAGATTTTGGATATGGCAGCAGGTACAGGCTCAAGCTCAGAACCGCTGGCCGCAGCCGGAGCAGATGTCATCCCGGCTGATTTTTCCGAAGGGATGTTAGAAGCTGGCCGAAAGGCTCGGCCACATCTGCCATTTACCAAGGCCGATGCTCTTAACCTTCCATTTCTAAGCGATGAATTTGATGTATTTACAATTTCATTCGGGCTTCGAAATACCAATGACACCGAGAAGGCGCTTAAGGAAGCCCTTCGAGTTGTAAAACCGGGCGGCCGTTTGGTTATCGCTGAATTTTCGAGCCCAACCTGGCGCCCATTTCGCACTATTTACTCTAATTACTTAATGCGCGCCCTGCCATGGATAGCCCGCAAGAGTTCATCCAACCCAGATGCATATATCTATCTAGCTGAATCAATCCGGGCATGGCCAAATCAGGTGGCGCTCGCCGCCAAGATCGAGGCCGCTGGCTGGAAGCGCGTGACCTGGAAGAACCTCACCGGCGGAGTTGTCGCAGTTCACATTGCCCACAAGGAAGCAAGGTAGGAAGCACCCCTTGCCTCGGCTTAGGATTTCCGCGTGAGCTCAAATCCATACGTTCCGCTTCT
>WLNK01000023.1 GCA_009699795.1 Actinomycetota bacterium | reverse complement strand
GGAACGACCCAAACACCAATTACTTTAATTCACGCAACTGTTGCACCTGGTGCAGAAATTAGATTGCCATGGCGCAAGGATTACAACGCCCTTGTGTATGCGATGTCAGGTTTTGGTTTTGCAGGCGATGAAGGGCGACCAATTCAAATGGGTCAGCTGACAGTTTTCGGTGATGGAGACAGCATCGTTATTCGCGCCGCTAACCAACAAGAAAATCGTTCTCCGAACCTTGAACTCTTCATTCTTGGCGGTCAACCAATCAAGGAACCCGTTGCATGGATGGGTCCATTTGTAATGAATACTAAGCGCGAAGTTTTAGATGCTTTCGAAGATTTCCAAAAAGGTCTTCTTGGATCAATTCCTGCAATTTACAAGGAAGATGCAAAGCCAAAGCAGCCAATTCAGCGCACAGATAAGTTGAGCGGTGACATCAAGCCATCAACTGCGAGCGAGATTCTCGATGTTCACAACGCTCCAACAGAGATGCAAGAGAAAAAGGTCTAGTCGGTTAAAGCGCCTTCAGCGCACTAACAACCTTTGTAAGTGATGCCTTTGCGTCACCGAAAAGCAACATTGTCTTTGGATCGTATAGAAGTTCGTTTTCAATTCCCGCGAATCCTGGACGCATCGAGCGCTTCAAGAAAATTACATTTGCAGCATGTGAAACTTCAAGAATTGGCATTCCGTAAATTGGACATCCCGGAGTGGTTTGCGCCGCTGGATTAACAACGTCGTTTGCTCCAATAACAATGGCAACATCTGTCTGACCAAATGTTGGATTTACTTCATCCATTTCAGCTAATTGATCGTAAGGAACATTAGCTTCTGCAAGCAGAACGTTCATGTGTCCTGGCATACGACCTGCAACTGGGTGAATTCCGTAAGCGACATCGATTCCCTTGGAGATCATCAAGTCCGCTAACTCGCGCACGGTGTGCTGTGCTTGCGCAACTGCCAAACCAAATCCCGGAACGATAACGACGCGGCGTGCATAGTTAAGCAAAATTGCAACGTCATCCGGTGACCCAGAACGAACTGGACGCTCTTCCGCAGCACCCGCAAGATCTTGCGGCTTAGCGGTAAATGCACCAAATAGTGTTCCAAAGAGTGAACGTCCCATTGCATCAGCCATAAGGCGAGTCAGAATTGTTCCGGACGCACCAACGAGAGTTCCAGCGATGATGAGAAGTGTCGATTGCAATACATAACCGCTTGCGGCAACTGTTAAACCAGTAAATGCATTAAGTAGTGAAATAACAATCGGAACATCTGCGCCACCAACTGGGAGAACAAAGAGAATTCCAAAAAGTAGAGAAAGAGCTGCAAGGACTAATAGGGGAGTTGTTCCAAGTGCGATTACTACCCACACGGATGAACCAAGAACTGCCGCAAGAGTTGCAGCAATTAAGAATCGCCCGCCAGGGAACACAACAGGACGAGTAGTCATTAGCTCTTGAAGCTTCATAAATGTAATGACCGAACCGCTAAATGAAACACAACCGACAACAACAGTAAAAACAGTGAAGATAACTTCGGCAGTCGTAGCTTCAGCACCCAGCGCTTGATATTCCACCATTGCAACCAGTGCCGCTGCACCGCCACCAACACCGTTAAAGAGTGCAACAAGCTGAGGCATCTGTGTCATCTGAACTTTACGAGCAGCAGGAACACCAATAGCTGCGCCAACTGCGATCGCACTAAGTATCCAACCCAGATTATGGATTGGTGGCTTAAAGAAAACTACAACGGTTGCAATTGTTGCTCCGATTGCACCGATGATATTTCCGCGACGAGCAGTCTTTGGGTGAGATAAACCTTTAAGAGCGAGAATAAAGCAAACGCCAGCAGCTAGACCGATAAGGTCGTACAAAGATTGGTTCACTTATTTGCTCCTTTCTTACCCTTGAACATTTCGAGCATGCGGTCTGTAACAACAAACCCACCAATCATGTTGATAGTTGCTAGCACGATGGCAATGACTGAAAGAACGAGTTCAAGAGTTGTTGAACTATGTGAACAAACCATGATTGCGCCAACAAGAATTACACCGTGGATTGCGTTTGCACCTGACATAAGTGGCGTGTGAAGGGTTGAAGAAACCTTTGATACAACTTCAAAACCTACGAATACCGCCAGAACAAAGATCGAAATGATTGCGATTGCGTCCATTACTTATTACCTCCACGACGTTCTCCGTTGTGGGTGAGAGTTGCACCCGCAATAATTTCATCTTCAAAGTTAATGTCGAACGAAAGTGGTGTTCCATCTTTCTCAGGCTTGGTGAGAAGCGTCAAAAGATTTACAACATTTCGTGAGTACAAACTCGATGCATGGAAAGCAAGTTGACTTGGAACATCCTTGCCGCCCCAGATTCGTACACCCTTGGAAGTTGTGACAATTTCTCCAGGCTTTGATCCTTCAACGTTTCCACCAGTTTCAGCAGCAAGGTCAACGATGATTGTTCCAGGCTCCATGGAATCAACCATTGCTTGCGTCATCAATCTTGGCGCAGTGCGTCCAGGTACAGCAGCTGTTGTGATAACAACGTGTGACTTCGCAATGTAAGGAGTCAAAAGTTCGCGTTGTTTAGCAGCGCGATCTTCCGTCATCTCACGTGCATAACCACCAGCACCTTCGAGTGCTTCTAGCTCAAGTTCAATAAATGCTGCGCCCATCGAACGTACTTCATCGGCCGATGCTGGTCGCACATCATAAGCAGAGACAACTGCTCCAAGTCTGCGTGCTGTTGCAATTGCCTGTAGCCCTGCAACGCCAGCGCCGAGAACAAGAACTTGCGCAGGTGTAACTGTTCCTGCTGCTGTCATTAATAGTGGGAAAAATCGCGGTGAGAGTTCGGCGCCAACAAGTGCTGCACGATAGCCAGCGCACAACGCTTGCGATGTAAGTGCATCCATTGACTGCGCACGTGAAATTCGTGGAACTAATTCGAGTGAAAGCGCGGTAACGCCAGCTTTTGCAGCAGCTTCAATTGAATCCACTGCAGTAGTTGGAGATAGAAATGAAATAGTTATTGCGCCTTTTTTAAGTGTTCCCATCTGCGCTGGTGTTAGCGGTTGAACTGAGAGAACGACATCGGCGCTCTTTAGTACATCGCCCTTAACAATCTTGGCCCCAGCACTTTCGTATTCGGCATCCGTTCCTTGCGAATGAGTTCCAGCTCCTGATTCGATGACAACATCGAGACCGAGTCTGGTTAATTTATTAATAACATCAGGGACCAACGCAACGCGTTTTTCACCTTCACGAATTTCTTTTGGAACGGCTATTTGCATGGTGAGACTTTACCTGCCAACTCCGATTGCTGCTATCGGATTGAGAAATCTTTTGCGAGAAGAGTGCTAAATCCCTTTGAGTTCGCCGCGAGTTAGGTGATAAAGCAAGGCCTGAATGGTTGTACGACGGTGATAGGCCTCGCGCCATATAACTGACTTGGGTCCATCGATTACTGATGCGCTTACCTCTTCGCCTCGATGAGCGGGCAAGCAATGCATAAAAATTGAATCTTTAGCAGTCAGAGACATCAAATTATCTGTTACCGCAAATGGTGAAAGAACTTTTACTTTTTCGCTTCTTTCGGATTCTGGATCACCCATAGACATCCATACATCCGTATATAAAACACTTGCATCTTTTGATGCCGCTTCTGGGTCATGTAAAACTTCAATTGTCGCACCAGTCTTTGCTGCAATTTCTTTTGCCTTTGCAATGATGTGCTCTGATGGAGCCCATTTACCGCTCGGTGTTGCAGCAACAACATGCGCGCCCATTATTGCGCCCATAATTAACCAAGCGTGCGACATATTGTTTCCATCGCCTAAATAAACAAATTTTCTTCCTTTGACATCTGGACCAAAATTTTCCCGAATTGTTAACCAGTCAGCAAGAAGTTGAGTTGGATGGTCATCGTCTGTCAATGCGTTTATAACAGGGATAGAGGCGTTTGCACCTAACTCTTCAACATCTGCTTGCGCAAAAGTACGGATGATGAGCGCATCGCAGTAGCCACTAATTATTTTTGCAGTATCAGCGATCGTTTCACCTCGGCCAAGCTGCAATTCATCTCCACGAATAAAAATAGGAGTGCCACCAAGATGAGCAACTGCTGTCTCTGAAGATAAACGGGTGCGAGTTGATGGCTTTGTCATATAAATGGCAACGCTCTTATTTGCTAGCGCAGTTGCAGAACGAAGTGGATGCTCGGCAAAAGCCGAAGCCGTATCGAGTAGTAAATCGACGTCAGCTCGCGATAAATCTGCGGTGCGAAGTAAGTCCTTCATCTTTAAATTCTACCTGCACCACTATCCTTTTGTGCATGGGTATTTTCAGAAGAGATTCATCAAGTGAGGATCTTCAATCGGATACCGACCTTCTTACCCGTCCTGATTTACACGATGAAGATGGTGGCCATGACCGTTATTCACATTATGTAAAGAAAGAAAAAATCGTTGAATCTGCGGTTACGGGAAAAGCTGTCCGAGCCTTATGTGGCAAGAAATGGATTCCCTCACGAGACCCCGAAAAATATCCAATCTGCCCAACGTGCAAAGAAATTTATGAAGGCCTTCCTCGCGGCTCTAAAGATCAGTAACCGTTTTAATCGGTCACTGATTTCAATAATTTCAGCTATTTCTTTTCTCGTCAGCAGTGCAATTCTCGCTCCTACGAGTAGCGCTGCAGAACCTCGAAAAATTCTGACAACGTGGCTTCCTTATTACAACATGAAAACTTATTTACCCGCCGCTCTAAATAGTTCGAGCATGATTAAAGAGGTAATGCCTTTTTGGTACACCCTGAACTACAACGCGACTACAAAGACTCCAACAATTAAAGACTTGTACACACCGTCAAATCCAAGCGTTCCGATGGCGACACCGCTTGCAGCGTTGCGAGGAGCAGGTTACAAAATAATTCCCACAATTACTGATGGAACAACCAAATTAGTTTTAGCGAAAGCGTTGGCGAGCCCAGAGGTGAGAACCAAAATTGTAAATCAAATAACAAATTTAGTTTTAGTTAATAATTTTGATGGAATTGATTTAGATTTTGAAAATTTCGCCTTTGTTGACGGAAGGTCATCGTGGGTTACAACAGAACCACTTTGGGTCGCATTTATTTCCGAGTTAAGTACTTCTCTTCACTCTCGCAATAAATTGCTTTCCATCGATACGCCATACCAATTAACTGGTACTCCCACAGATCCAGGCTATTACGTTTATGCATGGGCGAAAATTTCGACATACATCGATCGCTTGCGAATCATGACTTATGACTATTCGGTAAGTAAGCCTGGTCCAATTGGCCCGCTCACATGGGTTGAAAAAACTGTTCAATATGCAACGTCGGTAATACCTGCTTCAAAGGTTTGGATTGGTCTAGCTGGATATGGAAAAGACTGGGTTACAAAAGTAGATGGTGTATGTCCTACTGAATTTGTTAACGTCGTCAAAGTCGGTGCAAAGGCTGCAACATTTTTAATGAATGAAGCACCTACTCTCGCTGGAAGTTACGGAACCGTTCCTACATTTAATCCGCAATATGATGAAATGACCTTTACGTATACAAAAACTTATACGGGAAATACAGCGAGTGGACTTTCAACCGCCTGCACTGCTTCCCGAACCGCTTGGTATCAAAGTGCGCAGAGCTATGCATCTCGCGCAAATCTTGTGGCTAAATACAAACTTGGCGGAGTAGCAACGTGGATTCTTGGAATGGAAGATCCGCTGGCACTGCAGGCAATTGCAAATGTTGCTTCAACAATTGCGCCGGCAAAGGTATTGAGTTCTATGACAGTTGATAAGAAATTAATTGACTATGGAAATCCTGTGACGATAAGTGGAATTTTGACACTTGAAGATAAATTGCCATTGTCAGGCGTGCCCGTGCGATTGGAAGGTAAGAGTGGTGCTGAGACCACTTGGAGACCTCTTGCACAGGGAATTACTGCAGCGGATGGAACTTATTCAGTTTCCGTACTTCTTGGGAAAGCTACAACAATCAGATTGGCAACTGATTTAACTTGGGAGCGGATGGATTCGCTCAGTAATGAAGAAAACATTTCAGTGACAAGGCTTATAAGCGTTACAGCACCGTTAGTTGGCAAAGTTGGGGCGCCAATTTCTATAACAGGCGTTGTTAGTCCGCGAGCAGGTGGAGTTCAGGTTGTACTTAAGCAATTTGTTGCTGGAGTCTGGAAAAACATTGGAGCGCCAGTGACAACTCAAGCTGATGGAACCTTTGGATTTAATTTGGATAAGCCAGCCGATACTTCAAACCGTGGAGTTCAGGCATACCAAATAGAAATCAGCGGTGATTCAAATTTTGTAGTTGTATCTAGTGAACCTTTCTCAATTATTCTTCGATAGTAAAATAGGAAGAAAATTGGTTAGGCTTGGGTAATGGTTAAGACCGCAGATAAAATTGAAGAAGAGATTGCAGCAATCTTTTCTGGCGATCAGCCTTGGGTGACCATTGTTTGGGATGATCCCGTAAACCTGATGACATATGTGACGTATGTATTGATGGAGTTATTTGGTTACTCCAAAGCAAAGGCGAACGAAATCATGTTGAAGATTCACAATGAAGGCAAAGCTGTGGTTTCAACTGGAAGTCGCGAAGAGATGGAGCATGATGTTGCCAGACTCCATGAATTTGGTTTGTGGGCAACTCTTCAACGCGGTGATCAAATATGAGCAACACAGAAGGATTTCGCAGACACGGAAATAATTCGTACATTGCCGAATTTTCACAGTCCGAGCGAGAAATATTAATTAATCTGACTGAACAGATAATCGAGTTATTAGCTGAACGCGTTGATCACGGTCATGATGATCCACTTGCTGCGATGGTCGGAATTACTTCTCACGATTCACCGCCAGAAGATGAAGTTCTGCATCGCCTGTTACCCAATGCCTATGCTGATGAAGTAGATGCGGCAGAATTTCGACGGTATACCGAGTCAACGCTACGAAATAAAAAGCAGGCACATGCAATGGCTATGCGGATGTATTTAAAGAGCGCAGAAGACAACATTGTTGATTTGGATCACGATTTAGCAAATGCATGGCTTGGAGCGCTCAACGATATTCGTTTGGCAGTTGGCGTTCGATTAAATGTTGGTGTTAAAACAAATGAAGATTTAGAAATCCTCGCCCCTGATGATCCGTTATCGGCTGTTTACACCGTTTATACATGGCTAGGTTGGCTACAAGAAACTCTCGTGCTCGCTCTTATGGATGATGCAACAATTTCTTAGCGATAGAATTTAACTCTTATGACGCTTGAAATTTCACAAAAAATGGTTGACGCGATTATTGAGCAATCGCGTGTGGAATATCCCGACGAATGTTGTGGCGCAATTCTTGGTCCAATCGGAAGTGGGAAGCCAGTGCGACTCAAGCCAATGGTTAATGCCGCACACTCGCCAACTTTCTATGAATTCGATCCAAAAGATTTATTGGCTCTTTATCGTGAAGCCGACGATAACGACGAAGAAATTGTCGTTATTTATCATTCACATACTGAAACCCAGGCCTACCCATCTCGCACCGATATCGCATATGCAGGAGAGCCCGGCGCTCACTATGTCTTGGTATCTACACGCAAAGAGATTGCACCTGCAACAGAATTCCGCTCATATCGCATTGTCGATGGCGTAGTAACTGAAGAAAAAGTTTCAATTACCGAATAAATGGTTTTTTCGCCATAATTGGCATATGAGCGCTGAAGTAAGAATTCCAACAATCCTTCGTCCTTACACTAAAGAACAAAAGAGCGTAAACGCAGAAGGTGAAAACCTTTCTGCAATTATTACAAATCTTGATTCGCAGTACCCAGGACTTGGTGAGCGCCTTCTTGAAAACGGTGCACTGCGTCGCTTCATAAATATTTATATCAATGATGAAGATGTTCGCTTTCTTGGTGGGTTAGATGCGCAAATTAAGGCTGGAGATTCTGTAACGATTCTTCCTGCTGTTGCCGGTGGCTAATTTTGGCTAGATACGATTCTCTTGAAGCATCCGTCGGTAATACACCTCTTATAGGTTTACCTCGTCTTTCACCCGCACCAAATGTTCGTCTTTGGGCAAAGATGGAAGATAGAAATCCAACTGGTTCTATTAAAGATCGCACAGCGATTTCAATGGTTGATGCTGCTGAGAAAAGTGGGTTATTAAAACCAGGCGCAACAATTCTTGAGCCAACAAGTGGAAATACAGGAATCTCACTTGCAATGGTGGCGAAAGTTCGGGGATACAAACTTATCTGCGTGATGCCAGAGAACACGAGCCCAGAGCGCAGACAACTTCTTGAAATGTGGGGCGCGCAAATTATTTCTTCCCCTGCTGCAGGCGGATCTAATGAAGCTGTGAGAGTTGCAAAAGAAATTTCAGCGAAGAATCCTGAATGGGTTTTCTTGTACCAATACGGAAATCCCGCAAATACAGAAGCTCATTACAAGGGTACCGGCCCAGAAATTCTTAAAGATTTGCCAACAATTACCCACTTTGTTGCAGGGCTAGGTACAACTGGAACGTTGATGGGTGCTGGTCGCTATTTACGTGAAAATAAGCCGGATGTAGCAATCATCGCGGCTGAACCTCGTTATGGAGAATTGGTTTACGGACTTCGAAATATTGATGAAGGTTTTGTTCCAGAACTCTACGATGCATCGGTTCTGACAAGAAGATTCTCCGTTGGCGCCGAAGATTCTGTGCGACGCGTTCGCGAACTATTAGAAGTTGAAGGAATTTTTGCTGGTATTTCAACTGGTGCGATTTTGCATGCCGCACTTGCAATGGGACAGGAAGCTGTTCGCGATGGCAAAGATGCAGACATTGCATTTATCGTCTGCGATGCAGGGTGGAAATACCTTTCTACTGGAATTTACGGCTCAAATATTGATGAAGCAACGAAAGGCCTTGACGGCACTCTCTGGGCTTAGCTTTATTGCAAGGTAGACTTCTACATATGAGTAACGCACCTATCGGAATTTTTGATTCTGGAGTTGGTGGTTTAACAGTTGCTCGAGCGATCTTGGATCAGCTTCCTAATGAATCCACACTTTATATTGGCGATACCGCTCGCGGTCCATATGGACCACGTCCACTTGCTGAAGTTCGCGAATTCGCACTTGAAACTCTCGATTATCTAGTTGATCAAGGTGTTAAGGCACTAGTAATAGCATGCAACACAGCAAGTGCTGCAATGTTACGTGATGCACGTGAGCGTTATTCAGTTCCCGTTATTGAAGTAATTCAACCGGCAGTTCGCCGCGCGGTTGCTGCAACTCGTTCGGGGAAAATCGGAGTCATAGGTACTCGCGCAACAATTGATTCAAAGGCCTACCTCGATGCATTTGCAGCCGCACCTCAATTACAAATCACTTCAATTGCATGTCCGTTATTTGTTGAATTTGTAGAACGTGGTGAAACTTCAGGGGAGTCAATTACAAAAATTGCTCGTGAGTATTTAGAGCCTGTTATGAAAGCCGAAGTAGATACCTTGGTACTCGGATGTACTCACTACCCACTACTGACAGGTGTAATTTCATATGTCATGGGAAATGGAGTCTCACTTGTATCTAGCGCGGAAGAGACTGCTAAAGATTTATATAGAACGCTTGTTGAAAATTCTCTTCTGCGCGCGCCTAGTGCAGATGCGCCGCAACATACTTTTTTGGCAACAGGAGATTCTGGAGCATTTGAAGTTTTGGCTCGCAGATTTCTTGGGCCAGAAGTCGGCGCTGTCCGACATACTGATTTAACAAACTAGGGAGAAAAATGGCACGCAATGATGGTCGCGCGGTAACTGATCTACGCGAAATAAAGATAACGCGCAATTGGTTAGACCATGCAGAAGGTTCTGTTCTAGTTGAGTTTGGCAAGACTCGTGTTCTTTGTGTTGCTTCATTTACACCTGGGGTACCACGTTGGCTGAAAGATTCTGGAAACGGTTGGGTAACTTCAGAGTACGCAATGCTTCCACGTGCAACGCATTCTCGATCTGATCGTGAAAGTGTTAAAGGAAAACTTGGCGGCCGCACCCAGGAAATCTCAAGACTTATAGGTCGTTCACTTCGCGCAATCGTAGATATGAAAGAACTCGGCGAAAATACAATTGTCATTGACTGCGATGTTTTACAAGCAGACGGTGGAACCCGCACTGCTGCAATCACAGGTGCTTACGTTGCTCTTGCAGATGCAATCAAGTGGGCGAAAAAAGAAGGACATATAAAAGAAAATTCCAAACCTTTAAGTGATTCAGTTGCAGCGGTGAGCGTTGGAATCATTGATGGTGTTCCTATGCTCGATCTTTGCTATGAAGAAGATGTGCGGGCCGATACAGATATGAATGTAGTTTGCAGCGGTGATGGACGATTTATTGAGGTTCAAGGTACAGCCGAGGGTGTTCCATTCGACCGAGAGCTACTTGATTCACTTCTTGATTTAGCAGTCACTGGCTGCAAGGAGTTGGGCGCAAAGCAGTCCGCAGCGCTAACAAAATAATTTGCAATAGATGAAACACAAATTACTTCTTGCCACCCGAAATCACGGGAAAGTTATTGAGTTTCAAAGAATTCTCGAAGCAATTGCCCCAGGAGAAATCAAATTAATTTCACTTGATTCATTTCCAAATCTTGGTGATGTTGAGGAAACCGGATCTAGCTTTCAGGAGAACGCTCTACTCAAAGCCACTCAGATGAGTAAGGCAACGGGACTTGCAGCAATAGCTGATGACAGCGGTATTTGTATCGACGCTCTTGGCGGTGCACCTGGAATTTATTCGGCTAGGTGGGCTGGAGTACATGGAAACGATCAGGCAAATAATGAAAAAGTCTTGGATCAACTAAAGGATGTAACAGCAGAAGAAAGGGGCGCACATTTCACATGCGTGGCAGCCCTTGCACTTCCCGACGGGCGTACGCACACAGAGGAGGGGCGCTTTCTGGGCGAAATATTAAATTCACCTATGGGTGAGAACGGCTTTGGCTACGACCCAATTTTTAAGCCAAGGGGCTTCGAGATTTCATGCGCACAGATGTCACCTGAACAGAAAGATTCCTTGAGCCATCGCGGAAAAGCTCTGCGAGCCTTGGCTCCGCATGCAATCGAATTACTCAATTCTCTGCGCTAAACTTTTCCTATCCAAGTGCGTCGGTAATGCGCAACGTGAATAACCCAAGGAGTAAATGTGGCTGTTAAGAAGAAGAGCGCAGCAAAAAAAGCTGCACCAAAGAAGACTTCAAAGCG
>WLNK01000022.1 GCA_009699795.1 Actinomycetota bacterium | reverse complement strand
TTCCTTAACTGCGCCCTCTGTTTTTTCTCCGTAGATTCCATCAACGCGTCCGGAATTAAATCCCATTTCAGTTAATCGAGATTGAAGTGCTGCCACATCATCTCCATGCATCATTGGAGATGGTTGTAAATAAAGTGAACGATCACCGAGTTTCCAGCGCGCTTCTTCTAGTGCACGTTTGGTCGCATCGTTTAGTTCGCCAGTTACAGATAAACCGCGTTCTTGTTGAAACGAGCGAATCTCATCAGGAGAAAGCTCTTTCACTTGTTATTAACCTTTAAAGACTAAATGAATGCTTCGAGCTCTTTAAGAAGAGCTGGCTTTGGCTTTGCACCGATGATTGTCTTAACCACTTCGCCATTTACATAAACGTTAAGCATTGGAATTGAAGTAACTCCGTACTTAATTGCAAGGGCTGATTCTTCATCTGTGTTGAGTTTTACAATCTTCAACTTGTCGCCGTGTTCTGCAGCGATCTCATCAAGAATTGGTGCAACTGCTCGGCAAGGCCCACACCATTCAGCCCAGAAATCTACGAGAACAGGTGTGCTGCTCTTTAAAACTTCTGCATCGAAATTAGCTGCTGTTACTGATGGTGCGCCCATGGTGACCCCTAAGAAAAATATCGTTAATTAAATGTGATTATGAGGGAAGGTTACTAGTGAGACAGGAATTTTTCAGCGTCTAACGCCGCCTGACAACCAGTACCTGCTGCAGTAATCGCCTGCCTGTAGGTGTGGTCGACTAAATCTCCGCATGCAAAGACGCCTTTGAGATTTGTGCGAGTGGATTGGCCCTCAACTTTTACATACCCTTCAGCATCTAAGTCGATTTGGTTAAGCAGTAGTTCGCTGCGCGGAATATGGCCAATAGCAACGAATAGACCGGTGAAATCACGCTTTGATTCTTCGCCTGTAACAGTATTTCGGAGCGCAAGGGCTTCAACTTTTTCTGCGCCAAGAACATCAGTTACTTCTGTGTTCCATAGCATTTCAATCTTTGGGTTTGAAAGAGCGCGATCAGCCATAATTTTTGATGCGCGAAGTGAATCACGGCGGTGTATCAGCACAACTTTAGATGCGAACTTTGTTAAGAATGTTGCTTCCTCAACAGCGGAATCTCCACCACCAACAACTGCAATTACCTGATCTCTGAAGAAAAACCCGTCACATGTGGCGCACCAGGAAACTCCACGTCCAGAAAGTCGCTTCTCGTTCTCTAATCCAATTTCGCGATATGCAGATCCAGTAGCAAGAATTACCGCTTTAGCTTGAACCGTATTTCCAGACCCATCTTTAATTGTTTTAATTTCGCTCTTTAGATCTATTTCAACAACATCATCGGTAATTAATTCTGCACCAAATCGCTTTGCTTGTTTGCGCATGTTGTCCATGAGATCGGGCCCCATGATTCCATCTGTAAAGCCGGGAAAATTCTCAACCTCAGTTGTATTCATAAGCGCACCACCTGCAGTAACTGAACCCTCATACACGATGGGATTTAACTGCGCGCGCGCTGCGTAAATTGCTGCGGTGTATCCAGCAGGACCAGAACCAACAATGACGAGATCTTTAACCATGTTCCTACCTTACCTAGACTTCTTTAATCGCTTGCTAAGAAACTCCTGGGCAGCGCGAACTTCAGAAATCTTAAAAAGGTAAGCGAATAATAAATAGAGAGCTCCACCACTGACGAGGACAAAAGCGAGATGAATGACACCCAAAAGTGTTGTTTGGTGAGCATTGGTCCAATTGAGAGAATATGAAATTGCATAAAACGGGAGCATTGCAACGAGTGCGGCTACGAAAAGTGCAAGGTGCTGCTTGCCAACGGATCGCAGCTCAAGTTTTCCGGTATGTTTTTTTAGAAGTGAAATGGTTATAAATAATCCAACAATGTAACTAATTGAAAATGCAGCACCGAGCCCGATAGTTACATATTGGCTTGGGAGCAGCGATAAGAATATGTACGAGAAAAGGACTGAAATAAGGTTAATGACGAAAATTGAAGTTACTTGAGTTTTTGTATCTTCAAAAGCATTGAATCCTCGTATCAAGATTAAGTTGATAGAAAAGGCCACCAACCCAAAGCTCAGAGCCGAGAGGACATAACCGATATATCTGGCATCTTCCAAGCTGATTCCAAAATATAAAACTTCGGTCATAAGAGGCCCAAAGAGAAAGAGCGCAACAGCGCTAGGAACAGTTACGACGCCACACATGCGAATGGCACGGATAAGTTGAACCTTTACATCTTCAACTTTCTTTTCAATTGCAAGTTTTGAAAGATGAGGAAGAAGAGCGGTAACAATCGAAATCGTGACAATTGAATACGGCAAGAGCATGATGTAGTAAGCACTTGTGAAAGGTGTAAAGCCCACACCTGTTGTGAGTCCTTCGCGTGAACTTTGTACCGCTGCAGTCGTTGCCACGTTAACTGTAACTAAATATCCGAGTTGTGAAATTAGAACGTAGATCAGAGTCCAACCAGCAAGTGTGAAAGATTTTCCAAGTCCTTCAACGCCAAATTTGAGTTTTAATTTAATTCCACTTCGCAATACAACAGGAATCAAAATAAGTGCTTGGACGACAATTCCGAGAGTTGTTCCCCAACCCAGTAATTGAATTTGAGAATCTGTAATTGTTGAAATCGAAAGTGAGTGTTGAACAATAAGTACACCTGAGAAAACCGCAATTACTACAAGGTTATTGGCGATAGGCGCCCACATCAGTGGCGCAAAAGATCCCCGTGCATTGGCGATCTGTCCAAGCATCGTAAATAACCCAAGAAAAAATATTTGTGGCAAGCAATAACGAGTAAATGCAATTGCTATTTGATTTTCCGCTTCAAAGCCAGGAGATGAAAATTCTGGTGCATATAAATGAACAAGTGAAGACGCGAAGATGACTCCGACAATTACAAGAAGAAGCAGGATTCCAGAAATTGTTGTTACCAATCTGGATGCAAATCCCTCGCCGCCGTCATGATCTGCAAAAGAACGTACCAATTGCGGAACAAAGACCGCCGTAAGCGCCCCACCGACTAATAAGTTGTACAAAATATTTGGCATTGTGTTCGCGACGTTGTATGTATCTGCAAGTAGCGCGGTGCCAAGGACCGCAACTCCGAGAATGGCCCGAACAAAACCTGTAATTCGCGAAAGGATTGTTCCGATAGCCATCACGCCTGATGCGCGGAATAAATCATGAGTCTTCATGCACGAGACCTACGAATTCTTCGAACTGTCTGCGTAATTGCAGCCAATAAGAGAAGTATGCCCGCGCCAGATGTAAACCAAGCTACGCGCGAATCAAAAATTGAAAGATTAAGAGTGAGAACTGCTTCCTTACCGACTTTTTGACCTTTGTCGTTTGTAAATTGCGCAATTACCGTGGTTGCACCAGGAGCGATGACAGTGAATGGAACGGCTAACTGCGAGCGTGATTTAGCTGCAATTGTCACTTTAAATTCACTTCCAACTTGGACGCGAGAGTTTTGCGGCGACAGTGTCAAAAAGAGCGTTACTGGAGAATCAAAATCATTTGTCAATGTAATCGGCACTTTAACTTCTTTTGAAGTGAGCTGGTATTGACCGTTTGTAACGCGCAGTTTATTTACATACTTCATAACGCTTTCCACCGCGTCATTTGTAAAAACTTCACGATCTTCCCTTTTCATAAAAGGATTAAGCACTACCGATAAATTTGCTCGCACCGCTTCAACTTCAGGGGTGTAGATAACAGTAGAAAGTTTGGAAAGCGATTGACGACTCTGTGTGTAATCTTTCTTTAGAAGCGCGCTCATATTTGAAGTACCGGTGACAGTTAATTGATCTGTTGTCACTTTGCGCTTTAATTGCTTCTCCACTTCTGTTTTCCCGTAAGCTAAATAAAAAGTAAATTCACTCGGCGCTAATGAACGCGCGATTGCGATATCCGGATTGCCGTAAGCAAGTGCATTTATATGATCGCCGCCGGTACTGAGCGCTAAACGAGTCAGCCATGATTTTGCAGCGAGTGCACCGACACCTTCTTTCTTGTTCTCAAGAATGTAGCCATCAGTCATTGCTGCTACTTCATCAAGGAGTCGTCCATCTATAACCCAAGTATTTATTCCACGTGGGGGGCTAAAAACTCGCGAACCAAGTTTCCCATCAGGGAGTAGAGACGTTGCGAGTTCATCATCTCTAAAAGTTCCGTTAAATAGTTGGTGTGGTTTGTCGGCAATGATGATTGGTGCATTTTCAGCGAGTGCGGGAGTTGCAGAAATAAACGACAGGCCGGCAACTAACACGAGTAAGAAAGATGCAATTTTTTTCATTCTGTTGCACCAGTCCGTGCAATTAATTTCTTTTCATCGGGGTATGCAAGCTTCTCAACAATTTCATTAAGTGGAAACCAAGCTACTTCATCTACTTCACTCTCTTGAGGAGTTAGAACTCCTCCGGTTTCGCTAAATAAAAAGTGGTGAACAGTTTTATGAATTCTTTTTCCGCCGGCCATAAACCAAAAATCAATAACACCTAGTGAGCGTTCTATTGAAGATTGAATTCCAGTTTCTTCTGCAACTTCGCGCATTGCAGCTACTTCGGGAGTTTCACCTTCTTCTATATGGCCCTTTGGAAGCGACCAAAGAATTCTTTTTCCTGTCGAATCTTTATGATCGATACGCCCAATGAGGAGTCCATTCTTTCCAGATGTATCAATAACGAGCCCACCCGCGCTTACTTCATCAACGCGCTTTGCATAAGGCTGTTTTGGTTTTTTCGCCTTTGCACCATCTTGTGAGGGTGCGCCAGGAGTTGAGTTCTGTGGGGCGCGATTTGCGGGGCGTTTACGCCTGCGCTTTTTCTTCGTACCTTCGCTGCCCGCACTAGGTGCCGGGGTCATAGAGCAAGGGTACTGCTCTAACCTTAACTCTTGTGACTAGCCAACATCGCGCCGAACTTGGTGCCGCGGGAGAACTTGCGATTCGTTCTCTGATTGAGCGGGCACCCCTTGCTAGTTCACTCGCACATGCATTTGCTGCAAAAGGTTTCCGCCTTGCTTTAGTTGGCGGACCGGTGCGTGATGCAATTTTAGGTCGACTCGGTAACGATTTAGATTTCACAACGAATGCACGCCCCGAAGAAAGTAAAAAAATATTAAGCGATTGGGCAGAAAGTGTGTGGGATACAGGAATTGAATTCGGAACTGTTGCAGGTAAACGCGGTGACACAACAGTTGAAGTAACTACGTATCGAAGTGAAACTTATGACGCTAACAGCCGCAAACCAGAAGTTGTGTACGGTGAAAATATTGAAGGCGACTTGTCGCGGCGTGATTTCACAGTCAATTCAATGGCGCTAGAACTAACCGGAGCGAACCCAGAATTTATTGATCCATTTAATGGGCTTAGTGATTTAGCAAAGAAAGTACTTACCACCCCCGGAAAAGCTGAAGATTCATTCTCCGATGATCCACTTCGAATGATGCGAGCTGCGCGCTTTGCAAGCCAACTTGGTTTTGAAATTGCTCCAGATGTAATAGCCGCGATGAAAGATATGGCGAAGCGCATAGAGATTATTTCTGCAGAACGTGTACGTGATGAATTTACGAAGTTGTTAATGTCTAAGAGTCCCCGCATAGGAATAACAATTCTGGTTGACACTGGACTTGCCGAAATAGTTCTTCCTGAAATTCCGAAATTGCGACTTGAAATAGATGAACACCATCACCATAAGGATGTGTACGAACATTCGATTACCGTGCTTGAACAGGCGATTGAACATGAAGATCGATTAGGCGGACCAAATCTCTTAATTCGTCTTGCCTCTTTATTGCACGACATTGGAAAACCTAAAACGCGCGCACTCATTGAAGGCGGCGGAGTCTCCTTTCACCATCACGAAGTTGTTGGTGCGCGGCTTGCAAAAGCTCGATTGAAAGCGCTTCGCTTTGACGGCAACACTATTGACGACGTTGAAACTCTCATTGCTCTCCACCTACGTTTTCACGGTTATGGTGATGGAGAATGGACAGATTCAGCAGTGCGTCGATATGTTCGAGATGCTGGCGAATTATTAATTCATCTCCATGTACTTACTCGCGCAGATTGCACAACAAGAAATGCAAAGAAAGCAGCCCGGCTTGCCGCAACTTACGACAGCCTCGAAGCACGCATTGAGAAACTTATGGAAGAAGAAGAGCTTTCAAAGATTCGCCCCGATCTCGACGGTGCACAAGTAATGAAACTTCTTAACCTCAAACCATCTTCGGATGTTGGAAAAGCGTTGGATTTCTTACTTGAGCTGCGCCTAGAAAATGGCCCACTCGGGCAAGAGCACGCAACTGCCGAACTACTTAAGTGGTGGGAAGAAAGAAAACTTTAGCTCGCAAGATATAAAGCGCAAAGAAGATATAGGAACCAAATACAAGCGCTGGGAGCATGAAACTATCACCACTTATTGGTAAAACAAATGCTGCAATAAGTGCACCAGTGACAATTGCACCATTAACAACGACGTCATAAACAGAGAAAACTCTTCCTCGATAAATATCATCGATTTTTGACTGCACGAGCGCATCGTTTGTAACTTTGAGGCTTTGGCCAAAAAGTGCAGCAAAGAATGCAGCTAGCGCCAGCGTTACTTGGTTTCGAGAAATTATTAAAAATAATGGACCAATGGAGCTAAGCAAAAGTGCGTATCTCATCCAAAGATGTCGACCAAATCTCTTGACACCAAATGGCGCTGCAATTGCTCCGACCGTAAATCCGATAGCTGCAATAGTTAATGTAAAACTCAATCCCGCTAGCCCTGCTTCACTATCGGCTGGATCGTGAAATGAATTTCGCTCTAGTAATAACGCAGTAAGCGTTAGCGCCGTTAGCCCTCCACGATGAATCGCTGTTGCGGCGATTCCGCGCGCAGCGTCTGTGTGTTTACCTAAGAATTTAAATCCTTCTCGCATTTCAATGAGCCCCTGAGAAAAACTTCCATCAATTACCTCGTGCTCGAGGGGACCAATTTCATTCTTACGCAGAATCGCTGCAAAAAGAGCAGCAATGAGAAAGAACATAGCTGCAACTAAAACAATAAAAGCATCTGCATGATTTGCCGATGCATCACTATTTAATAAGCGACGCAATCCAAGTCCGATGCCGCCGCCAAGTACAACCCAAACAGATCCGCCAGTGACCGCTAACGCATTGGCTGCAATGAGCGATTTACTTTCGACAACTAAGGGAATACCTGCTGATAAGCCAGCCAAAATTAATCGGTTTACACCAAATGCAATCAATACCAGAGCAGTTAAATCAACGCCTGTACGACCTTGAAAAATAAAAGTAGCAATCACCAAAAGTGTTGCCGCGCGAGTTAGATTGGCAAATAAAATTGCACGCTGTCTGGAGATGCGATCAAGAATTGTTCCAACGAATGGTCCAACAATCGAATAAGGCAGCAATACAACTGCGAATGCTGTCGCCGCACTCACCGCACTTGCTTGGCGCTCTGGAGAGAAAAGAACAAAAGATGCAAGAGCGCTTTGAAATATGCCGTCAGTCATTTGGCCGGTCCAGCGAACTCTTAATAATCGCGCCAACTTTCGGTCGCGTATGAGTTCCCAGAAGGTCATAAATAGAGAGTATAAGAAAAGGGGATTATTCTTCTCGAACCATGAAATCCAAGCGCGGCTTTATTGACTATTCGCTAGATAAGCGAGCGACGTTGCTTGCCCTTTTTCGCGGCGTTGTCGATGCGTGTGACGCAGATCCATATTTAATGCGGGCAGCGAAATACCATGGCGAAAAAGCTTCACGAAATTGCCCTGTTTGCAAAAAAGATTCACTTGTAGAACTCATGTACACATTTGGTGATCAACTCGGACAATTCTCAGGGCGAATAAAAACCTCATCTGAATTACTTGAGATGGAAAAGGAATTTGGCGAATTTTCCGTCTATGTAGTCGAAGTGTGCCGTGAATGTTCTTGGAACCATCTCTGCTCAACATATCTATTAGGTGATGGAACTGTGAGAAAGCCACCCCGTCGTGTACGCACCCTCGAGGATGATGATTGGGCCTCGGTGTAATCTTCAGAAATGATTCGTCAGAAGCTAATTCGTGCAGCAATCTTTATCGGCGGTTTTGGCTTTGTTGCGGCGTCCACACTCTTTGCATTTGCATGGTTCACAGTTGACATTCCAGATCCGAATGCATATGTAAATAGTCAATCAACAATTATTCAATATTCAAACGGCCACGAAATTGGACGGATCGGTGCACAGAATCGCGAAATTCTTCCCCTTGCGAGCATTCCACTAAATGTGCGCAACGCGGTTCTTGCAGCAGAAGACCGTAATTTTTATTCAAATAAAGCATTTAGCGTCACCGGTATCGCTCGCGCACTATTTAACAACCTTAAATCTGGATCGTTAAATGGCGAAGGTGGATCCACAATTACTCAGCAATATGCAAAAACTGCATTTCTTTCACCAAGCCGAACCATTCAGAGAAAAATAAAAGAGTTAGTAATTTCTATCAAACTTGAGAACTCGCTCACCAAAGATCAAATATTTGAGAATTACCTAAACACCATTTATTTCGGCCGAGGTTCTTACGGCGTACAGACCGCAGCCCAGCAATACTTCAATAGAAATGTAAACCAACTGACTCTTTCTCAATCTGCTGTTATCGCAAGTATTTTGCGCTCGCCTGGCTTTTACGATCCGGTGCTTTCGAAAGAAAATGCAAAGCGTTTAGAAAACCGTTTCCAATATGTAATTAATGGAATGGTTGAAGAAAAATGGATTACCAAGGAACAAGTTGCAAAGCTAAAACTTCCAGTTGTTATGCCTCGCACAACTTCTGGTTCGCTAAGTGGGCCCAAGGGTCACATAATCGATGCAGTACAGAAAGAGATGAATAAAGCTGGTTTTACTGCCGAACAACTTCAAGTTGGTGGCTACGTAATTAAAACAACGATTGACGAGAAAGCTCAACAATCTGCTGTTGACGCAATTGCAAAGTTAACGCCAAAGGGTGCACCAGAGAATTTGCACATTGGTCTTGTGGCTATCCGCCCCGGAACTGGCGAAGTAATCGCCATGTATGGCGGGCCGGATTATGTAAAACGTCAATTAAATGATGCAACTCAATCAATCGCACTTGCCGGATCAACATTTAAACCTTTTGCACTCGTTGCAGCCCTAGAACAAGGAATTCCGCTTACTTCAATGTGGAATGGTGATTCACCACAAACCTTTGATGATCTTGGAAAACCTTATGAAGTTTCAAATTACGGCGATGAAGGATGGGGACAACAGGACCTTCTCTTTGCAACGAAGCACTCAATTAATACTGTTTATGTTCCACTTGGACAAAAAGCAGGCCTTGAAAGAGTTGTAGATGTTGCACGTCGTGCAGGAATTCCAGAGACAGTTGCAATGGTGCCCGCACCTTCTGTATCACTTGGAGTAGCAAGCCCTCACGTCATTGATGTCGCAAATGCTTATGCGACATTTGCTGCGCAAGGTGTGCGCGCAAAACCTTATTTAGTTACATCAGTTACCGGTCCAAATAAGGGAATTCTTTATGAAGGCCAACAACAAACTCAGGAAGTATTTTCTAAAGATGTAATGGCTGATTTAACCTACGCATTAAAAGAAGTTGTAAATGGTGGAACTGGTGCAGCAGCTTTAAGCCTGGGCCGACCTGCTGCTGGCAAGACTGGAACATCGCAATCAAATGCGTCAGCCTGGTTTAGCGCCTATACGCCGCAACTTGCTGCCTCAGTTGCACTCTTTAGAGATAGCGCATCTGAATCACTTAACGGTATTGGCGGACTTACTTCGGTAACAGGTGGAACTTTCCCTGCACGTATCTGGACCGCATTTATGAAGGGTGCGTTAAAGAACGAGCCGGTTATGACATTTCCAGCTCCTGCAAATGTGGGCGGACTTGATCCAATAGTGATGACTAGTGGCGGACACCAAACTCCAAAGAAGTAAGGTCGAAAAATCTTAAATAAGGGCTTGAAATTAACTTTCTTATTAACTTTTTTCGCAACCTTAGTTAGCTATTTTAAATTTAGACATTGCATTGGTAGTAATTGGGCAACCCCAGATCAATATATACATGCATGTTATTCCGATATACCCGCACTTTTTGGAGAACGCGGGTTAAGTACTGGCGCTTGGTCATATGCAAGTGGAAGTAATAGCGTCGAATATCCAGTGCTTACTGGAACGATTATGTGGTTACTTGCAAAGTTAACTTTTGGGTCGGGTGCAGTCGGGTATTTCTATATAAATGCAGTTTTTATTGCCGGCCTTTTTATAAGTCTCGGTTTCTTAATTCAGAGAATGAAACCTGAGCTTGCTTATCTATATGCCCTAGCCCCAGCTGCGGTTGCATCGCTCTACATTAATTGGGATTTGTGGGCAATTATTTCTATGGTCGCAGCAATTTATTGGTTTGATAGAAAGAAATTTGATTACAGCGCTCTTGCTCTCGGGATATCGGTTGCAACTAAATTCATGCCAATTTTCTTGCTCTTGCCCGTTATCTATTTATTCTGGCACCAGAGAAGCTACAAAGCTCTTGCTCGTTATCTCGCAATTTTCACCAGCGTTGTTGTATTAATCAACCTCCCGTTTGCGTTGACCACACCAACAGGATGGTGGAGGTTTTATGAATTGAACCTCAATAGAAGTTCAGACTGGGGATCTATTTGGTATTCACTTTCAGCCCTCGGAATTAATCTATCTAACATTAATTATCTTTCCATTCTTCTATTGCTGATCGGATTTGCAGCGCTTGCAATTTATTTGCTCGAACTAAGTAAAGTTCCAGAGTTAGCAGAGATTAGTTTCATTGTTCTTGCAGTTGTGATGACAGCTAGCAAGGTTTATTCGCCCCAATATGTTCTATGGCTTGTTCCACTTGCAGTGCTTGCACTTAATAATAAGAAAGATGTATATGCATTTTGGGTTTGGCAAGGTGCAGAAATGATTTATCACCTTGCTATTTGGCAGCACCTTGCAGTTGTAACTGATGCAAAATTCGGATTACCTGCAGATTTATATGCCCTCATCTCATTGGCACGAATGGCCGCTCTTGGCTTCTTTATTTCAGTGCTGGTCCGCCGAGGCCTTTCCACCTCGCGCCGGGCCTCGAATTCCCACAAAACCCTGCGTGAATTTCTCTTTGAAAGCGCCGACAAGTACCCTTAGCCCGCAGTAAAAAGTATTAACCCTCCTGTCACGGAAATGCCGTGGCCGTCTTAGTCCAAAGGAGGTCGGGTTAACGCATGCGTCACTATGAAATAATGGTCATTCTCGACCCAGAGCTTGAAGAACGCACAGTCACACCAAGCCTTGAGACTTATCTCAAGATCATCAAAGACAGCGGAGGCCGCGT
>WLNK01000021.1 GCA_009699795.1 Actinomycetota bacterium | reverse complement strand
GCCAATGGCGTTGAGTACGGGCTAGCTTCTTCAGTCTGGACAACCAACCATGGCGTGGCGATGAGAATGGCAAAGGCCTTCGACTTCGGAACAGTCTGGATTAATACCCATATTCCACTCGTAGCTGAGATGCCTCACGGTGGATACAAGCGCTCGGGTTATGGCAAGGATCTCTCAGGCTACGGATTCGAGGATTACACCCGAATCAAGCATGTCATGACCAATCTCAACGCCTAAAAGTTTCCAAATTCGTAACTTAAAACATGGCAAAAGGGTTTGGCCTAGAGGCCATCTGGGTTATATCTTGGGCCTCGCACAACCGTCCCTTACACCGGAAATAAAAGGAGTCCACCACGTGGCTAACAAGAAATCACTATCACCAGAAGCACGCGCAATTATTAATTCACAAGTTTCTCGCCGTGCTGTTCTTGCCGGCCTCGGTGGCGTTGCAGGTGCAACTGCGCTCGCTGCTTGTGGTGGCGGCGCTAGTTCAAGCGGAGCTGCAAAAGATTCCGTTCGCTGGGCTAACTGGACTCTTTACTTAGATTTAGATGAATCAGGAAAGCACTACCCATCACTAGAGAATTTCACCAAGACAACGGGAATAAATGTTAAATATCTAGAAGATATTAACGACAACGATGAATTTTTCGGAAAAGTTCAAGGACAACTAAAGCTTGGTGAAGACATTGGTTACGACCTAGTAACACCAACAGACTGGATGGCGGGTCGTTTTATCCGTCTCGGGTACACACAAAAATTTGATAAGGCAAATATTCCAAATGCGAAGAACATTATTTCTTCACTTGCACATCCGTCATTCGATCCAAACCGTGAGTCATCACTTACATGGCAAGGAATCATGGCTGGATTTGGCTGGAACAAATCTGTTAACCCAAAGGGAATCAAAACTCTTGACGATCTATTCGCGCCTCAGAACAAGGGAAAGATTGTTGTTCTCTCTGAAATGCGCGACACCATCGGCATTATTGCAATGTCACAAGGTGTAGATATTTCAAAGATTACCGAAGCACAATTCATGAACGCTGTTGATTTCTTGAAGAAGAAAATCGCAGATGGCTGGATTCGTGGAGTTAAGGGTAATGAGTACAAGGAAGACCTCATCAGCGGAGATGCATCAGCTGTTATAGGTTGGTCAGGCGACATGTTCCAACTCTCAGCTGAAAATGCTGGAAAGTTTGATTTCGCAATTTCCGAATCAGGCGGAACTATTTCAGGTGATAACTTGCTCATTCCTTCAACTGCAAATGCAGATGGAAAGGCGAATGCTGAAAAGCTCATCAATTACTACTACGAACCGGCAATTGCTGCTGAAGTAGCTGCATATGTGAATTACGTATGTCCGGTCGATGGCGCACAAGCAGAGATGGAAAAGATTGCTCCAGATCTAGCTAAGAGCGAGTTCATCTTCCCAACGGCTAAGACTCAGTCTCGTCTGCATGTATTCCGCGCTCTTACACCAGCTGAAGAAACTTCTTGGACAGAAGCATTCCAAGCAGCTGCAGGTAACTAGTGGCCGATATTTCGACAGCGCGTGGGGATTTAAAACTCACACGAATCACCAAAACATATGGTGACTTCAACGCTGTTGATGATCTCTCACTTGTAATTCCAGCAGGCTCTTTCTTTGCACTCCTTGGACCATCTGGTTGTGGCAAGACCACAACGCTTCGCATGGTTGCAGGACTTGAGGAGCCAACTGTAGGAAGCATTCACCTTGGTACCACTGATATCACTACAACAAAGCCATATCAGCGACCAATTAATACAGTTTTTCAGAACTACGCGCTCTTCCCACATTTAACAATCTTTGAAAATATCGCATTCGGTCTTCGCCGACGCGGTGTTAAAGATGTTAAAGAAGCGGTAGATAAAGTTCTTAATCTCGTAGAACTTCCACATCTTGCAGAGCGCAAACCAACGCAACTTTCCGGTGGACAGCAACAGCGCATCGCCCTTGCTCGTGCAATTGTTAACCGCCCAGCACTTTTGCTCCTTGATGAACCACTCGGCGCACTCGATCTCAAGCTTCGTCGTCAGATGCAGATCGAACTCAAGTGGATTCAAAAAGAAGTCGGTCTCACATTCGTTCACGTAACACACGATCAAGAAGAAGCCATGACAATGGCAGACACGATTGCTGTGATGAATGAAGGACAAATTGAGCAGATGGGCTCACCTGCAGATTTGTATGACAATCCGGAGACTGCATTTGTTGCTAACTTCCTTGGTCAGTCAAACCTTATTAAGGGAACTATTACCGGCTCTGATGGAGATTCACACGTTGTCGACCTCTTCGGTCAAAAGATTTCGCTGCCAAAGAATCGTTCACACGCGGTTGATAACTCAATTTATGCAGGAATACGACCTGAGAAGTTCCGTATTTCCCGCCTTCAAACACCGGTTAACGGGAATGTATTAACTGGTGGTCGCATCGAAGATGTTTCATACATTGGTGTATCAACTCAGTACCAGGTAGCGATGCCTTGGGGACAAGAGCTCATGGTCTTTGAACAAAACGATGATGGCGTTGCCCCATTTGATAAAGGCGATGAGGTCAACATTTCTTGGGAGCCAATCTTTACCTTCGCACTTCGCGGAGATGAAGATGCAACAGCTGGTTCTGAAGTTGTTCCAGAAGATCTAGACGAAGAGTAAGTAAAGATCAACATGGGCAAGGTAAAGACTCCGTACCTTTTACTTCTACCGGGTTTTGCCTTCCTCTTTACTTTCTTCATCTTGCCAATCGCTAACTTGGCACAAACCTCGACTCAAACTCCGATAGCCGGGGGAGATACAGGACAGTACGAGCAGACGTTTCGCCTTAAGAATTACATCGATGCATTTGTAGAAAATAAAGAGCAATTCGGTCGATCATTTCTATATGCACTCATTGCAACGGCGCTAGCTCTCATGATTGCTTACCCACTGGCATACGCAATTGCATTTAAAGCTGGCAAGATGAAGAACGTTTTACTAGTTCTTGTTGTCGCGCCGTTTTTCACCTCGTTCTTGCTTCGTACGATTGCATGGAAGCAGATTCTTGGTGAAAAAGGTTTCATAGTTCCCACCTTGAGATCTCTTGGCATTTTGAGTGAAGGTTCGACTCTTACATCTACGGCTTTTGCAGTCGTAATGGGCATGACCTATAACTTCTTACCCTTTATGACACTTCCACTTTATGCATCGATTGATCGAATTGATCCTCGCACACTTGAAGCATCGGGAGATTTATACGCAAATGGTTTTACAACATTTCGTAAAGTAACTCTTCCACTTTCAATGCCTGGAGTAGTTGCCGGAACGCTACTTACTTTTATTCCTGCAGCGGGTGATTACGTCAACGCAGCAATTCTTGGAAGCCCAAGCACAAAGATGATCGGAAACGTCATCGAATCTCGCTACTTCAAAGTTGTTGATTACCCAACTGCTGCAGCTCTCTCATTTACATTGATGGCGGCAATTTTGATTCTTGTCACTATTTATATTCGCAAAGCTGGAACGGAGGAGTTGGTATGAGCCGCGCATCCGTTCAGGCACCGATTCCAACCATTCCATTTGGTGCTCGAGTTTCACGTTGGTTTGGCCGCAATTTAATTCGCATCTATGCAATCTTTGCTTTTACTTATTTATTTATACCTGTGCTTTACACATTTGCTTTCTCATTTAACGATGGCGGAAAGTCAAACCTTATTTGGAAAGGTTTCACTCTCTCAAACTGGCAGAACCCTTGTGGTGCGCCAGAAGTTTGTAACGCACTCGGTAATTCAATCAAGATTGGCTTCCTTGCCACGTTCTTTGCAACAATTCTTGGAACGATGATTGCCTTCGCAATTGGTCGCCACGAATTTAAGGGACGATCTTCTTCCAATCTGCTTATCTTCTTGCCAATGGCTACTCCAGAAATTGTTCTAGGTGCATCACTTCTTACGCTCTTCCTAGTATTTAAAATCAACCCAGGTTTCTGGCCAACTGTGATTGCCCACATTGTTTTCTGTATTTCCTTCGTCGTGGTCACAGTTAAGGCTCGTATTGCAAGTCTTGATCCTCGCCTTGAACAAGCTGCGATGGATCTCTACGCAAATGAATTCGAAACTTTCCGTCGAGTAACTCTTCCACTCGTTGCTCCAGGAATTGCAGGAGCAGCACTGCTCTCCTTTAGCCTTTCATTTGATGACTTCATCATTACCAATTTCAACTCTGGAACCCTGACTACATTTCCGAAATTCATTTATGTTTCAGCCGCACGCGGTATTCCACCACAGGCCAACGTAATTGGTTCATCAATGTTTTTCTTGGCCCTTGCTCTGGTTATTGTTGGGCAAATCGTTTCACGCAAACGCAAAGTCTCTTAACACATGCGCGATTTAGTAATACTCGGGTCAACCGGGTCAATCGGTGTTCAAGCGCTAGAAATAGTTGAGGCCAATCCTTCGCTCTTTAGGGTCATTGCGATTACATCAGCCGGCACAAATCCGAACGAAATTATCGATCAAGCAAAGAAGTTTAAAGTTTCAGTAGTAGGCGTAGTAAATAACGCAGATTTAATCCGTAGCGCGCTTCCCGGTGTAAACGTTATTGATGGCCCAGATGCATCGACAGAAATTGCAGCAATCACATGCGATGTAGTTTTAAATGCGATAACTGGATCTATTGGACTTGGCCCAACTCTTGCCGCTCTCAAAGTTGGTAACCGCGTTGCACTTGCTAACAAAGAATCCCTTGTCGCAGGTGGCGATTTAGTGATGGCGCTAGCAAAAGAAAATCAACTAATTCCTGTTGATTCAGAACACTCAGCAATCTGGCAGGCCCTTATGGGTAATGCAAAGAAGGCAGTGGCAAAACTTGTTTTAACTGCAAGTGGTGGACCATTCCGAGATCGCACAGATTTGTCGGGAGTTACTTTGGATGAAGCCCTTGCACACCCAACATGGTCCATGGGACCGGTTGTCACCATTAACTCTGCAACGCTGATGAACAAAGGTTTGGAAATAATTGAGGCACATTATTTATTCGATATGCCGTACAAGAAAATCGAAGCTGTGATCCATCCGCAATCAATCGTGCATTCAATGGTGGAGTATGTAGATGGTTCAACTATTGCCCAGGCCTCTCCGCCAAATATGAAGGCTCCAATTGCTTTCGCAATTAACTATCCAGATCGTGTGGCTGGCGCAACGCCTCCAATAGATTGGAGCAAGGCACATACGTGGACCTTTGCCCCAATTGATGGTGAAAAATTCCCGGCAATCGAACTTGCACGTAGATGTGGCGAACTTGGGGGAGGACTCCCAGCTATTTTTAATGCTTCTAATGAAGTTGCTGTGCAAGCATTTATCCATGGACGCATTGGCTTCACCTCAATTATCGAGTGCGTCGAAGAAGTCGTTCAGAAACTTGGCTCAAAGTCATCTGGTTCCCTTCGTGATCTCGCAGATGTCAGCGCAATCGAGGATGATGCAAGACGTATCGCACAAGACTTACTCGCAAAGGCATAAGGAGCAGATTTAACAATGAAAGCCATCGGCGTCTTAGCTTTTTTCATCGCACTACTTCTATCTGTGATGGTGCACGAACTCGGCCACTTACTAACAGCAAAGAAATTCGGCATGAAGGTCAGCGAATTTTTCTTAGGTTTTGGAAAACGCATCTGGTCTACAAAGCGCGGTGATACTGAATACGGTATTAAAGCAATTCCAGCTGGGGGATATTGCCGTATTCAAGGAATGGATCCAGATGAAGTAATGGAGCCAGGTCAAGAGCATCGCTCTTTCTATAAAGCATCTTCCGGGAAGAAACTCATTGTTCTTGGTGCAGGATCTTTTAACCACTTCGTACTCGGTTTCTTATTGATTTTCGTTTTGCTCTCAGGAGTCGGTGTCAACGCACTAACTCCCAAAATTTCTGATGTGGTTGCAGGTTCAGCGGCAGCAGCTGCCGGCTTTGAAAAGGGCGATGAAGTCATTGCAATTAATGGCACGCCGGTTAAAGATTGGTCGAAAGACGCTGCAACTATTCGCAATTCAAAGGGTGCAACACTTACCTTTCTTGTAAAACGCGGTAGCCAAGAGATCACAATTTCGGCAGCTCCAAAGCTCACTAAAATTTCTAAATCCGAATCTCGTTATCTACTCGGCGTGATGAATGAAATCGGTACAAAGCGATTAAATCCAGTTACCTCAGTGAAGGCATCAGCAGCCCTTACTTGGGATATGACCGCTTCATCTGCAAAGGCGCTCATACAACTTCCATCAAAGTTGCCATCTCTTTGGGGTCAAACTTTTAGCGGGCAAGAACGCGCATCAGATGGTTTGGTTGGAGTTGTTGGTGTTGCCAGAGTTTCTGGTCAAGCAGCATCAAGTGGAACTATGAATAGCTCACAGCGCATCGGAACTCTTATTCTCATTGTTGCATCACTGAATATCTTCGTCGGTTTATTTAATCTCTTGCCAATACTTCCACTCGATGGCGGACATATGGCGATTGCAATCGCTGATGAAATTCGCGCATTTATCGCACGCCTTCGAGGTCGTCCAAGGCCAGCTGGCATCGATGTAAAAGTCCTAACCCCCATCACAATGGTGGTCTTTGTTCTGCTGGCAGCAATGACTGTGTTGCTCCTCATTGCCGATATTTTCAATCCTATTTCGCTCAATCTCTAATTCTGAGGCAGAATACGGTTCATGGTCGATCTCGGAATCCCTTCAGCCCCACCACTTCCGTTGCACCCTCGTCGAAAGACTAAGCAACTTAAAGTTGGAAGTGTCGGAGTAGGTAGCGATTCACCGGTAAGCGTGCAATCAATGTGTACAACTCTTACTTCAGATATCAATTCAACGCTTCAGCAGATTGCTGAACTCACAGCTTCTGGTTGTCAGATTGTTCGCGTTGCTGTTCCAAGCCAAGATGATGCTGACGCACTTCCTGCAATTGCAAAGAAGTCACAGATTCCAGTGATTGCAGATATTCACTTCCAACCAAAATATATTTTTGCAGCCATCGATGCCGGTTGCGCCGCGGTTCGCGTTAACCCAGGAAACATTAAGCAATTTGATGACAAGGTTAAAGAAGTTGCTAAAGCTGCTGGAGATGCAGGAATCCCAATTCGCATCGGCGTTAACGCTGGTTCACTAGATCCACGACTTTTAAAGAAGTACGGCAAAGCAACTCCGGAGGCGCTGGCAGAGTCAGCTCTCTGGGAAGCATCGCTCTTCGAAGAACATGGCTTCTCAGATATTAAAATTTCGGTAAAGCACCACGATCCAGTGACAATGGTTAACGCCTACAGAATTCTCGCTTCAAAGTGTGATTACCCTCTACACCTTGGCGTAACAGAGGCCGGTCCAATTTTTCAAGGAACAATCAAGTCTGCGACAGCTTTCGGAATTCTTTTATCAGAAGGAATCGGCGACACAATTCGCGTTTCACTTTCGGCGCCACCTGTCGAAGAAGTAAAGGTCGGAATTTCAATTCTCGAATCTCTTAATTTGCGTCAGCGCAAACTTGAGATTGTTTCTTGCCCATCATGTGGCCGCGCCCAAGTTGATGTGTATTCACTCGCTGAAAAAGTTCAAGCTGGATTGCAAGGGATGACAGTTCCACTTCGCGTTGCTGTAATGGGATGCGTTGTAAATGGACCCGGTGAAGCGCGTGAAGCAGATCTTGGAGTTGCTTCAGGTAATGGCAAGGGCCAGATTTTTGTTAAGGGCGAAGTTATTAAGACTGTTCCAGAGGCCGAAATTGTTCAGACACTTATTGAAGAGGCAAAGCGCCTTGAAGCAGAGATGGCAGCTGCTGGCGTTTCATCAGGGCAACCAACGGTCTCTATCAGTTAGGCTCTTCGCATGTTGCGAATGTCCGGCTTGTTCTTGCGTACGTTGCGAGATGACCCGGCAGATGCCGAAGTTGCAAGTCACCGCCTCTTAGTTCGCGCGGGTTACATTCGCAGAATTGCAGCAGGAATTTATTCATGGTTGCCGCTGGGTTACATCACTCTTCGCAATATCGAACGTGTAGTTCGCGAAGAAATGGATGCTGCTGGATTTCAGGAAGTTCATTTCCCCGCGATGCTTCCAAAAGAACCGTATGAACAAACTAATCGTTGGCAAGAATATGGACCAGATTTATTTCGCTTGCAAGACCGCAAGGGTGGCGATTACTTACTAGGTCCAACCCACGAAGAAATGTTTACCTTGATGGTTAAGGGCGAATATTCCTCGTATAAAGATTTGCCAGTATCGCTCTACCAAATTCAGACTAAGTATCGCGATGAAACTCGTCCACGCTCTGGAATCATCCGCGGGCGTGAATTTGTCATGAAGGATTCATATTCATTTGATCTCACAGATGAAGGACTGGCTGAGTCATATCAAAAGCATCGTTCGGCATACATCAAGACTTTTGATCGTTTAGGTCTTAAATACAACATTGTTTCAGCCGTTGCAGGTGCAATGGGTGGATCTTCATCTGAGGAGTTTTTGGCTCCTTGCGATACCGGTGAAGATACATATGTACTCTGCGAAAAATGTGGGTATGCAGCAAATGTAGAAGCGATGGTTACTACCGTTGCGCCGGGAGATCCAAGTGGCGTGGGTGCTGCAGAGCCTTTTGATTCACCAAATACACCAACGATAGATTCACTTGTCGAACTTCTCAATACAAAATTTGGCGGGGGATTTACCGGTGCTAGTACTCTCAAAAACGTTATGTTGATGGCAGATGAAAAGCCAATCTGCGTTTTAGTTCCAGGAGATCGCGAGGTAGATGTAAAACGTTTACAGGCAAATCTTTCTGGAGTAAAAGAGATTCGCGTATTTGAAGATGCAGATTTCGCAAAACACAAAGGTTTAGTCAAGGGATATATCGGTCCACAAGATGCCAAGAAAAATGGAATTACTGTTTACGCAGATCCCCGCGTTGCGCCAGGAACTTCGTGGGTGACCGGTGCAAATAAGAAAGATATGCATGCGCGCAATGTCGTAAATGGTCGTGACTTCACAGTCGACGCATACGTTGAAGCAGCTGAAATTCGTGCCGGTGATTCATGTCCTAAGTGCCAGACACCTGTAGTCATTGATCGTGCGATCGAAATCGGACACATCTTCCAACTCGGTCGTAAATATGCAGAAGCACTCAGCCTTACCGTTCTTGATCAAAATGGAAAATCACAAGTTGTCACAATGGGTTCCTACGGAATTGGTGTATCTCGCGCAGTTGCAGCTGTTGCAGAACAAACTCATGATGAGATCGGACTTAGCTGGCCTGTAGAAATTGCCCCTGCAAAAGTTCACATAGTTGCAACCGGTAAAGACGATGCAATATTTGCAAAGGCAGAGGAGATTGCTCTTAGCCTTGAGGCTCACGGAATCTCAACAATGCTCGATGATCGCCGCGATCCAAGTGCGGGAGTGAAATTTAAAGATGCTGAGCTCATCGGAATTCCGCTCATTGTTGTAGTTGGTAAGGCACTAGCCGAAGGCAAGGTTGAAGTTCGAGTGCGCAAGAGCGGTGAAAAATCTGAGGTAGCAGTTGAAAGCGCCGTCAATGAAATCGTTGGGATTTTAAAGTCCATTAAGTAAGTGGTAAATTTCTCCTTACAACTTAATAAGGAGATTTACCGATGGCGCTCACGGATCAGATTGCAGAGCTCATAACGCCTGCTGTTACTGCGCAGGGATTCTTTCTCGAAGAAGTTCAATTGGTTTCTCCCGGAAAACATCGCATTGTTACCTGCATCGTTGATGGAGAAGTCGCACTTAATTTAGATCAAGTTACCTCGGCCTCAAGAGCAATCTCGGAACTCTTAGATGAATCTCCAATTATGGGAGATACGCCATTCACCCTCGAAGTTACATCCCCTGGAATCGATCGCCCACTTACAAAACCTCGTCACTTTGCAAAAAATAATGATCGTCTGTTAAAGATCACAAAGATAGATGGAGACGTCATTACTGGCCGAATTCTCTCAAATACCGATTCTGATGTGACTCTCACAATTGAAACCAAAAAAGAGGGTTCGGAAGTTGTAGTTGCACTCTCCGACATCAAGCGCGCAGTCGTAGAAATTGAATTTAACCGCAAGGATGGCAAGTAAATGCATGTAGAAATGGATGCACTTGTTCACCTTACAAATGAGAAGGGAATTCCTCTCGAGCAGCTAATTACTGCGATCGAAATTGGAGTACTCACCGCATATAACCAGACTGATGATGCAAAGCGTCATGCTCATGCGAAGTTAAATCGCGAGACTGGTGAGATTCAAATTCTTATCCCGAATTTCAATGAAATCGGCGAACGCATCAGCGAAGATATTGACTCACCCGATGGATTCTCACGAATCGCCACATCCACCGCGCGACAAGTTATTAAGATGAAAATGCGCGAGACAAATGACGCCGAAATCGTCACTGAATTTACTGCTTCGGTTGGAGATGTCATCTCTGGCGTTGTTCAGCAGGGTCGAGACCCCAAGATGATTTATGTAAACCTTGGGCGCTATGAAGGAAAAATTCCCGCTCAAGAACAAGTCCCGGGTGAAATCTATAACCATGGTGATCGCATTAAGTGCTTTGTGGTTGAAGTTAAGCAAGGCATGAAGGGCCCAGAGATCATGCTTTCTAGAAGTCATCCAGCGCTTGTAAAACAACTCTTTGCACTCGAAGTTCCTGAAATTAAAGATCGCATTGTTGAAATCATGGGAGTTGCTCGTGAGGCAGGACACCGCACCAAGATTTCTGTTCGCTCGCATCGCGCAGGAGTAAGTTCAAAAGGTTCACTCATTGGACCAATGGGCGCTCGTGCGCGCGCCGTTATGGATGAATTGCACGGTGAAAAGATTGACATCGTTGATTGGTCTGAAGATCCTGCAGAATTTGTGGCACATGCTCTTGCGCCTGCAAAAGTTTCAAGCGTTGTAATAGTTGATGAATCAACTCGCTCTGCAAAGGTTGTTGTACCGGATTACCAACTCTCTCTTGCAATTGGTAAAGATGGGCAGAATGCACGCCTTGCCGCCCGCCTTACTGGATGGAGAATTGATATTCATCCAGACAATCCCGTAACGCAATAACGCTTAAAATCCTGCCTATTTAGGTAATCGGCGGGAGGTTCGCTATTCTTTAGCCGTTGAATTCGAGTGGTTGGCGGGCAATGAAACCTCTTCGCATCTTTGCGATACGGACTTGCATAGCTTGTCGAAAAAGCGAAAATTCAGCGAACCTGCTTCGAGTTGTTTTAGTTGATGGAGTTGTTACTCCAGATCTAAAGCGAAACTTGCCAGGCAGGGGAGCGAGGTTACACACGGCGTGTGGCTTCGATGCGATACAGCGCAAAGCGTTCAAGTGGGCCTTCAAACTCACAGAATCGCCGGATGTATCTGCGTTTAAGAAGTTCCTTACAGAACTTAAAGAAATGGATGCGAAAGATATGAAACTTAAATGAGCTCGTTCAGATTATGAGGTCGTCAAACTAAGGCTCGCATCCAAGTAAAAATG
>WLNK01000020.1 GCA_009699795.1 Actinomycetota bacterium | reverse complement strand
GCTTACGGGCGGTGACTTGGCGTTTGGCATATGCAACGGCGGCTAGTCGTTGGGATTCAGATGTGCGAATAGTTGAACGACCCTTGAAACCAATATCTGGCCAAATTTTCTTCTGGCCTTGTGCGGTTTCTGCAGCATTCGCATTGGCTTCTTCAAGAAGGGCAAGTGCGCGTTGTTGTTCAAGAGTTACACGAACTTTCTTAGCGCTATTTAATTCACGCATGAGCGCATCCTGAATGGCCTGAAGTTTGTCTACCTCTTTTTGTTGCTCAGCTTTTGCATCATCTGCAACCTTCTTAGCTGCGGCAACTTTCTTGGTAGCAGCTTCTTGTTTAAGTTTTGCGTCATCTGCAACTTTTTTTGCAGCTTTCGCAACAACTTCTGCTGCTTTATATCGAGCTAGCGCAATCGAATTCTGTTTACCTAAAGAATTAAGAGTCGTGAGCTGATCCACCAATTCTTGTGGTCCGCTGGCGTTTAAGAGTGGTTCTAAATCGCTCAAGCTTCCACCCATAATGAATGCATCGCTTGCTAGTTTTCCAATTACGTTGTGGGCTTTATTTACTGCTTGTTGTGTCTCAATTGCTTTTGCAGCTGCAGCATTCGCCGCAGCTGTGGCTACTTCTAATTCTTTTTGCGCTTTGACATAGAGTGCCCGGGCCGCGTTTGCCTTTGCGGTGAGTGTTCTCAGCGTTCTATTTGCTGCCGCTAATTTTGCAGCCGCTGCATCAGCTGCAGCCTTTTTAGCCGCTTCAGCTTTCTTTGCTGCCTCGATTTCGGCAAGAGTTGGTTTAGGAGTTTTTGCTATCGCTGGCGCGGAAGTAAGCACTAGGCCGAAAATAACGGCAAGTGAAATTAACTTCCTGCGAGAGCGCACGCGCAAACCTCCACAAATTCTATTTAGTGAAGGATAAATCAGTACTTTGAGTATTACTTGCCTTTGATGCGAGTGTCGCTAGTTGGCTACGTCTCTGCGAACAAAAAGTACGACTGCGATAAATAGTCCGACAAATACATAAGCTCCACCGAAAGTAAGAGCGTGTGTATATGAAACAGACTCTGATCCACCAGATGCAATTGATGAGAATTGATTTCCTGGTAACCAGTTGAGAGAGCTTGCTTTTAAAGCTCCCACAATATTTTCGATTATTAGAAGCCAGAGAACGCCAATTGAAATTGAGCTAATAGGAGAACGAAGAAGCAGCCCCAAAATCATTCCAAAGAGCCCATATCCGATTACAGAAATCGTTACATTAAGAAAAGTCTTCGCAATTTCTAAGCGTCCGTCAGCGCTAAACCAAAGTGCAGTTGAAACATCTTTTCCACCAGCCAGTACAAATGAAACTCCGATGGAAACTATTGCGCTCACCAAAACCATCAAGAAAGCAAAGGCTTTCATTGAGGCAAATTTGCCCACCAAAACTTTTATTCGGCTCGGTTGGCGTACCAAAATATTGCGCAAAGTTCCGTATGTGTATTCCTGCGCCGTTTGTGCGGCAAATACACAGAGTGCCACGATTCCGAGTAAGCCACCGACACTTGAAAATGCTTTAGTCGCTCCGCCAGCCAATGAAAGTGTTTCTCTTGTTATCACTACTCCTCGATCACCATTTCCAGATGGTGAATCTAAAAGCAAGAATAAAAGTGATGAAACCAATCCGCTGAAAAAGATAACTGCGCCTAGAGTTCCGATGAGAAGAGTTGGTCGGCGTAATTTTCGCCATTCAGCTTTGAAAATACGGATCATTTCTTATCCCCAGTCATTTCAAAGAAAGTCTCTTCGAGATTTGGTAGCTGCGGCGAAAGTTGCGTGAGAACAATCCCTGCTTGGAATGCTTTTTGATTTAACACGCCAGCCCATTCTTGTGGCCCTTCGATATGTGCAACACCTGATCGAATAGTTCCGCGGTGACCATCGGCAACTGCAATTGCAAGAATCTTTTCTAAATCTTCTTCCTTACTACCTTGAGCCAAAATTACAGGTTGCTGTTTTAAAAATAATTCTTGTATTGGACCTGCAAAGACCACCTCGCCTTTGCGTAACATGACTAAATAATCGCTAATGAGTTCAAGTTCAGAAAGTAAGTGGGAGGAGACAAATACCGTTGTTCCCTTATTCGCTAACTCACGAAGAAGATCTCTTACTTCCTGAATGCCTTCTGGATCGAGACCATTTGTAGGTTCATCTAAAATTAGAAGTTGCGGATTGGGAAGCAACGCTGCAGCAATGCCAAGTCTTTGCTTCATTCCAAGTGAATAGGTCTTGTATTTAGAATCACCGCGATCAGCAAGTCCAACTTTGGTTAGTAACTCATCAACTCTTTCTTTGGGAAATCCTCCGAGAGTTGCAAGTACTCGTAAATTTTCTGCTCCCGTTAGCGCGGGATAAAAAGCTGGCCCTTCAATCATCGCTCCCACTTGTGGCAAATATTTCTCTGGATCATTAATAGATTCTCCGAGGATTCGTGCCGTGCCCGATGATGGAGAAATAAGCCCGAGGAGCATTCGAATTGTGGTGGTCTTTCCAGCTCCATTTGGGCCAACAAATCCGCAGACACTTCCGAGTGGGACTTCAAAGTTCGCGTGTGAGAGCGCAAAACCAGTCGCATATTTCTTACTCAGGTCCGTAACCGAGATAGCGAGCTTTTGCATGTAATGAATATAGCTGGCAAACCTTAGGATTAGCACATGAGTGAGAAGACATGGGGCTACCAACCACGTCCAAACCGCCCTGCCCCAGATTGGGATGTAAATCCCCAGACTGATGCTGTTCGTGCCGGTCTTGCTCGTTCTGGTTTTGGTGAAACTTCGGAAGCGCTCTATTTAACTAGTGGATTTACTTACGGATCTGCTCAAGAGGCATTTGATTCATTTACCGATGAAACTGATCACTATCTTTACAGCAGATTCCACAATCCAACTGTCGCAATGTTTGAAAAACGTCTTGCAGCAATTGAAGGTGCCGAGTATTGCGTTGCAACAGGCTCTGGAATGTCTGCGATGTTTGCATCTATTGCATGTTTGGTGAGCGCTGGGGATCGAATCGTTGCATCTGCCGCAATGTTTAGTTCATGTCATGTTGTGTTAACAGAAATTTTGCCTAAGTGGGGCGTAAGCGTTGACTTGGTTAAAGGAAATAAGAAAGAAGATTGGGCAAAAGCGCTGAGTGCGCCGACAAAAGTTGTATTTATCGAAACTCCTAGCAATCCACTTTTGGAAATAGTTGATATTCAAATGGTGAGCGATTTGGCACACAAAGTTGGCGCCACAGTAATTGTTGACAATGTTATGGCTTCGCCCGTTTTGCAACGCCCGCTCGAACTTGGTGCGGATGTAGTTATGTATTCAGCGACTAAGCACATTGACGGCCAGGGGCGAGTTTTAGCAGGCGCAGTTCTTGGATCGTTCTCATATATTCACGAAAACTTGATTCCATTTAATCGGCATACTGGTCCGGCGCTGAGTCCATTTAATGCATGGGTTTTAGTTAAGTCACTTGAAACCATGGAGATGCGCGTACGCCGCATGAATGACAACGCACAAGCTATTGCGGAATTCCTTGAGTCTCGTGCTGAAATTAAAAGTGTTCGCTACCCAGGACTTAAGTCTCACCCTGACTATGCAACTGCGCAAAAGCAGATGAGTGGTGGAAGTTCCACGATTGGAATTGAATTTAAAGGTTCTAAAGATGATGCATTCAAATTTATGGATGCACTTCGAATTATTGATATCTCTAACAATTTAGGTGACAGCAAATCTCTCATTACTCACCCATCTTCAACAACTCACCGTCGACTTGCACCTGATGTACAAGCTGAAATGGGAATCACTCCATCAGTTCTACGACTTTCAGTAGGACTTGAGCACATCGATGATCTAGTAAAAGATTTAACTCAAGCCTTAAAAAGCTGAGCCACTACTAGCAATAATGAATAAAGGCTTAAATAAGTAATCGACCACTGGAATATTTTCCCTGCAACTGCGCCGTAATTGGATTGACCACTATTTAACTCTTTTAATTGAAATGCATAAACTGCACCAAGGGAGATTGTGATGAGATATGCCCACCATTGAAGCTCAGCAAAAGAAAGAACGGCGACCGAAGAAATAACCATCAGGATCGTGTGAATCCACATTTGCTTCAAGACAACGCTACGTGATGCAACGACTGGCAACATTGGAATCTTTGCAGCTTCATAATCATCTTTATATTTGATTGCTAAGGCCCAAAAATGCGGAGGCGTCCAAAAGAAAATCGCAAGGAAAAATGCCCAGGCTGTAAGTGACAATGAATTCGTGACTGCAGCCCATCCGATCAGAACTGGGGCGCACCCTGCTGCCCCTCCCCACACAATATTTTGAGAGGTATTTTTCTTAAGTGCAATTGTGTATATAAGAACATAGTAAGCAATTGCAACTGCAGTAAGAATCGTGGCAAGCGCCGTAGTAAATATTCTAAATATCGCAAGAGACAAAATGCCAATTGTAAATGCGAAAACAAGTGCTTCTATTTTTGTGACTGCCCCTGTTACCAATGGGCGATTAGAAGTTCGTTTCATTACTTTATCTACATCGGCCTCGATCACCATGTTAAATGCATTTGCACTTCCGGCTGCAAGAGTTCCGCCAAGAATTGTTGCAAGGGTTAAACCAAAAGAAGGAAGCCCTTTTTGCGCTAGGACCATCGCTGGAAGAGTTGTGACGAGCAAGAGCTCAACGACTCGAAGCTTCATGAGGTCTACATACGCTCGGACTGAATTCACTTGCCAAGATTACTTGCAAATTTTCGTTCAGTTCACAGATTCTTCTCAGAGATGTAGCCTACTTTTTGAGTAACGAAAGGGGCGCCTCATGACTTCCAATCAAAAGCCCGAATGGTTTGAAATTTCAGACAATGACAAGAGTTCAAATGTGCGCCCAATTACCAAGCGTCTTCCAATTTTGGCCCTCATTGCAACAGCGCTAATTCTTGGAGTTGGCGCCGTTGTAGCTCAAACCCAAGAAGAGTCTCCTGCTTCTGCAGTGCAAAGCACATCACCAACACCAACACCAACTGTGCAAGAGCAGAGTCAAAATACTCCGGTCGTAAATTCATCTTCAACACCAACAACCAAGCCAACGGCAACCAAGGCGCCAACAATAAAGTCACCAACAATTGCAAAGCCACCAACTAATCGTGGTGGGGACGATGAAGGTGAATTTGGTGAACGACACGAACGAGGTGAGCGCGGAGAGCGTCATGGGTTTGGTGAAGATGACTAATAACAAATAATTTCAAGTAGCCTTGCCAGATGCGTAAATTAATTGCATCTGGCATTGCTATTTCTGCACTTGTACTTTCACAACAAACCGGTGCTGCAGATCCCATTTCATCGCAAACTCAAATGGTTTTAGTCAAAACAATTACTGGAGCAATAAGTCCTAAATCTGTACTAGCTTCTAATTCAGGGCTCATAAGTGCGCACAACATGATGTACAACCATTCGGTCACGATTTATGATGCAAAAACTTTTGAACTCACAAAAACAATTCCTGACTCAGTTGTGCTCTCAGATTTTGGATTCTCCAAATATTCAGGGGTCTATAAAGGAGCACCTGTAGAAGGCGCGTATTCTCCCGACGGCAAATATCTCTACTTCACAAATTATGCGATGTACGGAAAAGGGTTGAAAAAAGAGGGGCATGACACATGCTCGCCTTCTTCTGGTTATGACAAGAGCTTTCTCTCTAGAGTTGATTTAAGTACCTTCGCAATTGATGCCGTGTATCCCGTGGGTGCGGTACCGAAAGTTGTAAAAGTTACGCCCGATAACAAACACATTCTGGTAAGTAATTGGTGCTCCTATACCGTCACCGTGATTTCTACTGAAACTCAAAAAACAGTTGCCGATGTAAAAATTGGAAGATACCCACGAGGAATTTCAATTTCAAGTGATAGCGCATTTGCATACGTGGCAGAGATGGGTGGTAAGAACGTTCATAAAATTGATCTGGGTGACTTTTCTCAGACACTTATACCTATTGGAACAAATCCGCGAGCTCTTGAGCTTTCTCCAGATGGTAAAACTCTCTACGCCACGCTAAATCTTTCAGGAAAAGTAATAGCTTGGGATTTGGAGAACAACAAGGCAATTAAGAGCGTTACTACCGGAAAATCTGCAAGGAGTCTGGCTATAGCTTCCGATGGAAGCGCACTCTTTGTGGTTAATTTTAGAAGTTCAACAGTTTCAAAAGTAGCGACATCAACAATGAAAGTTATACAAACGGTAAAAGTTTGTAGCGAACCAATTGGGGTTACATATGACTCATCAACTAGCAATACGTGGGTTGCTTGTTACGGTGGTTCAATTAAAGTGTTTGCGAACCGCTAAGCGCTGTTGAACTTTCTGCCAAAGGCGCGGCAATCGATCCAAGTAGCGAATCTAAGGTTGCTCTAGCGCGATTACTTGCTCTAGATCCCCTTGCGATTTTGTCTGCGATTACAACAAATATGTACTCGTGATCTCCTGATTCAACATAGCCAGCCAAACTAACGGTTCCGCTAAGCGTTCCAGTTTTAGCTTTAACAAGTCCAACGGCTTCTGGGGCTGTATCTAAATACCGGCTACGAAGAGTCCCCGTTTGACCACTTACGGGTAATCCATTTATCAAAGTCGAAAATTCTGGATCTTTATGAATCTTAAAGAGAAGTTGCCCCATGAGATGAGCGGTAATTCGATTCTCTTTTGAAAGTCCGCTGGCATCATGAATATTTAGCGCGGAAGAATCAATCTCCATGTCGGTGAGAATTGATTTAAATGTATCTGAAACACCGTAGTCATTGAAGGCAAATCCACCAGCTCTCGCTGCAAACCTTGCCATTCTCTCGGCAAGAACGTTATCGCTCCATGTTAAAAACCATGTAGTAATTTCTTTTACTGTCGGTGAAGTCGAGACGAAAACTTCGTCAAGAGATTTTGAAAGCGCTTCTTCTTCAGTAACTTTTTTAAAGGCAATAGTGCGATGCTTTGTTCTGAAGTACTTCTTCAGATTGGCAACATCTGTGGGATATAAATTGGAGTAATAAACGGTAAATCTATGCCGGTTTTTTCCAACGGCTCCTTGAATCTTTGTTGCAAGAGTTGGCACGGAAGTACGATGCATTTTCTGCGCTTCAATTGTGCGAAGGCTAAACCAGGGATCTAGCTCTCCAACAATGACAGCGCTTTTTTCTTGCGTACTGCTAAATACTTTTGTTTCAAATCGCTGATCAGAATCTAAATATTTAATTGCGGCTGTTGCCGAAAGAATCTTTAAAACTGAAGCGGGCTTTCGAGGTGAGTTCGAGTTTGCTTCGAAAATGAAATCTCCTGTGGTCGCGTCAATGAGAGCCACACTTGGATCATGAAGGGTCGATGCAGTTGCCACATTGGAAAAGACACTTACAGCCGTTCCGGGATCAAGGGCTTCTGCTTGGGGTGCACTAAGTAGAAGCGCAACCAAAAGCAGGCAGGGAACAGCCTTCTTAATGTTTTTCATTAAAGATGCGACTATTTCCAAGAGGTTGCAATAATGATGTTTAGAACTGTGAGACCAATGAGGGTGAGCCAAGTATTTTTCTTTAGCTCAGATTTTTTAACATTTGCATAACCAATAACTAGAATCGCAAGGACTACAAGTAGCTTCACGCCAATCTTTGTGTGATTTAAGGCTTCATCCGGATGAACCTTTGTCCAAGTTCCAACCATTACTACTCCAGCAATAAGAGCTGTTAGCGCACTATGAAGGACTCCACCAGAAAGCTTTCTTGGAGATTTGAACGATTGGTTTAACAGGAGCACCAAAATTCCGATGATCGCAAGCATGTGAAGGATAAATGCGACAGTAAAGATAGTTTTCATTTGAGTGAGACCTTTCTAGCCTTTCGTGCGAGTTAAGTTTAGAGTGCGCTAATGGAAATAAATACCCCGGCCACGATAGGTCCAGGAGAATTTTTCCCTGTTGTAGGTGTTGGTCCTCATGACAAACCTTGGCCCACAGGCCCGCAATATGACCCTGAATTGCTTGAAAATGGCGATCGACGAAATGTTTTGGATAAATATAGGTATTGGAGCGTTGATGCAATTGTTGCAGATCTCAATACAAAGCGACATAAATTACAGATTGCGATTGAAAATTGGCAACATGATTTAAATATTGGGTCGGTTGTGCGAACTGCCAATGCATTTAACGTCAGTGCAGTTCATATTGTTGGAAAGCGTGATTGGAATAAGCGCGGAGCAATGGTTACTGATAGATATTTGACCGTTATTCACCACCCAACAATTAGTGAATTCGCAGCTTGGTGTAAAGAGAATTCACTTCCGATTATTGGCATCGACAATGTTCCATCTTCCAAGCATTTGGAAGGTTCCGAGCTTCCCGAATCTTGCGTGCTCCTATTTGGGCAAGAAGGCGCAGGAATGTCGGATGAGGGAATTCAAGTGTGCGAAGTTCTATATGCAATTGAGCAATATGGCTCTACAAGATCTATGAACGCATCAGCTGCGGGAGCAATTGCGATGTATCACTGGGCGCTGCAGCACCTACCAAAACAAATTTAGCTCTTTTGTTAAAAGGGAAGCCACTGATCCTTAACGTCTTGGGGTTCAGATCCCGGCCCGAGGGTTTCGCGAACTGATTCAAGTCTGCGCTCGATTTCGTTAGCATCGTCAATGCGACCAAGTTCGCGCATTACCTTTGCCATTCGAGATTCAACATCGAGGATGAAATCGAAATCTTTTGGCTCATCTTCAGTGATGATTGTGAGCACGTTATCGAGCGTTGCCAATCCATCATCCAATTTTTTCAAAAGTATCTCTGCCTTGCCATACTCAAAGAGTGCGAAGGTTTCGCGTCGATGATCATGAGCAGTTTCAAAAACATCGATTGATTTGCGCGCGGCCGATAGCGCCGCTTCCCCATCGCCGAGTTCAGTGAAACAAGAAGCAATTTTTTGGTCACAGCGAGCAACATGTATTACCTCTCGCTCGGCTTTGAAAATCTCACGCGCTTTTGTAAATGAATCTAGCGCAGCCGAATAATTCTTTAATTCACGATGAGCACAGCCAATCAGGTGCAGATCGTTTGCGGCACCGATTTGATTTCCATCAACTAGGTGCTCTTGCGCGCACTCTTCCATCGTCTCGATCACTTTTTGAAAATTCTTAGACGAATACCACCACTCACCGAGCGTGCATGCGAGCTCGAGCGCAATAGGAGATTTATTTGTGCGCAAAATTTCAACAGCTTTACTCATCGCTGTTGCCGCTTCATCCATGCGCTTTAGTTGATTTAAGTTGTAACCAATTGCTGAATACGCCTGCGCAAGTCCTTCACTTGGTGCGCTGGCGCCGAGCTCTGAATAAATATCTCGCGCAGTTTCAGCAAGTGCGAGCGCTTCGTCGTATTGCCCACGAGCGAAAATTCGGGCGCTAAGTTCGTAATAAGTATTGGCACGTTCTTCACCATTAACTTCGGGAATTCGATCCCAGAGCATCTCTTCTGTTACGAGCTCGTCTTGGCCTTCATCTTCGTTCATCAAAACCTCCGTATCGCGCCTGTTGCATCGGTTGATTTATCGCGACCATACTCTTTTGCGCGCTCACCTGCGCGTTATTTCACTTGGACAGGCCCGAAATCTGGGCCTATTCTTCTTCTTGCAAATCATTTGCATCTAGGAAATCAGCGCTCACGGGGAGTACAGATGAACGAGATTGTCCGTTCCGTACCCCGCATTCCCCTTAGGGACAGGCTCACGCGCGATGAGTGGCGTCGCATGGCGCTGATGTTTGGCTTCATCGCTTTCCTTCATATCGCGGGTGCAATTTTGATGTGGAAAGCAACAACCGGAAAATACGAATTATCAGATGGATCGCTTTTCGGATGGGGAACAGCTGCCCTTGCATACACACTCGGTATGCGTCACGCATTCGATGCTGATCACATCAGCGCTATTGATAACACAACGAGAAAATTAATGTCCGAGGGCAAGCGTCCTCTGGCTGTTGGGTTCTTCTTTTCCCTTGGCCACTCATCCGTTGTTGCAACGCTCGCAATTCTTCTTAACTTCGGAATTAAAGCTTTGGGCAGTCAGCTCAAGGATGAGAATTCTTCTCTTCACCATTACACCGGACTCATCGGAACAACAGTCTCCGGCACATTTTTAATGCTTATCGCGCTATTAAATTTAATTGTCTTAGTTTCAATTGTCGGCGTATTTATCAAGATGCGCAAAGGTCTTTACAACGAAGAAGAACTCGAGAAGCACTTGAATTCTCGCGGTCTCTTAATGCGCTTCTTCGGTCCGATTGCACGTCGAATTGATGCATCATGGAAAATGTATCCGCTCGGAATTCTATTTGGACTCGGCTTTGATACAGCGACTGAAGTTGGGCTATTAGTACTTGCTGGAACATCTGTTATTGCAGGACTTCCTTGGTGGGCAATTCTCTCTCTTCCATTCTTCTTTGCTGGCGGAATGAGTCTTCTCGACACTATCGATGGTTCGTTCATGAACTTTGCTTATGGTTGGGCCTTTTCAAAACCTGTTCGTAAGGTTTATTACAACATCATCATCACCGGGCTTTCAGTTGCTGTTGCACTCTTTGTTGGTGGACTTGAGATATGCCAAGTTATTGCAAAGCAACTTGAACTCACCGGAGGATTCTGGGACTACGCCGCTAGCTTTGATTTAAATAGCGCGGGTTACTTTATCGTCGGGGCTTTTGCACTTGTCTGGGCAGTAGCACTCTCTCTTTGGAAGTTTGGAAAGATTGAAGAGCGTTGGCACGATAAAGCCCATGCCGCTCAATTAGCTCGCGGCGAAAATACAGATCATGCTGCAGCGGGCATTGAACCTGGACCAATCCGCGCACCTTTTAAGATCGACTAAATTTAATTCGCTCTTGCCCAATTGCCGCCCCGAGTAAAACAATGAGTGCCCCAACTGGCTCGTACCAAGTTAAATTCTCTTGTAGGAATATAACTCCCACGATTACAGCTACTACGGGAGTCACATAAGTAACTGAACTCGCAATTGCGCTGCCTGCTGCTTCCATAATCTTAAAGTTCCATATGTATGCAAACCCGCTTCCAAATACTCCAAGGCCTAGCATTGCAAGAAGTGGGCCCGGCCGATATTCATCTTTTGCAATTCCATCGTAAAGATAGAAAGGCAAAAGTGTTATTGCTGCAAGTGAAACTTGGGAAGCAGCCATTGACTCGGATTTGAGTTTGTGCGGCAAGATAAATCTTTTTGAATAAGGAAATGAAATTCCGTAGCAAGTAACAGCAGCAAGCAATACAAGTACAGCCCAGAGTGGGTTCTCCCCAAGACCTTGCCATGCCCCCAAAACAGTTAAGACTCCAACAAAACCGAGCCCAATTCCAATAACTTGTTGAACTTTTGGTTTTTGATCTCGAAAAACTAACAGAATAACAAGCAGCGTCATGAGCGGAGTAACAGCGTTAATAATTCCCGCTAATATCGAAGTAACTTTAGTTTCCGCGAGTGCAAATAAAACACCTGGGATTACATTTAGGAGAAGGGAAACTAT
>WLNK01000002.1 GCA_009699795.1 Actinomycetota bacterium | reverse complement strand
TAAAAAAGCTCCTGCAAAAAAGGCCGCCGCTAAAAAAGCACCAGCGAAGAAAGTTGCGGCAAAGAAAAGCGCTGTTAAGAAAGCGCCAGCAAAGAAAGCGCCAGCAAAGAAAGCGGCAGCAAAGAAAGCGGCAGCGGCTAAATCAACTAAGAAGAGTATTCCTGTTAAGAAAGTTCCTGGTCGTCCGTTTCCGTCTAAAGCGGGAAAGACAACGCTGACAGTTGATGAGAAATCTCAGACAGTAAGTGTGTCAACAGTTGTTGCACCAGTTGCTACTCCAGTAATTGAAGAGCGCAGACTTGTTATGCCGCCTCCGGCTCGTCCAGTAAAGAGTGGAAAGAAAATTGCGCCACTTAAGCCGATCAAAGCTGCCCCAACTCCGGTAACCGCTGCTGCAACAGAAACACCTTGGACAGCCACTGAGCTAAAAGCGGTAAAGAGTGAGATCGCAAAAGAGTTAGTACGTTTACGCGCCGAACTCTCACTTGTTGAAGTTGAGATGGAAGAGCTCATCGCTGCTTCGGGTGAAGGAGCAGGTGATGATCAAGCTGACTCTGGAAATAAAACTTTCGAACGCGAGCATGAGATGTCCCTGGTGATAAATGCTCGAGATTTGGTTCTACAAACAGAACGCGCGCTTGATCGCATCGAGAATAAAACTTATGGCAATTGTGAAGAATGTGGGAATGCAATCGGAAAGGCTCGCCTTCAAGTATTTCCTCGCGCAACACTCTGCATGATCTGTAAGCAGAAGGAAGAGCGGCGCTGAAGTGCGCCGAATATTTCTTATCGGCTGGTTAATCTGGCTTATCGATTTTGCAACGAAGACTTGGGCACAAAACACACTTTCGACTCGCGAACCTGTAAAACTCATAGGCTCGTTACTTCAACTTACATATCTTCAAAACTCAGGTGCTGCCTTTAGTCTCGGTACTAGTTCAACAATTATTTTTTCACTCATCGCCCTTGCAACCTCCCTAACAATCACTTATTACGCAAATCGAATTACTTCAAAAGGATGGGCGGCCGTCATGGGTCTTGTACTCGGTGGAGTTTTTGGAAACTTAACGGATCGAATATTTCGCGAGCCTGCACTCTTGCGAGGCGGTGTTATTGATTGGATTCAACTTCCACATTGGCCTGTTTTTAACATCGCAGATAGTGCGATTGTTATCGCAGCATGCATTGCTGTTGTTTTATCAGCTCGAAATATTACGCCAATCAAAAGGATTAATTAAATGGAGCGCGAACTTCGCACGCTAAGCGTTCCTGAGGGAGTGGCTGGAGAGCGCATTGATAGCGCCCTTACTCGAGTCTTGGGACTTTCTAGAACGGCGATCGTGAGATTGCTAGATGATGGCGACATCACAAGTAGTGGCAAACCAATGGGAAAATCGGAACGAGTTGTTGCCGGGCAGATTATTGAAGTCTTATTGCCACTTCCACTTAATCAAGATCCAATTCCACTTACGCCACTTGATGGTCTTACCGTTGTTTATCACGATGAAGACATCATTGTGATCGACAAACCAGTTGGTTGTGCTGCACACCCAAGTCCTGGATGGATGGGTCCAACAGTTGTAGGTGCGCTGACTGCAGCCGGTTTTACTGTTTCTACTTCCGGCCCTGCAGAACGAGCAGGAATAGTGCACCGTTTAGATGTTGGAACGAGCGGTCTCATGATTGTTGCTAAGACAGATCGCGCTTACACAGCGCTTAAAGAAATGTTTAGAAGCCATGATGTTATAAAGATCTATCACGCACTTGTTCAGGGCCACATGGATCCTTCAACGGGAACTATCGATGCACCTATTGATCGTCATCCAAAAGAAGATCATCGCTTCGCTGTAGTAGCCGATGGAAAAGAATCAATAACGCATTACGAGGTCATTGAATTTTATAGAGCGGTCTCATTACTACAGATCGAACTGGAAACAGGACGTACGCACCAAATTAGAGTTCATTTTTCTGCGCTCAATCATCCGCTTGTGGGAGATACCACATACGGAGCAGATCCCGTCCTTGGAAAGAAACTTCTCATGTCTCGCCCGTGGCTTCACGCTATAGAACTTCGTTTTAACCACCCAGTGACGAAAGTGCCTCTAAATTTTCGTGCTCCATATCCACCTGACCTTCAGGCTTGCTTGGCGTTGCTTTCCGACCCAGTAACTCCGTAACGACTAATCTCTCCAACTGTGAGCCAAGAGAAGATAACTAACGCCAAAAAAGGCGATAAAGACTCCTTTGTTCACTTGCACGTGCACACTGAATATTCAATGCTCGATGGAGCCGCTCGTGTTGGCGATTTAGTAAATGAAGTAGCTCGCCAAGAAATGCCTGCCATTGCGATGACTGATCACGGCAATGTCTTTGGCGCTTTTGATTTTTATAAGCAAGCAACCAAAGCCGGCGTAAAACCAATTATTGGAATTGAAGCCTACGTTGCCCCGGAATCCCGCCACGAAAAGAAGCGCGTGCAATGGGCAAGCGGGGGAGAAGATGATGTTTCAGGTGGTGGTGCATATACACATATGACAATCCTTGCCGAAAATAATCACGGCCTTGCCAATCTATTTAAACTTTCATCCCTTGCATCACTTGAAGGTTATTACTACAAACCTCGAATGGATCGTGAACTTCTTTCAAAATATGCAGACGGTCTCATTGCAACAACTGGATGTCCGGGAGGAGAAATTCAGACGCGCTTGAGAATGGGTGCGTATAAAGAAGCTCTTCAAGCTGCGAGTGATTATCGAGACATTTTTGGTGCGCACAATTTCTATCTCGAAGTCATGGATCACGGCATTGATATTGAGAAGCGAGTCCAAGCCGACTTGCTTAAGTTAGGGCGCGAATTAAAACTTCCGCTGCTTGCAACCAACGACCTTCACTACACTTTCCACGAAGACGCTCCAGCACATGAAGCACTGCTTTGCGTTCAATCTGGTTCGACTCTTGCAGACCCTAAACGATTTAAATTTGATAACGATGAGTTCTATCTTAAAACCCCTGCGCAGATGCGTGAAATATTTAAGGAAATTCCAGAGGCTTGCGATAACACCTTACTTATTGCAGAGCGTTGCAATGTAAAACTTCGCGAAGGTGAAAACCTCATGCCGGCTTTTGCTGTTCCCGCGGGGGAGACTGAAGATTCCTGGCTTCGCAAAGAAGCAGTTCGCGGACTCCTTGAAAAGATGGGAGATAAGGCAACTGAAAATCATCGAGCACGATTGAATTATGAACTCGATGTAATGATCAAAATGGGATTTCCTGGTTACTTTCTTGTGGTTGCAGACCTAGTTGCACATGCGAAGAAAGTTGGTATTCGTGTAGGACCTGGGCGTGGCTCTGCAGCTGGTTCACTTGTTGCATATGCACTTGGGATTACAGGTTTGGATCCAATCGAACACGGACTTTTGTTTGAGCGATTCCTAAATCCAGAGCGTATTTCAATGCCAGATATCGATTTGGACTTCGACGAACGTCGTCGCTCGGAGATGATTCGATATGCAACGCTTAAATATGGCGAAGATCGTGTTGCCCAAATCATTACCTACGGAACTATTAAATCTAAACAGTCGATTAAAGATGCCACGCGAGTACTTGGATATCCTTATGTAATTGGAGAAAAATTAACTAAGGCTCTCCCGCCATCAGTAATGGGTAAAGATATTTCACTCACCGGTGTATTTGATTCAAAAGATTCTCGCTATGGCGAGGCCGGAGAGTTCCGCCAACTTTATGAAAGCGATCCGGATTCCAAACGTGTAGTTGATTTAGCAAAAGGACTTGAAGGCCTCAAACGGCAATGGGGCGTGCATGCTGCGGGCGTGATTCTCTCTCGCGAGCCACTACTAGACGTCATTCCAATTCATCGCCGCGAAGCAGATGGCGCAATCATTACGCAATTCGACATGGGCGCATGTGAATCCACCGGGCTTTTAAAGATGGATTTTCTGGGACTTCGAAATCTTTCGGTACTCGATGATGCACTCTTAAATATCAAAGAGAATCAAAACATCGACGTAGTTTTAGAAGATTTACCACTGAGTGATAAAAAGACATTCGAACTTCTCTCACGTGGTGACACTCTGGGCGTCTTCCAACTTGATGGTGGTCCGATGCGCGCGCTTTTGCGCAGTATGTCCCCAGATTCTTTTGAGGATATTTCCGCGGTCATTGCTCTTTATCGACCAGGTCCAATGGGTGAAAACGCGCACAATAACTATGCCGATCGTAAAAATGGTCGCAAACCTGTCGAACCAATTCATCCTGAACTTTCAGAGCCTCTTGCAGAAATTTTGGGCGATACCTACGGTCTGATTGTTTATCAAGAACAGGTTATGGCTATCGCACAAAAGGTTGCTGGCTTCTCACTTGGCCGTGCAGATCTTCTGCGTAAAGCTATGGGAAAGAAAAATAAAGAGATTCTCGATAAGGAATACATTCCCTTTGAAGCTGGTATGAAAGCAAATGGTTTTGGAGATGCTGCAATTAAACGACTTTGGGATGTTCTTATTCCGTTCTCCGATTATGCATTTAACCGCGCACACAGCGCTGGATACGGAGTTGTTTCATTTTGGACTGCTTATCTAAAAGCAAACTTCCCAACAGAATATATGGCTGCGTTGCTAACTAGCGTCCGTGATGACAAAGACAAATCAGCTCTTTATCTTTCAGAGTGTCGTCGTATGGGAATTAAAGTTTTACCGCCAGATGTAAATGAATCCAATGCCGAGTACACCCCTCGTGGTAAAGATATTCGCTTTGGTCTTGCAGCCATCAGAAATGTTGGCGAAGGAGTTGTAGCCTCCATTAAATCGGCTCGCGATTCTAAAGGGGCATTTACATCTTTTGGTGATTTCTTAGCGAAAGTAGATGCTCAGGTTTGCAACAAGAAAACAATTGAATCACTTGTAAAAGGCGGCGCATTCGATTCACTCAACCATGCGCGTAAAGGCTTGATGAGCATCTATCTTGAAGCCATTGATTCAGTTATCGAAAGTAAGCGCGCAGAAGCTATTGGACAGTTTGATTTGTTTGGCGGCGAATCCATCTCAGAAGTTTCAGGAGTTGATATTGAGATTCCGTCACACGAATGGGATAAATCAACACTTTTGAGTTTTGAGAGAGAAATGCTGGGACTCTACGTCTCGGATCATCCATTGCTTGGAGTTGAACACGTACTTCGATCTAATACCGATATGTCAATTAGCGCTCTGCTCGATGATGGTGGAATGCAAGATGGGATAGTTACCATTGGCGGGCTTATAACTGGTGTGCAACGAAAAGTTTCAAGGCAGGGCGCATCGTGGGCAATCGTTACTATCGAAGATCTTGAAGGAGCGATTGAGGCTCTCTTCTTCTCGAATACATATAATCAATACGCTCTTACCCTTACAGAAGATCGTGTTGTGACTATTCGCGGTCGTGTGACCAGGCAAGATGAACAAGTTCGCTTTACAGCACTTGAAATGTCAACACCAGATATTGCATCTGGACCTGTAGGTCCTCTTCTCATCTCCATTCCTGAATCTCAAGTAACACCTCCGGTCATTGATCGGATGAAGGAGATTCTTCGTTCACATCCTGGAAAACGAGAAGTTCACCTGCAAATAGTTGATCAATCAAAGAGCACGACTTTGAAAATTGATGCCCTTGTCACATCATCGCCAAGCCTTAGCGCAGATTTGAAGTCAATCCTTGGCCCTGATTGCCTTGTGCGCATCTAGTTTGATTGCTTAGCGCCGCCTTAATTTCCTCACATCAAATAAAAGCGAGCAAGTAGACTTTGCTCTATGTCAGAGCCAGTTTCGATACGCAGAGTGGATTTACGTGGACGCGCGCTCAGCAAATCTGGATATCAGAACGAACTGCCTCGGGCCACACTTGATATTTCCTCGGCGATGAAGTTGATTGAGCCGATTCTGCTTCGAGTAAAAAATGGAGATGAAAGTGATCTCATCGAACTCGCTCTTGAATTTGATGGAGTCAAACCCGCTTCTATTCGAGTTCCTGAAATTGAATTAACGAAAGCTCTTACGAATTTGGATCCAAAAGTTCGTGCTGCCCTAGAAATTTCGGCAGAGCGAATTAAAAAAGTTCACAACGATCAAGTTCGAAGTGAGAAAACCACAAAAGTTGTTGATGGCGGACGCGTTACCGAGAAGTGGGTACCTGTCGATCGAGTTGGTCTTTATGTTCCCGGTGGGCGAGCTGTTTACCCAAGTTCTGTATTAATGAATGTAATCCCTGCACAAATTGCAAAGGTTGGAAGCATTGCAGTTGCATCGCCTCCACAGAAGGATTTTGGAGGACTTCCGCACCCAACCATCCTTGCCGCATGTGCGCTTCTTGGAATCACCGAGGTTTATTCAGTTGGAGGAGCTCAAGCAATAGCGCTATTTGCTTATGGCATGAAAAACCTCTGCGAAAAATGTGACTTGGTTACAGGCCCTGGAAATATTTATGTTGCGGCTGCAAAACGCGCCCTCCGCGGAGTCATCGGTATTGATTCTGAAGCTGGCCCAACGGAGATTGCAATTTTGGCTGATGAAAGCGCAATTGCCTCTGATGTAGCTACAGATTTAATTAGTCAAGCAGAGCACGATGTCATTGCTGCTGCGGTTCTTGTCACAACATCTGCAGAGTTAGCAGATGAGGTTGTCAAAGAACTTCAATCACGAGTTCCAAAAACTAAACACAGCGAACGAATTCGTACCGCTCTTGAGGGAGTGCAATCAGCAATCGCAATAGTGGACTCCATTGATCAGGGCTTAGATGTCGTTAATGCATATGCTGCAGAGCACTTAGAAATTCAAACCAAGAACGCAGTAGTGGATGCAGCTAGAATTCGAAATGCTGGCGCAGTTTTTATCGGAAGATTTTCTCCAGTTTCACTCGGAGACTATTCAGCCGGTTCAAATCACGTTCTTCCAACGGGTGGATGTGCCTGCCACAGCAGTGGTTTATCGGTGCAAACTTTCTTGCGAGGGTTGCATTTTATTGAGTACAGTGAAAGCGCATTTAAGGAAATTGCAGAAACTGTAGTAACCCTTGCAAAGTCGGAAGATCTCCCAGCTCACGGTGAAGCTATGACTGCGCGACTGGAAAATCAATGAGTCAAAAGCAATGGCCATCATGGTTGCCACTTCGCAAAGATTTAGCTGCGCTTTCTCCATATGGAGCACCCCAAGTACCTGCAGAGGCCACACTCAATACCAATGAAAATCCTTATGCGCCTTCACCTGCTTTAGTGGAAGCGATTACTAAGCGAGTTGCACATGTCGCAGCTACTTTAAATCGATATCCAGATAGAGATGCCACTGTTCTTCGCGCAAAGCTTGCCGAATTTATTAACGAGCAATCTGCTACCTCTTTTGGAGTTGAAAACGTCTGGGCTGCCAATGGCAGTAACGAAATCATTCAGAGTCTTTACCTTGCATTTGGCGCGAGACCTACTCTTGGTTTTACACCTTCTTATTCGATGCATCCTCTGATTGCAAAGGTGGTTGGTGTTGATTGGCACGACGGAGGACGTCGCCCAGATTTCACACTTGATATTGATGTGGCATCACGACAAGTTCAGCAACTTTGTCCGGCGCTCACCTTCATAACAACCCCAAATAACCCAACGGGCACGAAAGTTTCTCTCGCCGAAATAAGAGTCATGGCAGAGGCGACTAAGAACGTAGAAGGATTATTAATAGTTGACGAGGCGTACGCTGAATTTGATGAAGAAGAATCCGCTGTCACCCTCGTCAATAAATTTCCAAACGTTGTCGTAGTTCGCACCATGAGTAAAGCATTCGCATTTGCTGGGGCGCGGCTTGGATATTTAATTGCTAATCCAGAGTTAGTAGAAGCGCTATTTCTCGTAAGATTGCCGTATCACTTAAGTGCGTTGACTCAAGCAGCAGCTGAAGTTGCACTTGAACATCGGACTGAGCTTCTGGCAACCGTTTCGAAACTTATTGACTCTAGGAAAAAGGTTGTTGCCGAAGTCGAAGCGCTAGGACTCAAGGTTGTTCCGAGCTCTGCAAATTTCATTCTCTTCACTGGATTTGATATTCCCGCGCCACAACTTTGGCAGATGATGTTAGATCGAGGTGTTCTGATCAGAGATGTGGGATTATCGGGTTATATACGGATGACAATCGGCAACGATGCTGAGAACAAGAAATTTATAGAAGCGCTTAAAAAATGTCTGAATGGAGAGAAATGATGAGAACTGCACGCGTTGAACGAAAGACAAAAGAATCGCATGTTCTTGTCGAACTTAACCTTGATGGTGAAGGCACAATCTCCGTTGATACGGGAGTTCCCTTTTTTGACCATATGCTCTCTCAATTAGGAAAGCACTCAGGATTTAATCTCACAGTGAAGACAACTGGAGATGTTGATGTGGATTCCCATCACACAGTTGAAGATACATCTCTTGCATTCGGCCAAGCTCTTCGTGAAGCTCTTGGCGACAAAATTGGCATTAGACGTTTTGGTGATGCGATGGTTCCCCTTGATGAAGTTTTAGTACAAGCCGCAGTCGATTTATCGGGACGTCCGTATTTGGTACATCGTCAACCAGAAATTGTTGAACTTATCGGTACTTTCGATACCACACTCGGACGTCACATTTGGGAGTCGATAGTTGCCGAAGCGCGCATCGCACTACATGTAAGAGTCCTTGAGGGACGAAACGCACATCACGTATTCGAAGCACAATTTAAAGCCGTTGCGCGAGCACTTCGTGATGCAGTCAAACTTGATGGTGGAATTGCAGGAGTTCCATCAACTAAGGGTTCTCTCTAACGTTGATTGCAATTCTCGATTACGGATCCGGAAATCTTCGCTCTGCCCAGAGAGCATTTGAAGCAAGCGGAGCAGATGTTGTTGTAACTCGAGATTCAAGCGTTGCACTTTCAGCTAAAGGTTTAGTTGTACCGGGAGTCGGCGCATTTGCCGCCTGTATGCGCGGACTCATGAGCGTCGGGGGAGATGACATTGTTAGAAAGCGTAAAGAGGCCGGAAATGCAACGCTAGGAATTTGCGTCGGGATGCAAATACTTTTTCGTGATGGCGATGAACACGCAGGGGCGGAGCTAAATAAAGGTGTTGGAATTTGGCAAGAAAGCATCACAAAAATTAACGCACCAGTTCTCCCGCACATGGGCTGGAATACCGTGGATATCGTAGGAAACTCCACTCTTTTTAAAGGGGTAGAAAAAGAATCTTTTTACTTTGTTCATAGTTATGCAGCAAAGAACGCAGTCGGTAAGTCTCAAGCATGGTCAACATATGGCGAGAAAATACTCGCAGCTGTTGAAGATGGACCAGTTGCGGCAACGCAATTTCACCCTGAGAAATCTGGAGCGGCTGGGTTGAAGTTAATTAAGAATTGGGTGGAATCACTGTGAGTAAATATCTCGAGCTTCTGCCTGCTGTCGATGTAAAAGATGGACGAGCTGTTCGCTTAGTCCAGGGTGAAATAGATAAAGAAAGTATCTACGGAGCACCGTTAGAAGTTGCCCTTGAGTTTCAAAGCGCCGGAGCAGAATGGCTGCACTTAGTTGATTTGGATGCAGCTTTTGGAAGAGGCGAAAATATTGATCTACTAGCTCATGTTGTTGGTGCCCTCGATATTAAAGTGGAGCTTTCAGGCGGGATCCGAGATGACCAATCTTTAGCGCGCGCACTTGCTACAGGTTGCGCGCGAGTGAACTTAGGAACAGCAGCGCTTGAAAATCCAGAGTGGACTTCTCGTGTAATTAGTCAATACGGTGATCGTATTGCTGTTGGGTTAGATGTTCGTGGTCATGTTTTAGCTGCGCGTGGATGGACGAAAGAGGGTGGCGATCTTTTCGAAACCATCCAGCGACTAGAACGCGATGGTTGTGCACGTTATGTCGTAACGGATGTAACGAAAGATGGCACTTTAAAAGGGCCGAACTTGGAACTTTTAAAAGAGGTCTGCTCCGTCACAAAAAAACCGGTCGTTGCTAGCGGTGGAATTTCATCACTGGAAGATATCGCTGCACTTTCTTCTATGGTCGCAACTGGAGTTGAAGGCGCCATTGTTGGTAAAGCTTTATATGCCGGTGCTTTCACACTTGCCCAAGCGCTGGAGTTAACTAAGAAGTGAGTCTTTCTATTCGAATTATTCCCTGCCTCGATGTCACTGATGGTCGAGTAGTTAAGGGTGTTAATTTTATTGATCTTACCGACGCAGGTGATCCTGTTGAAATGGCATCTACTTACAACTCTGAAGGTGCTGATGAATTAACTTTTCTTGATATCTCTGCAAGTAGTTCGGGACGAGAGACAACACTAGATGTTGTTCGAAAGACTGCCGAGCAAGTCTTTATTCCACTTACTGTTGGTGGCGGAATAAGAACTGTCGATGACGTTGACAAATTGTTAAGAGCCGGCGCAGATAAAATTTCGATTAATACAGCAGCGATAGAACGCCCGCAACTCATTGCAGAGATTGCAGATCGTTTTGGATCACAAGTTTTAGTTCTCTCTGTTGATGCGCGAAGAGCACGAAGTGCCTCTGGATTTGAAGTGACAACTCATGGTGGCAGAAAGAGTGCGGAGTTGGATGCTCTAGCTTGGGTTGAAAAAGCTTGCCAACTTGGTGTTGGCGAAATTCTGCTCAATTCAATGGATGCCGATGGAACTCGTGCCGGGTATGACATTGGCATGATTGAAGCAGTGCGAAAGGTTGCAAATGTCCCACTCATTGCAAGCGGAGGGGCTGGTTCACTCCAAGATTTTGCACGAGCTCTTGATGCTGGCGCCGATGCGCTACTTGCTGCGAGTGTTTTCCACTTTGGGGTGCATCGCATTGGTGATGTGAAGAAGTACCTACGCGAGCAGGGTTATTCCGTTCGCATGCCTGCTACTTTCTAAGGCAGAATATGCGCATGAGCGCGAACCTTTCACCAGAAGTTCTCGCGCTGCTTAAAGATCCAAAACTTCTCATTCCTGCAATAGCCCAAGATGCTCATACAGGTGAAGTTTTAATGTTGGCTTATATGAATCAAGAATCTCTCGCGCTGACAATCGAAACAGGTCGTGCGACGTATTGGAGTCGCAGCCGAAACGAGTTATGGGAAAAGGGCGCAACGTCAGGAAATACCCAAGGCGTCGTTTCAATTTCAGTTGATTGCGATGGCGATTCAATTCTTTTGAAAGTAAATCAACATGGTCCGGCTTGTCATACAGGAGAACAGAGTTGCTTCCATCGAGTGATACCTACGCCTTCACATAAAGGTGCGTAGTCATGAACTTGGAAGAATTTCGGATCTACGCCAAAACAAATAACGTAATCCCTGTCTTTCGTAAACTCCTTGCCGACGGAGAAACACCACTAGGCGTTTATAGAAAACTTGCACAAAGTAAACCTTCGACATTTCTTCTTGAATCTGCCGAACACGGTGGCGCATGGTCACGGTATTCATTTATTGGAGTTCATAGCGCAGCAACCCTGAGTGAGAGAGATGGCAAAGCCGTATGGGTTGGCACTGCCCCCGCGGGTGCACCGACAGGAATGGATCCGCTTAAAGCTCTCAAATTATCAGCGGCTCATTTGAAGTCACCAAAGATTGCAGGGCTTCCACCACTTACTGGCGGACTAGTTGGATATATGGGATATGACTCTGTTCGAAGGCTAGAGAAACTTCCTGAGCTTTCAAAGAAGGATATTCCGATACCCGAACTCGCATTTATGTTGACAAGTGATTTAGCGGTTCTAGATCACGCAGAAGGAACGATTACATTAATTGCCAATGCGATTAATTGGGATGCAAGTGATGATCGCGTTGATGAAGCATATGCCGATGCCATCTCACGTCTTGATCGGATGCAAGCAGATCTTCGAAATCCTCTGCCGGGTTATGTCGATGAGATTAAAGAGACCGCAAAACCTGAGTTTGTACGTAATATTTCAGAAGAAGATTACATCTCAAAAATTGCGATCATTAAAGAAGAGATTCTCTCGGGCGAAGCTTTCCAGGTAGTTCTTTCGCAGCGATTTACGATGGAATGTAAAGCTGATGCAATTGATGTTTACAGGGCTCTGCGTTTACACAATCCGAGCCCGTATATGTATCTCTTTAGATTTACCGACGGAATCGAAGTTGTCGGATCAAGTCCTGAAGCGTTAGTGAAGGTGACCGGCAAGGAAGTGATGGTTCATCCGATTGCCGGAACACGAAAGCGTTCAGCTTTAGCTGATGAGGACTACAGACTAGGCGAGGAACTTCTTGCTGATCCGAAAGAACGTGCCGAACACTTAATGCTCGTCGACCTTGGAAGAAATGATTTAGGTCGAATATGCACGCCAGGTAGTGTCGAAGTAATTGATTTCATGAATATTGAACGTTATTCACATGTTATGCATATCGTTTCAACTGTCATCGGACAACTCGCACCAACATCATCACCGACGGATGCGCTCTTTGCAGTTTTTCCTGCCGGCACTTTGTCTGGTGCGCCAAAGCCACGCGCCATGGAGATAATTGAATCTCTCGAGCCAACTCGTCGAGGTCTATACGGCGGCGCAATTGGATATATAGATTTCACTGGAAATATTGATACTTGTATCGCAATCAGAACTGCCCTGCTGCACAAAGGGAAGGCTTATGTTCAGGCGGGAGCTGGTGTAGTGGCTGATTCAGATGCTCTATCTGAAAATCAAGAATGTCTTAATAAAGCCGCCGCTGTTCTTGGAGCAATAAGTGCAGCAAATCAAATGGCAACCACTTCATGAAGAATCTTTTCGCCGTCATTATCTTCATCGCTGTTGCGATGAGCGTGGTGAATTTAATTAGCCGCAAATTTAGAATTTCAGAACGCTATGACCGCGCACCTCGAGAACTTTCAGCTTGGAAATCTCTTGATAAAGGAATTGATCCGACAAAGGGAAAGAAAAAATGAGCGTCCTTGATTCAATTATTGAGGGAGTACGCGAAGACTTAGCTCTCAGGCGTAAACCACTTGGACAAGTGCATGAAGAATTAACTTATGCACCGAAAGTTGTAGATGCCCATCCCTTGCTATCGCGCGATGGAATTCAAGTTATTGCTGAAGTTAAGAGATCATCTCCAAGTAAGGGTGCACTTGCAGACATTTCAGATCCTGCAAAACTTGCCGAGCAATACAGTCAGGCTGGGGCAAGTGTCATCAGCGTGCTTACCGAGAAGCGTAGATTCGGCGGTTCACTTTCAGATTTAGATTTAGTGCGTAAAAGCGTTGAGTTACCAATACTTCGTAAAGATTTTATGATTGATGAATACCAATTTTTAGAAGCTAGGGCACATGGAGCTGACGTAGTTCTACTCATAGTTGCCGCACTTTCAACAAGCCAGTTGAAGGATTTTTATGATTTAGCAACCGAATTGAATATGGCCTCGCTTATCGAAATACACACGGTAGAAGAACTTGAACGAGCAATGGAAATTTCGCCCAAGATCATCGGAGTTAATTCTCGAAACTTAAAGACGCTAGAAGTTGATAGCGCAGCTTTTGCCGACCTCTTGCCCCGTATTCCAGATGAGATAATTAAGGTTGCAGAATCTGGAATTTCAACTCGTAGCGATGTTGAATTTGCCGAAAGATATGGAGCACAGGCAATTCTTGTTGGTGAAGCTCTGGTTCGAGCGGGCGATCCGATTTCCGCCATGCGGATATTGCTAGGCCGAGGGTAGGCTTGCGACATTATGACTATCGACCAAAGTGAAATCTTGGGCCATTTCGGTCCTTATGGTGGTCGATTTGTACCCGAAGCTCTCATTGGAGCTCTGGATGAATTAGCCGCGGCACATATTTTGGCGCAACAAGATCCGACCTTTGTGGCCGAACTCAACCACTTACATGCTACCTACACAGGTAGACCAAGCATTATTACTGAAGCGAAGAGATTTGCAGAGCATGCTGGTGGCGCACGAATTATTTTAAAGCGCGAGGATTTGAATCACACCGGCAGCCACAAAATTAACAACGTTTTGGGACAAGCACTTCTAACAAAGCGCATGGGCAAGAAAAGAATTATTGCTGAGACTGGTGCTGGCCAACACGGCGTAGCATCAGCAACAGCTGCCGCGCTTATGGGACTCGATTGCGTTGTTTACATGGGCGAAGAAGATACAAAGCGCCAATCTCTCAATGTGGCACGAATGAAATTACTTGGCGCGCAAGTCGTTCCAGTAACTTCTGGATCGAGAACACTTAAAGATGCAATAAATGAAGCAATGCGTGACTGGGTCACAAATGTTGAGTCAACCCATTATTTATTAGGCACAGTTGCCGGACCGCACCCATTTCCAACCATGGTTCGCGATTTCCATAAAATAATTGGTGAGGAAGCGCGGGAACAGGTTCTAGAACTCACAGGACGACTACCGGATGCAGTACTTGCATGTGTCGGCGGCGGTTCCAATGCAATTGGTATTTTTCATAGATTTATTTCGGATGCTGGAGTTCGTTTAATCGGACTTGAAGCCGGAGGTGATGGTGTGGAAACTGGTCGCCATGCCGCAACAATCACAGGCGGAACTATGGGTGTCCTACACGGAACGCGTTCATATGTTTTGCAAGATAAAAATGGTCAAACCATTGAATCGCATTCAATTTCTGCAGGACTTGATTATCCAGGCGTAGGCCCAGAGCACGCATACCTACATGACATTGGTCGCGCCGAATATAGAGCGATCACAGATGCCGAAGCCATGGAAGCTTTTTCACTTTTATCGAAAACAGAAGGAATTATTCCTGCAATTGAAACCGCACATGCCCTCGCTGGTGCAATAAAAGTTGGCAAAGAACTCGGGCCGGAGGCGATTCTTCTTATTAATCTTTCAGGTCGCGGAGATAAAGATGTACAAACCGCTGCACAATATTTTGGAATCCCACTTTAAATGCCGACTGCCTTAGATGAACTTTTTATAAAAGTGCGTGCTGAGAACCGCGCTGCACTTATTGCCTATGTCCCAGCCGGATTTCCAACTCTTCAGGGTTGCAAAAAAGTCATCAAAGCTTTTGTTGATGGTGGGGTCGATGCCATTGAGATTGGATTTCCATATAGCGATCCCGTGATGGATGGCCCGACAATTCAGGCTGCTGCAACCAAATCTCTCGAGCAAGGTACTTCGGCTTCCGATGTTCTCGATGCGTTAAAGACTGCAACTGACCTAGGTGTAGCAGCCGTTGTTATGACTTATTGGAATCCAATTGAAAGATTTGGTGTAGATGCATTTGCTCAGGCGATTGCTGACAATGGTGGATCGGGAGTAATCACACCTGACCTAACAATTGAAGAGTCCGAGCGATGGATTACCGCAACCGATAGCGCTTCAATCAATCGAATTTATGTAGTGGCGCCGAGTACAACAGATGCGCGACTACCTCTCGTAACCAAACAATGCGGAGGGTTTATTTATGCCGCAAGCTTGATGGGCGTTACCGGAACTCGCGCAGCCGTCTCATCTGGTGCTCCAGATTTAGTCGCGCGAATCAAAAAAGTTAGCAACCTTCCGATTTCAGTCGGACTCGGTGTTTCCACTCGGGAGCAAGCAAAAAGTGTTGCAGGTTATGCAGATGGCGTTATTGTTGGATCAGCTTTTATAAATAAATTACTTGATGCACCTGATGAAGAATCTGGACTTGAGGAAGTTAAAAAACTTACGCAGGAGTTGGCCAAGGGAGTTCGTGAAGGTCGATGAAAAATTCGATTGAAAAATATTCGCCTTGGATTGGTCTGATTTCTAGACTCATTCTTGGAGGCGTATTGCTCCTTGCCGGATATTTAAAAGCCGGAGCTCTCGATAAATCTCAAATGGCGGTTCGTGCCTATGAAATTCTTCCAATAGGCGTTGCAAATTTTCTTGGAATCGTTCTTCCTTACGTTGAAATCACAATTGGAATTCTTCTCATCATTGGCGCATTCGTTCGATATATGGCCTTTGCTGGCGGTGTGATTATGTTCATTTTCATTATCGCCATTTCGCAGGCATGGGCTCGAGGTCTGACTATTGATTGCGGATGCTTCGGCGGGGGAGGCCAAGTCGCAGCCAGCGAGACTAAATATCTTCCAGAGATTGTTCGTGATGCCGGGTTGGTTTTACTCTCGTTATGGCTTATTAGGTACCCTGTGACAAGATTTTCGTTAGATAAATCGAAGAACTAATAAACGGAGTGAGATCAGAAAATGACTAAAGAAGACGGTTCACCAAAGAGAGATAACTTCACCCGCAACCTCGTCGTTGCTGTCGTCGTTGGAGTGGTACTTCTGATGTTGGTTCCTACGCTTGTGTCAAAGAAATCAGATAACTCCGCGGCTATTCCTGCGATTGCCTCAGTTAAAGATGGTTATGGAATTTCTTTCAATACAGATCTTGCATCAGCGCCGAAGATTGATATTTATGAGGATTTCCAATGTCCTTACTGTGCCGGATTTGAAGGCCTTACTGGCGAATACATTGACGGATTAATTAAGAACAAAGAGGCAAAAGTCGTCTATCACTTGATGTCATTTATCGGCCTTGAATCCTTAAGCGCTGCAAATGCTGCCGGTTGTGCAGCCGATGATGGAAAATTCCTTGAATTTCACAAACTTCTTTATGCAAATCAGCCAAAGACTGAAAACAGCGGAACCTGGACCAATGAATATCTCAAGGCGGCAGGTCAGGGCGTTGGAGTATCAAGTCAGAAGTTTTCATCTTGCATAGATGATCTTAAGTACGCAAATTGGACAAAAAATATTGCCAATGAAGCGGGGAGTAAAAATGTGAATTCAACTCCTACAATCTTTATCAACGGTAAAAAGATTGATAATGCAAAAGACTTAGTATCACTTGATGCGTTTAAAGCAGCCGTAGCTAAGGGCTAAGTGCTACTTCGCCAGATTCCAACTCCAACTATTTCGAAGTTGGAATTTGGTCCTTTAACAATTCATCTCTACGCCCTATGCATTATTGCCGGAGTGGCGATAGCAATTTGGGTAGGCGATAAACGATTTAGAAAAAATGGTCCAGGCCTCGAACACGTGGTCGCCGACGTTGCAATTATCGCTGTGCCATCCGGCGTTTTGGGTGGTCGTATTTATCATCTTCTTTCATCGCCAGAAAGATATTTCGGAGTCAATGGACACCCACTGGACGCTTTGAAAATTTGGGAAGGCGGCTTAGGAATTTGGGGTGCAATTGCACTCGGCACTCTCGGTGCTTGGTTTGGGTATAGGAGGCAAGAGAAGAAATTTGGAAAAAGTCTTCCGCAGTTTCGATATTTTCTTGATGCACTTGCACCAGGGATATTAATTGCGCAAGCTGTAGGCCGTTTGGGTAATTGGTTTAATGGCGAACTATTTGGCAGGCCACTCGACACGTGGTGGGCGCTGGAAATTCCTATAAATCTTCGCCCCATCGGATTTTCTGAATTTTCTACATTTCATCCAACTTTTCTATACGAAATGATTTGGACTTTAATAATTGCAATGTTGCTTATAGCTCTGACGTCACGAGTTGCTCCTGGAGCAGGATTTGCCCTCTATGTTGCGGCCTATAGCTTCGGTAGATTTTTCATCGAATCGATTCGCATAGATTCTGCACACATGTTTGGCGGAATGCGCTTAAATCAATGGGCTGCCATACTTTTGTTTGCTTGTGCGGGCGTTGCATACCGCAAATTTTCAAAAGCCATCAGGTAAAGTGCAAGCATGGCACTTGAAGATGTTTACCAACGTAATCTCCAACATCGCACCCATCGCGCGGGTTGGTTGCGCGCTGCAGTACTGGGTGCAAATGATGGGTTGGTATCGACAGCCAGCTTAATGATTGGTGTAACAACTGCTGCTGCCGGCGGAGCAAGCGCGCAAACCTTTCTCATCACTGCAGGTGTTGCAGGAATAGCGGCCGGTGCGATGTCCATGGCAGTTGGTGAATTTGTTTCGGTCCGTTCGCAAAATGATATTGAAGATTCAGATCGACTTTTAGAAATCGAACATTTAGCGTTAGATCCTGAAGGTGAGTTACTCGAGCTTCAAGATATTTATATCAATCGTGGATTAACACCAGAGCTTGCACTTCAAGTCGCAAAAGCCATGCATGCAAGAGATCCACTTGAGGCACATCTTCGCGATGAACTTGGACAGCACCCTCATACAAAAGCTAGGCCGGTACAAGCTGCAATTGCATCAGCAATTTCATTTACTGCCGGTGGATTAATTCCTTTCCTTGGTGCATTTGCTCCAACACCAGGCAAGGTTGCTTTCAGTATCGTCGCTTTCACTGTTATCGGTCTCACTTTTACAGGAATTCTCAGCGCTAAAACCGCTGGATCAAAACTCTTCATTCCAACGCTTCGCGTGATTATTGGTGGTTGCCTCGGTATGGCAATCACAGCTGGCATTGGCCAGATCTTCCATATGAGCGGGATTTAACGCGGCCGTTCTATTTATATAGCGCCCAATCGGGCTGCACATTTCCTGCCGTACTTGCTACCCTTTCGCTATTGCTTGCCCGGGCCAACGTTGTCCCAAATATAGGTAGGAACAAGACAACGAAAGTGTGAGGCTCATGGCGCTTAAATCTAATTTCCCTGCTCCAACGGGCCTTTACGATCCTGCCAACGAACACGATGCATGTGGTGTTGCGATGGTTGCAACTCTTAACCGCGTTGCAACACACGAAATCGTTTCAAAAGCCCTCACCGCACTTCGCAATCTCGAACATCGCGGTGCATCCGGTGCAGAACCAGATAGTGGAGATGGCGCAGGAATTCTCATTCGCGTACCTGATGCCTTTTATCGCGCGGAAGTTTCTTTTGAATTACCTGCAGCCGGTCACTACGCAACAGGAATTGCATTTATTGCAAAAGGTGCTGATGTAAAAGGTGAAATCGAAAAACTCGCAGCCGAGGAAGGCCTAAGAGTATTAGGTTGGCGCAAACTCCCAATCAATTCCACATCGCTTGGGAAAACAGCACTTTCTGTTATGCCAGAGTTTGAACAACTTTTCCTCGCGGGCAAAAAAGATGAATCCGGAATCGCACTTGATCGCTTGGCATTTTGTTTACGCAAACGTGCCGAGCACACACTCGATCTTTATTTCCCTTCACTGTCTTCACAAACAATTGTTTATAAAGGCATGCTTACAACTGGGCAGCTTGAAGAATTTTTCCCAGATTTAAGCGACGAGAGAGTCGTGTCACCACTGGCGCTAGTTCACTCAAGATTTTCAACGAATACTTTTCCTTCTTGGCCACTTGCCCACCCATATCGATTTATTGCTCACAACGGTGAAATTAATACCGTTAAAGGCAACCGCAATTGGATGCGTGCTCGCGAATCGCTCCTTGCCAGCGATGTACTTCCTGGAGATTTGAGTCGACTTTCACCAATCGTAGAAATGTCAGGTAGCGATTCGGCTTCTTTTGATGAAGTTCTCGAACTTCTTTACTTAGCGGGGCGTTCACTTCCACATTCAATTCTTATGATGATTCCCGAAGCTTGGGAAAATCACGCAACGATGTCGCAAAAACGCCGCGACTTCTATGCATTCCATTCCTCTCTTATGGAGCCATGGGATGGACCTGCATGTGTGACATTTACAGATGGACATCAAGTTGGTGCAGTCCTTGATCGAAATGGTCTTCGTCCATCACGTTTTTGGGTAACAGAAGACGGACTCGTAGTCCTTGCATCAGAAGTTGGCGTACTTGATTTCGAACCTAACAAAGTTGTTCGCAAAGGTCGTCTACAACCAGGAAAAATGTTCCTTGTCGACATTGAAGCTGGACGCATTATTGAAGATGATGAGATTAAAGATCAGCTCGCCGATGCGGCCCCTTATGGACAATGGTTAAAGAGCGGAATAAAAAAATTAGCTGAACTTCCAGCGCGTGAGCACATTGTTTACCCGCACTCTTCAGTTATGCGTCGCCAGCGTGCTTTTGGATATACAGAAGAAGAGCTGCGCATTCTTGTTACACCAATGGCACGTAACGGCATGGAAGCTCTTGGTTCCATGGGCACAGACTCTCCAATAGCCGCGCTCTCAAATAAGCCGCGACTGATATTTGATTACTTCACTCAGCTATTCGCGCAAGTGACCAACCCGCCACTTGATGCAATTCGCGAGGAGTTAGTTACAAGCCTTGGCAGCACAATCGGCCCAGAGCACAATCTTTTAGATCCAGGCCCTGAGTCTTGTCAGCAAATTTCACTTCCATTCCCGGTAATCGATAATGACGAACTCGCGAAAATTGTTAACGTAAATGCAGACGGCGATTTTCCCGGTCTTGAGTCTTACGTAGTTCGCGGACTCTTCCCAGTATCTGGTGATGGAAATACTCTTCAATTGCGACTCGAGGAAATTAAGAAAGAAGTTTCTACAGCTATTGCTGCTGGTGCTCGCATCATCGTTCTTTCAGACCGAGATGGCGATGCTGAAGATTGTCCGATCCCATCACTATTGCTTACTGCAGCTGTTCACCACCATCTCATTCGTGAAAAAGCACGCACCAAAGTTGGTTTAGTTGTTGAAGCAGGAGATGTTCGCGAAGTTCACCACGTCGCGCTACTAATTGGTTATGGAGCTGGCGCCGTCAATCCATATCTCGTTATGGAGAGCGCGGAAGATTTAGTTCTGCAAGGAGTTATTACAGGAATTACTCCAGAGAAAGCCGTCTACAACGTCATTAAGAGTCTTGGTAAAGGCGTTCTCAAAGTCATGTCCAAGATGGGCATCTCAACGATCGCTTCATACACGGGTGCTCAAGTATTTGAAGCAATTGGTTTGTCGCAAGAAGTTGTTGATGAATATTTCGTTGGTACTACTTCACGCCTTGGCGGAGTCAGCATGGATGTGATTGCCGAAGAAACGATTAAGCGTCATCACATTGCTTATCCGCCCGGGGGAGAAGTTCCTGGAACAAAGAGACTCCCTATTGGTGGCGAATATCAGTGGCGCCGTGATGGAGAGCCACACCTTTTCAATCCAGAGACTGTATTTGCTCTACAACATTCAACTCGCAATAAGCGCTATGACATTTTCAAACGCTATACAAAGAAGGTAGATGAGCAGAGTAAAGAGCTTATGACTCTTCGAGGACTCTTTAAGTTTAAAGAAGGTGCACGTCCTGCAATTGCAATCGATGAAGTTGAGTCAATTTCAGAGATCGTTAAGAGATTCTCTACCGGTGCAATGTCCTACGGATCTGTTTCACAAGAAGTTCACGAGACACTCGCAATTGCAATGAATCGACTTGGTGCAAAATCAAACACTGGCGAAGGTGGCGAAGACCCAGATCGATTTATACCTATGGCAAACGGTGATTCCAAGCGAAGTGCTATCAAGCAAGTTGCATCTGGTCGTTTTGGTGTAACAAGTAACTATTTGGTAAACGCTGATGATATTCAGATCAAAATTGCCCAAGGTGCAAAACCGGGTGAAGGCGGGCAGCTTCCCGGTAACAAGGTTTATCCATGGGTAGCAAAGGTTCGCTACTCAACTCCTGGCGTTGGACTAATTTCTCCACCACCACATCACGACATTTACTCCATTGAAGATCTTGCTCAATTGATTCACGACCTCAAGAATGCAAATAAGAATGCACGTATTCACGTCAAACTTGTTGCTGAAGTTGGAGTCGGAACAGTTGCAGCGGGCGTAAGTAAAGCCCACGCTGATGTGGTTTTGATTTCAGGCCACGATGGAGGAACAGGTGCATCACCGCTTACTTCTCTTAAGCACGCTGGTGCTCCATGGGAACTTGGTCTAGCTGAAACACAGCAAACTCTTCTACTTAATAATTTGCGTGATCGAATTGTTGTTCAAACAGACGGTCAGCTAAAAACTGGTCGAGACGTTGTAATTGCAGCGCTCCTTGGTGCCGAAGAATACGGTTTTGCAACAGCGCCACTCGTGGTTTCTGGATGCATCATGATGCGCGTTTGCCATTTGGATACATGCCCAGTTGGAGTGGCGACGCAGAACCCAGAGTTGCGTGCTCGTTTCTCAGGCAAGCCTGAATTTGTAGAAACATTCTTCGAATACATTGCCGAAGAAGTTCGCGAAATTCTTGCCGAGCTTGGGTTCAAAACACTTAAGGAAGCTATTGGACACGTTGAATTTCTCGACACGAAAGATGCAGTGAGCCATTGGAAGGCAAGCGGTTTAGATCTTTCTCCTTTGCTAGTGCGCCCTGATGTTGATTCACCACTTCTTAATACAACAACTCAAGATCACGGGCTAGCCGCAGCATTGGATAATGAACTAATCAAACTTGCTGCCCCTGCACTTGAAAAGGGTGAGGCTGTTCGAATTGATGTTCCTGTTCGAAATGTAAATCGAACAGTGGGAACAATGCTTGGCGCTGAAGTAACGCGTCGCTACGGAGGAGATGGACTGCCAGAAGGAACTATTGATGTAACCCTTCACGGTTCTGCTGGCCAATCACTTGGCGCATTCTTGCCAAAGGGCGTTGCAATTCGCTTGTATGGTGATAGCAATGACTACGTAGGTAAAGGTATTTCTGGCGGACGTGTGGTCGTTCGCCCAGATGAGCGGGCCACATTTAAATCTGAAGAGAACGTCATCGCTGGAAACGTTATTGGATACGGTTCAACATCAGGCCAAATTTATATTCGCGGACTAGTGGGGGAGCGTTTCTGCGTTCGCAACTCTGGCGCAACTGCTGTCGTCGAAGGAGTCGGCGACCACGGTTGCGAATACATGACCGGCGGTACCGTCGTTGTTCTGGGTCGCACTGGTCGTAACTTTGCCGCCGGAATGTCTGGAGGACGCGCATTTGTTTTGGACTTAGATCCAGCGTTAGTAAATTCCGAACTTGTCGACATCATCGCGGTTCCAGAAGACCAGAAAGAAACACTTCGCTCAATAGTTTCTGCATTCCATGTTGAAACTGGTTCAGAAGTTGCAGACGCACTTCTGAAGGATTGGAATACAGCCATTAACCGAATCTCACTCGTTATGCCTCGCGACTATGCGCGCGTATTGGCTGCAATAGAAAAGGCTAACCGTGAAGGATTACCTATAGATAAATATGTAATGGAGGTTGCAGCAAATGGCTGACCCAAGAGGATTTTTAACTACACCCCGCGAGGTTCCAAAGCGCAGACCAGTAGATGTACGTATTCGCGACTGGAATGAAGTTTACGAACCACAAAGCATCGAACATCTGCAGAAGCAAGCTGGTCGTTGTATGGATTGCGGTATTCCTTTTTGTCATTCAGGCTGCCCACTTGGAAACCTCATCCCTGAGTGGAATGACCTCATGTGGCGCGGAGATAAGAAGGAAGCGATAGATCGCCTTCATGCAACAAATAACTTTCCAGAATTTACGGGTCGTTTATGTCCGGCACCTTGCGAAACCGCATGCGTTGTTGGAATCAATGTTGATCCTGTAACTATTAAGCAGGTCGAACTTCGCACCGTTGAAGAAGCTTTTGGTAATGGGGATGTTATTCCGCTACCTCCAGATCGCATCACTGGAAAAACGGTTGCAGTAATTGGTTCAGGACCAGCGGGCCTTGCAGCTGCGCAGCAATTAACTCGTGCCGGACACACAGTTGTAGTTTACGAACGAGCTGAAAAAATCGGTGGCCTACTTCGCTACGGAATCCCAGAATTCAAAATGGAGAAGAACATTCTTGATCGACGCCTTGCACAAATGGAAAAAGAGGGAACACGCTTTCGCCCAGGAATAAATATCGGTGTTGATATAACTGGCGCAGATCTTCGCAAGAAATATGATGCGATCGTTTTAGCTGTTGGTGCAACACAATGGCGTGATCTAGCAATTAAGGGTCGTGAAAACAAAGGCGTCTACCAAGCGATGGAATTCTTGCCTTGGGGTAACAAGCAAGCCCTCGGTGAAATAGAAAATCCTCCGATCAATGTCGCCGGAAAGCACGTTGTCATTCTCGGTGGAGGAGATACAGGAGCAGACTGTCTCGGAACATCAATTCGCCAAGGCGCTGCAAGTGTTACTCAACTAGAAATTATGCCGCGCCCAACAGAAGAGCGACCATCTGCGCAACCGTGGCCTACTTATCCAATGATCTTCCGTGTATCTAGTGCTCATGAAGAAGTAGATAACCGAATCTTCTCTGTAAGCACAGAAGAATTTATCGGCGATGGAAATGGAAACCTCAAGGCGCTTAAGATTGTTGAAACTAAGTTTGCGGATGGAAAATTTCAACCTGTGCCAGGAACAGAGCGCGAACTTCCTGCGGATTTCGCATTTTTGGCAATGGGATTCACTGGGCCAGAAAAGTCTGCGCTCATCGATCAATTAGAAGTTGCCCTCGATGATCGCGGAAATATTAAGAGAGATGACAAATTTCAAAGTAGCGAAGAATCAATTTATGTTGCGGGAGACGCTGGTCGAGGTCAGTCACTGATTGTGTGGGCTATTGCTGAGGGACGAAGCGCAGCATCTGCAGTTGATGCCTATCTAGAAGGGGAGTCTCAACTACCTTCACCAATCGAACCCACAACACGTTCTCTGACTGTTTAATTCCAGAATTATAAAAAATAGTAATTAATAGATAAGGTACACACATGCGTCGCGCCAAGATTGTTTGCACTATGGGTCCTGCAGTTGAGTCTCCAGAGAAAGTTAAGGAACTCATCGCTGCTGGCATGAATATGGCGCGCCTTAACCTCTCGCATGGTTCTTATGAAGAACATCAAGGTCGGCTAGACCGAGTACGAAGTGCTGCAAAAGCTGCTGGCGTACCGGTGGCAATTCTCGTAGATCTTCAAGGACCAAAGATCCGTCTCGCGCGATTTAAGGATGGCCCACACGATTTATCTCGTGGAGATATTTTCACGATTACAACTGATGAAGTCGAAGGAACAAAAGATCGCGTTGGAACTACGTATAAGGGATTGCCTGGAGATTGCAAAAAAGGCGATCGCATCCTTATCGATGATGGAAAAGTCACTGTTGAAGTAACCGAAGTAAAAGGTAACGATGTTGTTACTAAAGTTATTGAGCCGGGCGCTGTTAGCAATAACAAGGGAATCAACTTGCCAGGAGTGGCAGTCTCTGTCCCAGCCCTTTCGGAGAAAGACATTGATGATCTTCGATGGGGTCTAAAAGCTGGCGCAGATTTCATTGCGCTTTCTTTTGTGCGAAGCGAAGCTGACATTACCGATGTTCATCGCATTATGGATGAAGAAGGAATTCGAATTCCAGTCATTGCCAAGATTGAAAAGCCACAAGCTGTAGAAAACTTACAAGGAATTGTCGATGCATTTGATGGCATCATGGTTGCTCGCGGGGACCTTGGCGTTGAACTTCCGATTGAAGATGTACCGCTTGTGCAAAAGCGTTGTATCGAACTTGCTCGTGATGCTGCAAAGCCAGTCATCGTTGCAACACAGATGCTCGATTCAATGATCACAAATTCACGCCCGACCCGCGCCGAAGCAACTGACTGTGCAAACGCAGTACTAGATGGCGCAGATGCGCTCATGCTCTCTGGCGAGACAAGTGTTGGAGAGTTTGCAATTGAAGCGGTGCAGACAATGGCTCGCATCATTGCAAGAACTGAAGAAGGCGGACTCGATCGTATCCGCCCAATGATTTCTCAGCCACGTACTAAGGGCGGCGCAATTACAAAGGCTGCAACTGAAATTGGAAAGATATTAAACGCGAAGTATTTAGTGGCCTTCACAACAAGCGGTGATTCAGCGCGTCGCATGTCACGTCTTCGTTCTGGAATTCCAATGCTTGCTCTGACTCCTGATCAAGGAACATATAACCGCCTTGCTCTATCGTGGGGAGTTGAGCCGCTCATCACCGCAGTTGTGAGCCACACTGATGAAATGGTTAAGCAAGTAGATGCTGTGTTGCTTGATTCAAAGCGTGCGGTCAAGGGCGATAGCGTCATTATCGTTGCAGGTTCGCCTCCAGGAATTCCTGGATCAACGAATGCACTTCGCGTGCACGTTGTTGGCGATGCAGTCGGTGGCGTTGCTCCCGCTTATCGCTCATAACTAACATCACAAAGTAACCTTCTTAGTTTCGGCTCTCTTTCTCTTCAGTTAGACTTGCACTTACGCCTCGGTACTCCAACGGTAGAGAGGGCAGTCTCAAACACTGCATAGTGTCGGTTCGAATCCGACTCGAGGCACATGTCTAACATTCGCATTCTCGTTGCCGAAGATGAAGCTCTCATCCGCATGGATTTAATTGAAATGTTGCGTGAAGCCGGATATGAAGTTGTCGCAGAAGCCGCCGACGGTGCGCAAGCAATTGAATTGGCCGAACTTCACAAACCTGACCTTGCAATTCTCGATGTGAAGATGCCAATTCTTGATGGCATTTCTGCTGCTGAAAAAATCATTTCTATCGCACCCGTATTGATGCTCACTGCTTTTAGTCAACGGGAATTGGTAGAGCGCGCACGTGATGCAGGCGTCATGGCATATGTCGTCAAACCATTTTCAATAGGAGATTTAGTTCCCGCAATCGAAATTGCAATCAGTAGGCATTCACAAATGGTTAGCCTTGCGAGTGAAGTTGCTGATTTACACGAACGACTTGAAACACGTAAATTAATCGATCGCGCAAAAGGAATTCTTATGAAGGCGCTCAATCTTTCCGAGCCAGAAGCTTTTTCTTGGATTCAAAGAGCTGCTATGGACCGCCGATTGACTATGAAAGAAGTCGCCCAGGCCGTCATATCTCCCGAGGCTGTTCCCGAGGGAAAGTAACCCAATCTTTATATTTGCCCCGCATGTTTGGGCTTGTGGCGTTAAAGCATTCCCCTTTAAACTGGCCGCTTCCCTGTCCCGGGACTAAAAGATGAGGAAAGGCAATACATGAACAAGAAGTTCACACGCGGCCTTGCTCTTGCTGCATCAGCTGCGCTCGTTTTCGGCGCTGTTGCAACAACTCAAGCAAACGCTGCTTCAGAAGTGACAATTGCGGTTCAAGGCCCATTTACTGGTGACTACGCTCAACTTGGTGTAGATCAGTATCCAGGTGCTCAGTTCGCAGTTGCTAAGTACAACGCAACAAAACCAAAAGTTAAAATTAAGCTCATCAAAGCTGACTCACAGTGCGATGGAACAGTTGCAGCAAACGTTGCTCCTGGTATCGCAGCTAATGCGGCTGTAGTTGGCGTTATCGGAACATCATGTTCAGGTGAAGCTCGTAACTCAATTCCTTCATACAAGGCAGCTGGACTTGCAATGGTTTCACCATCAGCAACAGCAGTTGACCTGACTGATCCACTATCAAAGAACAACGGTTCACCTGTATTCCACCGTGTCGTTGTTAACGACGCAACACAGGGACCAGCTCTTGCTAAGTATGCAACTCTCGGCCTCAAGAAGCCTAAGGTTTTCTTGATCGATGACAAGTCACCATACGGTGCAGGTCTCATCGTTGCAGTCAAGGATGCTCTTCCAGCATACGGAACAGTTGCTGGACAAGATTCAGTTCCAGTTCCACTATCTGACTGGACATCAGTTGTTTCAAAGGTAAAGGCATCAGGAGCTGCAGTAGTTATCTACGGTGGTTACGATGCTGATGCTGCTAAGTTCGTTAAGGCACTTCGCGATAACGGATATAAGGGAATCTTTGCAGGCGGAGACGGTGTTGATACTTCAGCGTTCCCAGGTCTTGCAGGATCTGCAGCAGAAGGTGTTCGTATGACAGCACCAGACGTACCTTTCGATACTCTCGTAAGCAAGGCAGTTCTTAAGGACTTCCAGAAGATCACTGGAGTTAAAGTTCCAGGACTCTATGTAACTTCTGCTTATGACTCAGCAAATATCTACATCGATTGCATCAAGAAGGGGAACACAACACGTTCAACAATTCTTGACTGCGTAAACGATGGTCTCTGGAAGGGCATTGGCGGGGGAGCAATCTCATTCGACCAAGATGGAGACGTTATTGGCGGAGCAGCAGTAGGTGGATACCTCGTTAAAAAAGGTAAAATCATCTACGACAAGAAGCTTTAATTCACCTCTATTTGAGGCAATTTAAAGCATAAACAAGTCGACGCGTGGTCGCTTTACCTTTGTAAGGCGGCCACGCTTCTTGTATATTCAGCACAAATTTAAACCAGCGAAATCGGTGGAGTAGGAATATGAATTTTTCAGTCCTAACGAGTGAGTTCTGGGCGTTGGCCTTACAGGGCACAGCGCTCGGATTGATTTACTCCCTCATCGCACTTGGCTACACCATGGTTTATGGAGTTCTTCGATTAATTAATTTCGCAAACTCTGAAATTTTTATGGTCGGAACCTTTTCAACCATGCTCATAGAGATAGTTGTTTTCAAGCGGGCAATTGATCTGCCTGCTCTAAGTGGCGGCAAATTAATTTTCGTACTCTTACTTACTCTGATGGGTTCAATGCTTGTCTGCGCTTTGTTAGCAATGCTTGTGGAACTTGTCGCTTATCGTCGATTACGCGCCAGAGGCACTAATCGCCTGGCCAGCCTTATTTCAGCTATTGGTACTTCAATCTTTCTCTCAGAATCAGTACGACTTTTAAGTGGCTCGCGTTCACACTCCGCGCCGAGAGTTTTAGATAAATGGAGTTTTGGAGAGGTCGCAGGAGCAAATTTCCGCATCGATACCATGATGACCATCGTTGCCGCCATCGTAATATTTATTGTTCTTGAAATATTCGTAACAAAATCTCACCTAGGCAAAGCGATTCGCGCGGTTTCGATGTCGGAAGAAAACTCGAAGCTAATGGGAATCAACCTCAACCGTGTTATTACTATGACTTTCGCGATTGGCGGTCTCACAACTGGCGCCGCAGCGTTCTTCTATACAACTACTTACGAGAACACAGTATTTAACGTCGGGTTCAATCTTGGCATTGCAGCCTTTACATCAGCCGTTCTTGGAGGCATCGGAAATCTACGCGGTGCTTTCTACGGTGGCCTTTCTCTAGGGTTACTCGAGCAATTTGCTTCGGCAATCTTGGGATCACAATGGAAATCTGTAACAGTCTTCTTAGTTCTAGTTCTTGTTCTACTCATCAAACCAAGTGGCATCTTCGGTGAAGCTGTCCAGCAGACGAGAACATGATGATTAATTTAAGAGATAAAGGCGCAAAGGTTTGGGATGGCTGGAACCGACCAACTCGTACAGTTTTCACACTTGTCGTCATCGCAATTGTCGCCCTCCTTCCTTTTGCTGCAACTTGGGGCCCAACTAGTTTCTTAAATACACCAATTACTTCATTTGAAAACGTTTTGGTCTATCCAGTGGGAATGTTTGTATTGATGGCTCTTGGCTTAAATATCGTTGTCGGTAAATCCGGACTTCTCGATTTAGGTTATGTAGCATTTTTTGCAATTGGTGCTTACACCATGGGCATATTGAGCACCCTTTATGGTTGGAACACATGGGAAGCAATGCCATTTGGAATTCTTTTTGCGATGCTAGCTGGAGTTTTGCTTGGTTTACCAGCACTTCGTTTGCGCGGAGATTACTTAGCAATCATCACGCTTGGTTTCGGAGAAATCATTCGAATCGTTGCTCTGAATTTAACAGTCACTGGCGGCACAAACGGAATTCCTGGTATTCCAAATCCGCCGTCAATTTTTGGAATCAAATTTGATCTCATGAATCCTGCTCATTATTTCTGGATTGTAGTGATTATGATTTTGCTAGTTATTTGGATGATTCGCAGATTTACAGTTCGCAGACCTGGTCGTGCATGGGAGGCAATTCGCCAAGATGAAGATGTAGCGTCTCTGATGGGCGTCAACACTTTGGTTTACAAGCTCTGGTCATTCGTTATTGGCGCCGCTATTGGTGGAGCAGCTGGAGTCCTATTTGCATCAAAGGTAATGGTTATCGCACCTCAGATGTTTAACTTCAACGTCTCTGTGCTCATTCTTGCCTGCGTTGTTTTCGGTGGAATTGGAAATATCTGGGGCGTTGCAGCAGGTGCGGTTATCTTGGCTTACCTTCCAGAGCGAATTCGTTTTATCTCAGATGCGCGTCAATTAATCTTTGGATTAGTTCTCATCCTGATGATGAACCTAAGACCCGATGGTCTCTTACCGCGTAAGAAGCGTGAAAAAATAAAAGAGAAGGGCGCGCAGTAGTGTCTGAAAAAGTTCTCGAGCTTAAGAATGCAACCATCAAATTCGGTGGGGTAACCGCTCTCAACGAAGTGAATTTTCACGTTAACAAGGGTGAAATTTGTGCGCTGATCGGGCCAAATGGTGCTGGTAAAACTACGGTTTTCAATGTGGTCACTGGTGTTTACCCGCTTACTTCAGGACAAATTATTTTTAATGGTGATGACCTTGCAGGTAAGAAGAAGCATCAAATTACCAAGCTGGGCCTTGGAAGAACTTTCCAGAATGTGCGTCTCTTCGGTGAAATGACCGCGCTAGAAAATGTCCTCACCGCCTCTGATGTTCACAAAAAAGCTGGGCTTGTGGGAAATCTCTTTGGCACTCCTAGAGCCCGCAGAGAAGAAAAAGAGAGCAGAGTTCGCGCTTATGAGCTCTTGGAGTTTATGGGAATTGCACATCGTGCTGATCAGCTTGGAAAGAATTTGCCCTACGGCGACCAGCGCAGATTAGAGATTGCAAGAGCTCTCGGTACAGAACCAAAGTTGATCATGTTAGATGAGCCGGCGGCAGGCTTTAACCCAGCTGAAAAAATTGAGCTGGCTCAGACTATTAAGAAAATTAGAGATGCTGGCTACACAGTTCTGCTCATTGAGCACGACATGTCATTGATCATGGGAATTTCTGATCGAGTAGCAGTATTGGATTTCGGGCAGAAAATTGCTGATGATGTGCCATCTGTTGTGCAGAAAGATCCGAAAGTTATTGAAGCCTATTTAGGAGCACCAACTGATGCGTCTTGAGATAAATGATCTTCATGTTCACTACGGAAAGATTGAAGCCATTAAGGGAGTTTCTGTAGTTGTAAATCAGGGTGAAATTGTTACCTTAATTGGAGCAAACGGCGCGGGCAAGACTACGATCCTTAAAACGATTTCTGGATTGCGCAACGTATCGCAAGGGTCCATAGTCTTTGATGGTCAAGAAATTAATAAAATTCCAGCCCACGAAAGAGTAGATTTAGGAATATCTCAAGTTCCTGAAGGTCGCGGCATTTTTCCAGGCATGACAGTGTTAGAAAATCTTGAAATGGGTAAGTTCAATCGAAAAGATCGTAAGGCCGAGATGGACGAAGATCTCGACAAGATTTATTCCCTTTTCCCAAGACTAAAAGAGCGCACAAGCCAACCTGGAGGAACGCTTTCAGGTGGCGAGCAACAGATGCTCGCAATGGGTAGGGCGCTTATGGCTCGTCCTAAAGTTTTGTTACTTGATGAGCCGTCAATGGGACTTGCCCCACTGATGATTGCAAATATTTTCAATATCATCACAGAAATCAATAAGTCAGGTGTAACTATTTTGCTCGTTGAGCAAAATGCGCAACAAGCGCTACAGCGTGCGCATAGAGGATATGTTCTAGAAACTGGAAATGTAGTTAAGGAAGCTAAAGCTTCCGACTTGCTAAATGATCCGGTGGTGCGTGAGGCATACCTTGGAACAGGCGCGCACTAACTTCTTAAGCACGATTAGCAAGAATTAAGCAAGTAATTCGCGCAGTGCAGGTTCGTTCTCCAGATTCATTTGTGATGACAACTTCATAACAACAAAGAGTCTTACCAAGAGATACCGGTGTAGCAACTGCTGTCACTAGTCCAGATGTTGCTGACTTATGGTGAGTAGCGTTTATATCTACCCCAACAATTCTGAGATCTGGACCCGCATGTAATTGTGTTCCGATGGAACCAAGAGACTCGGCTAGAACAACATTTGCTCCGCCATGAAGTAGTCCAACAGGTTGGGTGTTTCCTTCAACTGGCATAGTTGCAACGAGTCTTTGCGGCGAAGCCTCGAGTATTTCAATACCCATTTTTTTGTCGAGTGCGCCAGTGCCACGTTCTCGAATGATTGCCAAATAGTCAGGTTGCGTCATAGTTCGAAATAGTAACTTGTCGGGGGAGAGTTACATAGGATGGCGCCATGACAGCAAAACGCCTATTGCTTATCGATGGGCATTCAATGGCGTATCGCGCGTTCTTTGCCCTACCAGCGGAAAACTTCACAACCGCCCAAGGTCAACACACCAACGCTATCTATGGATTTGCCACGATGTTGATCTCGCTTTTAAAGGATGAAAAGCCCACTCATGTCGCCGTCGCCTTCGATGTTTCAAGAAAAACATTTCGAACAGAAATTTTTCCGGAGTACAAGGCAAATCGAGCAAAAACTCCCGATGAATTTAGATCACAAATGTCCTATCTTCATGAACTTGTTTCAGGCTTTGGCATAACCCAATTTGAACTAGAAGGCTATGAAGCCGACGACATTATTGCCACGATTGCCAAAAGAGCAGAGAGTGCAGGCGCTGAAGTATTCATCTGTACAGGAGATAGAGATAGTTTCCAATTAATTAATTCCAAGACAACCGTCCTATATCCAAGGCGCGGAGTCAGCGAATTGGCTCGCATGACACCAGAGGCAGTCCAAGAGAAATATGGAATGTCTCCGGAGCAATATCCCGATTTTGCAGCGCTACGTGGAGACCCAAGCGATAATCTTCCATCCATTCCAGGAGTGGGAGAAAAAACCGCTGCGAAGTGGATTGTTGAATATGGTTCGCTAAAGGAGTTACTGGCAAAGGCTGAACATGTTGCCGGCAAAGTAGGTGCTTCGCTTCGAGAAAATATCGAAAATGTGAATCGTAATCGTGAGCTGACTCAGCTCATTCATGATGCACCCTTTGAATTTTCAATTGACGCGCTAGCTTGGGAGGGCGTGAACGAAGATTCTGTTGCCGCGCTCTTTGCCACACTTGAATTTAAAACTCTCAAAGATCGTCTTTCCCCGATACTAAATAAAGAAAGTAAACCTTCCACGAAGAGCGTTGAGGCTGCGCCATCACTATTTACCTCTGAAATTGATGGGGGAGTTCTTACTCCTGAAGAAGCCGACACAAAAATTTCAGTCCATGTGGGTTCGATAGCTTTGGCATTTGAATTACAAGATGACAAATTACATCGATATGCAATTGCATTTTCGAGATCTGATGTCTCGATTGTGCACTCTTCGAAAATGGGTGCGTGGGCTTTAGATGACAAGGTCGAAAAAATTACCCATGATGGTAAGAGTGTTTCAAGAGAAAATGGACTCACTGGAATTGTATTTGACACTTCTCTTGCGGCCTATTTAGTTAACCCAGGGGTGCGAACACAGGATTTAAAGGATTTACTTGATCGATGGGGAGATGGCGCGCAACTTGATGAAAGCTCAGAGGAACAGAAACTTCTTACTAGCGCTACTTCACTTTTTGGTTTAAGGGATTCGCTCACAAGAGAGTTAGCAGATAGAGGCCTCGCCACACTTTATAACGACCTTGAATTACCAGTAGCCCAACTCCTTTCTATCATGGAAAACAGAGGAATCGCTGTAGATAAGAAAGCCTTGGAAAAGCTAGCTTCTTTCTTCGAAAGCGAAGTTGATCGCGAAACAAAAGCGGCCCATAAAGCAGCCGGTCATGAATTCAATGTTGCATCGCCAAAGCAGCTACAAGTTGTTCTCTTCGAAGAGCTAAAACTTCCTAAAACAAAGAAGATCAAGACTGGCTTCACCACCGATGCCGAAGCCCTTACTTGGTTATTTGAAAAGACTCAGCATCCTCTTCTTGAATCTTTATTGCGCATACGTGAGACTAAAAAACTTGGTACAACCGTAGAAGGTCTTCTAGTCGAAATTGCTTCGGATAAGAGAATTCATACCCACTTTGCACAGACCGTTGCTGCGACCGGAAGACTCTCATCCGTTGGTCCCAATCTTCAAAATATTCCAGTACGTACCGAAGAAGGACGCAAAATTCGTGAATGTTTTATCGCTGGTGATGGTTACAGCGCCCTGCTTACAGCGGATTACAGCCAGATTGAAATGCGAATCATGGCCCACCTATCCAATGACAAAGCACTTCTAGCAGCCTTTGAAAGTGGAGAAGATTTACATGCAACTGTGGCGGCAGAAGTTTTCGGAGTAAAAGCAACGGAAGTTGATCCTGAAATGCGCAGACAAATCAAAGCAATGTCTTATGGTCTTGCATACGGCTTGAGTTCATATGGACTAGCAGCTCAATTAGATCTAACTCCACCGGCAGCTCAAGATCTGATGGATAGGTATTTCATGCGATTTGGTGGAATTCGCGATTATTTAAAAAGCATTGTGGAGCAAGCTCGCAAAGTCGGTTACACAGAAACTGTTATGGGAAGACGTCGATATTTGCCAGATTTGCTTCATGACAATCGGCAACGAAGAGAAATTGCAGAACGCATGGCTCTGAATGCGCCAATTCAAGGTTCGGCTGCCGACATCATTAAGCAAGCGATGCTCAATGTGCAGGGCGCGCTTATCGAATCAAAGCTCAAATCGCGATTATTACTCCAAGTACATGATGAATTAATTCTTGAAGTTGTAGCTGGCGAAGAAGAAAGACTTTCGACCCTTGTCAGAAAAGAGATGGGGTCTGCCTATCCTCTTAAAGCCCCACTGGATGTAAATGTAGGGATCGGCAGAAGCTGGAACGAAGCGGCTCACTAACCCTAACTTTTCTACGCACGGATTTGCCCGATAGATAGAGCAAACCGTAGTCTTACGCCCGTTCTGCTAGAAAAGTTCTAGCGTCCTATTACTTTCTATCCCTACGGAGCACCTTGTCTAACTCACTTAATGCATCACCAGTCGTAGCAGTAAACGACATCGGATCAGCAGCAGATTTCCTTG
>WLNK01000019.1 GCA_009699795.1 Actinomycetota bacterium | reverse complement strand
CAGAGGGATTAACTCAAATGCGCGGAGCAACTGCGCCAAGACTAATTCTCGAACTTATTTGTGGCCGCATACTTTTGCCAGGTGGAGATAAATCAGAAGCTGGTCTGCTCTCTCGTATCGAGAGGCTTGAAAGAGTTGATGGGATTGCAGCACCAGTATCAGCACCAGTATCAGCACCAGTTAAAGTCGTTGAAGTAGAAAAGCCAAAAGTTTCTGCCCCTGTTGAAGTTAAAGCTACAGAATCCAAGCCGGTTGAAGCAAAGCCAGTTGCAGAAAAACCAAAGGCAAAAGTTGAAAAAGTAGATTCAATGGATGTTGGCGCACTGCGTCGTATGTGGCCAGATGTGATTGAAAACGTCAAGAAGCGCCGCAGACTTACGTGGTCGTTACTTAGTGCAAGTGCGCAAATAATTGCAGTCGACGACAAAGCAATAACAATCGGAATCGTAAATGCTGGCGCCCGAGATTCATTTGTTCGCTCGGAATCTGAGGAAATTCTTCGCCAAGCATTTATCGAAGTAGTGGGCCTTGATCGAAAGATTGAAGTTGTTGTGGATCCCTCTATCGATGTAAATGCAACGCCAGAGACTCGCGCTGTTCAAAAGGATGAAGCACGATCAGATACAAATCTTCTGAGTGGAGCTGCACTCCTTGCCGCCGAACTCGGTGCGCAGGTTATTAGTGAAAAGGCGCATGAAGCGTGAGCACCGGAATGTATGAAGGTGCAATTCAAGATCTCATTGATGCACTTGGCCGTCTTCCGGGTATTGGCCCAAAGAGCGCACAACGAATTGCTTTTCACATTCTTCAAACAGATGGCGATGTAGCGCTCAGTCTTGTTGAAGCTATTCGCACCGTTAAAGAGCGAGTTAAATTCTGCGAACAATGCGGAAATGTTTCTGAAGAAACTGATTGCCGAATCTGTCGAGACCCTCGCCGCGACCCTTCACAGATCTGCGTGGTTGAAGAGAGTAAAGATGTCATTGCAATCGAACGCACTCGCGAATTTCGCGGCAAGTATCACGTCCTCGGGGGAGCGATAAGTCCGATTGATGGAATCGGTCCTGATCAACTTCGTATTCGCGAATTGATGCAGCGCTTATCCGATTCAAATATCACTGAAGTAATTTTGGCCACCGACCCGAATCTTGAGGGCGAAGCAACGGCCACATATCTTGCTCGAATGATTAAACCTCTCGGGCTCAAAGTCTCAAGACTTGCCAGCGGTCTGCCGGTGGGCGGGGATCTCGAATACGCTGATGAAGTAACTCTCGGCCGTGCATTTGAAGGTCGCCGCAATATAGAGAATTAGTCTCACTATTTGGATGAGTGGCCGTCTCGTATATTGAGATATCCGGTAATTAGGTGGAAATAGCGTAAATATTCCTTCAATATTGAGCCATGGGTTTAATTGTTCAAAAGTTTGGTGGCTCATCCGTAGCTGATGCCGAGGGCATGAAGCGCGTGGCTGCCCGCATCGTTGCGACCAAGAAGGCTGGCAATCAAGTTGTCGTCGTGGTCAGCGCAATGGGCGATACAACCGATGAACTCATCGATCTTGCAAACGCGGTTACTCCAATGCCAGAAGGTCGCGAACTCGACATGCTCCTTACTGCGGGCGAGCGAATTTCCATGGCACTTCTTGCAATGGCTATTTCAAGTCTTGGCCATGAAGCGCGTTCATTTACCGGAAGCCAAGCAGGAGTAATTACAGATTCATCGCACGGTCGCGCTCGAATTATTGATGTAACACCCGGACGCATTCAAGAAGCGCTCTCTGAAGGTGCGATTGCAATCGTTGCAGGGTTCCAAGGAATTTCGCAAGATACAAAAGACATTACAACTCTTGGACGCGGCGGATCAGACACAACTGCGGTGGCGCTCGCTGCGGCACTGGACGCGGATGTTTGCGAAATTTATACAGATGTAGATGGAATCTTTAGCGCCGATCCACGTGTTGTACCCGCTGCACGTAAATTAAAAACAGTTACATACGAAGAGATGCTTGAACTTGCTGCAGCTGGCGCAAAAGTTCTTCATCTTCGTTGCGTTGAATATGCACGCCGATACAACTTACCGATTCACGTGCGTTCATCATTTTCACCAAACGAAGGAACATGGGTGGTTGAAAACCATCCTGAAGGAGGCAACATGGAGCAAGCAATCATCTCGGGAATCGCACACGATAAATCCGAGGCCAAGGTCACCATCGTTGGAGTGCCCGATCGCACCGGCGTTGCTGCTCGCATCTTTCAAGCGATTGCAGATGCCGATGTAAACATCGACATGATTGTGCAGAACGTTTCTGCTGCTGCAACCGGCCTTACAGATATTTCATTTACTGTTCCAAAAGCTGAAGGCGCCAATGCAACAAATATCTTGAAGCGCATTCAAGGTGAAGTTGGATATCAATCAATCCAGTACGACGATTCAATTGGAAAACTTTCACTCATCGGCGCAGGAATGCGTTCACATCCAGGTGTAACTGCAACGTTTTTTGCAGCAATGGCAGAAGCTGGAATCAACATTGAAATGATCTCTACCTCAGAGATTCGTATTTCAGTAATTTGCCGCGAAGGCGATCTCGATCGCGGTGTTCGCGCTGCACACACTGCATTCGGACTTGATGCAGATCAAGTAGAAGCTGTTGTTTATGGAGGAACTGGTCGATGACAAAGAAACCTTCACTAGCGGTAGTCGGCGCAACTGGCGCCGTCGGAACTGTAATGCTGAGCATTCTCTCTGAGCGCCCTGATGTGTGGGGAGAAATTAGATTGATTGCTTCTGCTAGAAGTGCGGGAAAGAAACTTAAGTGCAGAGGTGAAGAGCTCACTGTCGTTGCGCTTTCACCGGAAGCATTTGATGGAATTGATGTTGCAATGTTCGATGTACCTGATGAGATTTCTGCAGAGTGGGCACCAATCGCAGCTTCACGTGGTGCGGTTGTAGTCGATAACTCTGGTGCATTTCGCATGGATAAAGATGTGCCGCTGGTTGTTCCAGAAGTAAATCCAGGCGAGGTAAAAAATCGACCACGTGGAATTATTTCAAATCCGAACTGCACGACTCTTTCAATGATTGTTGCAATGGGTGCACTTCACCGTGAGTACGAATTAAAAGAATTAGTTGTTTCGTCATACCAAGCAGCATCTGGTGCAGGACAAGCAGGAATCGATGCACTCCGCGCTCAGATGAAAGCTGTTGCTGGAACAGAAGCTGGAGATGCACCGGCAGATGTTCGCAATTTCGTAAAGGACTTAGGGCCTTTCCCGGCTCCACTTGCTCTCAACGTTATTCCTTGGGCTGGATCTCTTAAAGAAGATGGTTACTCATCTGAAGAACTCAAAGTCCGTAACGAATCTCGCAAGATTCTTGGATTACCAAATCTCAAAGTTTCAGCAACGTGCGTACGCGTTCCTGTCATTACAACTCACTCTCTAACTGTGCACGCAACTTTTGCGAAAGAACCATCCCGAAAAGCGGCGCAAGATATCTTGCAGAATTCTGCAGGAGTGAAGCTCGTCGATGATCCAGAGAATCACAAATTCCCAACTCCCAATGACGTTGTCGGCACAGATCCAACTTGGGTTGGTCGTGTTCGAAAGAGCATTGATGACCCAATGTCTCTCGACCTTTTTGTTTGTGGAGATAACCTGCGTAAAGGTGCAGCACTCAACACGGCACAAATCGCAGAACTTCTTGCGGTCGAATTCACTCGCTAGAGTGAAGCCATGACAATCGTTGTCGCAGGTGCCACTGGCCTTGCGGGATCTGCAATCGCTCGCGCATTTGAAAGTGCTGGCCGCGAAGTTGTAGGAATAAATCGAAGCGTTGTAAACCTCCTAGATTCAGATGCCACTACTGCTTTCATTAAGAAGGTAAAGCCTTCACTGATTGTGGATGCTGCCGCAAAAGTTGGTGGAATCGGCGCGAACAACACTTATCCAGTCGAGTTTCTTGCTGATAATTTGCGCATTCAAAGTAATTTAATGCAGGCAGCCCATGCAGCTGATGTAGAAAAATTCGTCTTTCTTGGATCAAGCTGCATTTATCCACGTGATTGTGCGCAGCCAATTAAAGAAGAATATTTATTGACCGGCCCACTGGAAGAAACAAATTCTGCTTATGCTGTTGCAAAAATTGCCGGAATAGAACTAATTAAATCTTTTAGAAAAGAATATGGCCGCAAATGGATTTCACTCATGCCTACAAATCTTTATGGTCCGCACGATAATTTCGAACTCCAAGGTTCGCATGTTCTCCCTGCCTTTATTCGCCGGTTTGTAGAAGCAGTCCAAAATGGCGCGAAAACTGAAACTCTCTGGGGAACAGGTGCACCGATGCGCGAATTTCTCCACGTTGATGATTTAGCAGCAGCGGTAGTAATTGCAAGCGAAAAGTATGATTCACCAACTCATCTCAATATTGGTTCTGGCGAGGACCTAACAATCAAAGCTCTTGCTGAATTAGTTGCAGAACTTGCTGGATTTAGCGGTGAAATTGCATGGGATTCCTCAAAACCTGATGGAACTCCCCGCAAAGTTCTTGATGTTACAAAGGTTAAATCGCTAGGTTGGAACCCTAAGATTTCACTTCGTGACGGTATCGCCTCAACTATTGAGTGGTACAAAGATGCAACTGCAAAAGGGGTAAGTAGACGATGACAAGAAAAGTTGCATTCATTACCGGTGTTACTGGTCAAGATGGTTCATATCTTGCAGAGCTACTTCTTTCAAAAGGTTACGAAGTTCATGGCTTGATTCGTCGCTCTTCAACTTTTAATACCTCACGCATTGACCACATTTACCAAGATCCACACGATCCAAATCCAAAACTATTTCTCCACTATGGCGATCTCATCGATGGCGTTGGATTAACAAATCTAATTCGTGAGATTCAACCAACTGAGGTTTATAACCTTGGCGCACAATCACATGTGCAGGTCTCGTTCACAATGCCTCAGTACACAGGACAAGTTGATGCCGTTGGAGCAGTTGGTCTCCTTGAAGCAATTCGTTCTGCGGATGTAGAAACTCGTTTTTATCAAGCAAGTACATCTGAGTTATTTGGTTCAACTCCACCCCCACAAAACGAAGAGTCAGTCTTTAGACCACAAAGTCCATACGCTGCTGCAAAGCTAATGGCTTATTGGTGCACCGTTAACTACCGTGATGGCTATGGCATGCATGCCACAAATGGGATTCTTTTTAATCACGAATCTCCCCGCCGAGGTGAAACATTTGTTACTCGCAAAATTACTCGCGCAGTTGCTGCGATCAAAGCCGGCAAGCAAGAGAAGCTTTTCCTTGGAAATCTCCACGCAGTTCGTGACTGGGGATTTGCAAAGGAGTATGTCGAGTCAATGTGGTTAATGCTTCAGCAAGATAAGCCATCAGATTATGTTGTCGCCACTGGCGTAGGTGCGACTGTTAAAGATTTCGCTGCGGCAGCATTTGCCCGCGCAGGTCTTAACTGGGAAGACCACGTTGAATCCGATAAGAAATATATTCGACCTACAGAAGTTGATGCGCTGATTGGCGATCCTTCTAAAGTTGCGAAAGCGTTAAATTGGAAAGCCAAGACTCACTGGAAAGAACTTGCAGAGTTAATGGTTGATGCTGATATCAACGCATTGAAGTAAGAGTTATAAGACTTACTTCTGGGGGACTCGCAACACGAATCCGCGCGAATGGGCTCGTTCCCATACCTGCAGAAACATTTAAATAAGGCTCACCCTCAATTTTTGTTAAGCCCCTCGCTCGCCAATGTGGAAGATCGCAATTAGTTGTAAGTGCTCTGGAACCACCAGGCAGTGGAAGTCTTACTTGTCCACCATGAGTGTGACCAGCAAATATTGCATCGAGTTTGTCTACTGACATTGCATCTAGCACGCGCAAATATGGGGCATGTGTGACACCGATTGCTATGTCGCATGTATCTGGTTTACCGGCGACAGTTGAGTAATCATCGAGTTCGAGGTGAGCATCATCGGTTCCGCGCGCTTCAATCAAAGTTCCGTTAATAGTTAATTTTGTTCGAGAAGTATTTAAATTTTTCCAGCCCCGATTTTGTAAAGATCGATCAAGTTCTCGCCACGGAAGTTCTGCGCCGTGAATGCGTTTGCCATGGTTTGGAAGTAGGTACTTGAGTGGGTTCTTAACTCTTGGCGCGTAATAATCGTTTGAACCAAATACAAATAGCCCAGGAATATCGAGTAATTCATCTAGCGCGTCAATAGCGACGGGAACAGCGCCCATATGAGCAAGAAAGTCTCCAGTGCTAATTACAAGGTCGGGCTTTAAAGAAATAAAAGATTTAATGTCAGCAATTTCACGAGTGCGCTTCGGGGTTAAATGCAGATCCGAGAAGTGAAGCACGCGAATTGGTGCGTGCCCCAGCGGCAGGATGGGCACTTCTGCCTGGCGTAATTTGTAACTCATTGCATGAGAAGATACCGCTATGGGACTTAAAGAAACACTTCAAACCGACCTCACAGAAGCAATTCGTGGGCGTAATGAGTTAACTTCGGGCACGATTCGCATGGTTCTTACTGCGATCACCAACGAAGAGGTATCAGGGAAAGAAGCGCGCAAACTTAGCGATGCTGAAATTATTACTGTGCTTTCTCGAGAGGCAAAGAAGCGCCGTGAAGCATCCGAAGCTTTTGAAGCAGCAGGTCGCGCAGATAAAGCCGCAACAGAAAAAGCCGAAGGCGAAGTAATCGCGAAGTATTTACCTGCGCAACTTTCAGAAGATGATGTAAAGAAATTAATTGCAGCAGCTATTGCATCAACTGGAGCCGCAGGACCTGGCGATATGGGCAAAGTTATGGGAGTTTTAAAACCACAAGTTGCAGGAAAAGCAGATGGTGGAATGGTTTCAACACTTGTTAAAGCAGCACTCGCCGGAGGAAATTAATGACTAAGTATGAATATGCAACAGTTCCACTTTTGTCACACGCTACAAAACAAATTTTAGATACATGGGGTTCTGATGGTTGGGAACTCGTCACCGTTATTCCGGCTCCTGGTGGAGAGCAATTAGTCGCATACATGAAGAGAGAAATCGCATGAAGACAGATGTAAAAGCAAAGCTTGAATCACTCGGCAAAACACTTCCAGTTGCTGCACTTCCAGTTGCAGCTTATGTTCCGGCAATTCGCACAGGAAATCTCGTATTTACCGCCGGACAACTTCCACTCGTTGAGGGAAAGATGGCAGATACTGGAAAAGTTGGAGCAGAAATCACTCCTGAGCGCGCAAAAGAACTTGCTGAAATCTGTGCTCTTAATTGTTTAGCCGCAGTAAATACCGTTGCTGATGTCAATAAGATCGTAAAAATTGTTCGTGTTGTTGGTTATGTAAATGGTGTTTCCGGATATGTAAATCAGCCAATCGTCGTAAATGGCGCCTCTGAACTATTTCTTGCAATCTGGGGTGATGCTGCAAAGCATGCTCGCTCGGCTGTCGGCATCGCAGAACTTCCTTTGAATTCTCCAGTAGAAATTGAACTTACTGTAGAAGTGGAAGATTAATTACTTTCCGCGCTTACTCAATCGCTCTAAATCAGTAATAAGAACTGCACGGCCATCGAGCTTTAGCCAGCCGCGTCCAGCAAAGTCTGCAAGAGCTTTGTTTACTGTTTCGCGAGAAGCACCAACTAGTTGCGCTAACTCTTCTTGCGTTAAATCGTGATGGACAAAAAGACCCTCATCAGTTGGTTTACCAAAGCGATCTCCAAGATCAATAAGTGCTTTTGCTACACGTCCTGGAACATCTGAGAAAACTAAGTCTCCTACAGCTTCATTTGTGCGACGCAACCTTTGTGCAAGTCGCTCAAGTAGTTGAAGGGAAACTTCGGGATTTTCTTTGAGCCATGGAATTACTTTTTCGTGGCTAAGTGAAAGCATTTTCGCATCAGTTACTGCAGTTGCAGTCGATGTACGTGGGCCTGGATCAAAGAGTGAAAGTTCGCCGAACATTTCTCCCGGGCCAAGAATTGATAAGAGATTCTCTCGTCCATCTCCGCTAGAGGTTCCAAGCTTGAGCTTTCCTTCTACGATGACATAAAGATGTTCGCCGTCATCGCCTTCTTTAAAAAGAATTCCGCCTTTGGCAATCTTGACTGAATCCATAGATGCGCGAAGTGAAGCAGCTGCAGCGTCATCGAGGGCTGTAAATAACGGAGCTTTGCGTACAACTTCATCTTCTTGGGGCACATCGGTAGTTTACTCGCATGAAGGCCGATAGCGAAAATCGAAAAGAAGCGCGGGCTATTTACCGCATTCTCACCAAAACGTATCCAAATATTCGCTGCGAACTTGATTTCACTAATCCTCTCGAACTCATTGTTGCCACGGTTCTCTCTGCCCAGTGCACAGACAAGCGTGTAAATAAAGTTACCCCACCACTTTTCAAACGGTATAAATCTGCAAAAGCATATGCAGCAGCACCTCTAGAAGATATCGAAGAGTTGATTTATCAAACTGGTTTTTATCGCGCGAAAGCCCGCCATATTAAAGGACTAGCAACAAAACTTGTAAAAGAATTCAAAGGACAGATTCCCGCAACTCTTGAAGAGCTTGTAACTTTGCCCGGAGTCGGTAGAAAAACCGCAAATGTTGTATTAGGCCATGCATTTGATATTCCGGGAATAACAGTGGACACGCATTTTGGTCGTCTGTCTCGTCGCTTTGGATGGACGACATCAAAAGATCCGGTCAAAGTTGAACACGAAGTTGGCGCCCTTATCCCACAGGCTGAGTGGACAAATCTTTCTCAGAGAATGATTTGGCACGGACGCAGAGTTTGTCATTCACGTAAACCAGCTTGTGGCGCGTGCCCTCTTGCTAAGTTATGTCCATCGTTTGGTATCGGAGAGATGGATACCGCCAAAGCGAAATTGCTCCTCAAGACAGATGCGGATTTTCGATGAAGGTTTTAGGTGCACTACTTCTTGCACTCACACTTACCTCTTGCGCATCTGCTAATAATGAATCGGCATCGGGCAAAGTTGTTCCTTGTGGTGAAATAACTTTTGAAGAGAAGTGGGTTGGTGGACCCATGACAGATTGTTTAGATGGAAGTAAAGGTATACAACTCTCAGCACTTCGCGGACCCATGGTTATAAATGTTTGGGGATCCTGGTGTGCACCTTGCGAAGATGAGATTCCTATCTTTAGAGATTTCTATGCAAAAGCTAAGGGCAAAATTGAACTTGTTGGCGTTGATGTGGAAGAAGCAAAAGCCCAAGATGGTCGTGATTTTGTGATTAGTCACGGAATGACATGGCCAAATCTAATTGACACAAAAGGAAATTCTCGAGGGTATTTCGGGATGGGAGTTCCAGTCACTTGGTTTGTTGGAGCTGATGGGAAAGCTGCTTATAAGAAAATCGGCGTGATTAAATCTGAAGCTGAGTTAATTGAATTAACTCAAAAATATCTTGGAGTGAAAATCTAATGCTTGTAGATTTCGTTATCGCGATTGCAATAATCGCATCTGCCTATTTCGGTTTCCGAAATGGTTTTATGAAAACGCTCTTCAGCACCATCGGATACATCGCTGGCGGTTTGTTGGGCTTGTACCTGAGCCTCAATTACACACATGCATGGTCGCTCGATTTTAAAAGAGTGGCGCTTGTCATTGCAGCTATCGCTCTTGGTGGTTACATCGGCAGTTTTTCTGGGAGAGCTGTTGCACGTGGATTTCGTGCGACTCTCATCCGCGGACCACTTGGCTTCTTAGATAATTTGCTTGGAGCAGTTGTGGAGATTGCTCGAGCGGTGGTTTTAATTTATTTACTTGCTTCAGTACTTCTCTGGTCGCCGTGGCAGAGCGCAAAGACCGCTGTTGCAGAGAGCACGATTTACCCAAAAATTGGGGCAAAGCTTCCTGGAGTTATCACACAAGTTCAAGAACAGATTAAGAATGAATTCCTTAATCTTCGTCTTTAGATGAAGCCAATCCTTCTGAAATTAGCTTCATAACATTTGGATCTGCAAGTGTTGTGGCATCTCCAACTGCACGATTTTCTGCGACATCCTTTAACAATCTACGCATAATTTTTCCGCTTCGAGTCTTTGGAAGTTCAGCCACCACCATAATTTGGCGAGGGCGTGCAATCGCGCCAATTTCTTTTGTTACATGGTTTCGAAGTTCTTTAATGAGCTCATCCCCACCAGAGTTTGGTACGCCTCCACGAAGAATTACAAATGCAACAATTGCTTGTCCAGTCATTTCATCTGCCGCGCCAACTACGGCTGCCTCAGCAACAGCTTCGTGTGACACAAGTGCTGATTCAACTTCAGTGGTTGAAATTCTGTGCCCAGAAATATTCATAACATCATCGACTCGACCCATCAACCAGATTGCGCCGTCGTTATCTAACTTTGCGCCATCGCCTGCAAAGTAGATTCCAGGAAAGCGTGACCAATAAGTTTCTTTGTAACGCTCATCTTCACCCCACACTCCGCGCAACATGGAGGGCCAAGGTTGATCAAGTATTAAGAATCCACCGTGACCATTTGGGACAGGTGTAGCGCGATCGTCAACAACTTTTGCGGAAATTCCAGGAAGCGCACGCATTGCAGAGCCTGGTTTTGTAGCGGTAACGCCCGGTAGCGGAGAAATCATGATCGCTCCGGTTTCTGTCTGCCACCATGTATCAACTATCGGACATTTACTATTTCCAATAACTTCTCGGTACCACATCCATGCTTCAGGATTAATTGGTTCGCCAACGGATCCAAGTAAACGAAGCGTTGATAAGTTGAATGAATTTGGATGCTCATCGCCCCACTTCATCCATGTACGAATCAAGGTTGGAGCCGTGTACAAAATTGTGACGCCATACTTTTCGATAATTTCAAACATTCGCCCCTTATGTGGCGTATCGGGTGTTCCTTCATACATAACTTGAGTTGCACCATTTATAAGAGGTCCATAAACAACGTAAGAGTGCCCAGTAATCCAGCCAACATCTGCGGTACACCAGTAGATATCTTTTTCAGGCTTGATATCAAAAACAACTTTGTGCGTATATGTCGCTTGTGTCAGGTAACCACCAGTGGTGTGAAAAATTCCCTTAGGTTTTGCAGTCGTCCCGGATGTATACAAAATAAAGAGTGGGTGCTCGCTATCAAAACTTTCAGCCTGATGATTTGCGCTCTGTGGATTAATTAGGTCATTCCACCAGATATCTCTGCTTGCATCCCAGGCAGTTTCTTGATTAGTGCGCTTCACAACAATTACTTTTTCAACGTTATGTTTTCCTTTGAGCGCTTCGTCAACAGCGGGCTTGAGAGCGAAAGCCGTACCTTTTCTAAATCCACCGTCTGCTGTGATTACCAACTTTGCATCAGCATCTTGAATTCGAGAAAGTAGTGCATCGGCTGAGAATCCTCCGAAGACAACAGAATGAACTGCGCCAATTCGTGCACATGCCAGCATGGCAATCGCAGCTTCTGGAATCATTGGCATGTAGATCGCAACACGATCACCCGCGTTTATCCCAATACTTGTCAGCGCATTTGCAGCCTTACAAACTTCTGCAAGTAGTTCTGCATAAGTAATTGTGCGAGTATCACCTGGTTCACCTTCGAAGTGAAAAGCAACTCTTTCTCCACGGCCCTGGTTTACATGGCGGTCAAGAGCATTTACCGATGCATTTAGTGTTCCGCCAATAAACCACTTTGCATACGGTGGGTTCCACTCGAGAGTCTTATTCCATTTTCTATCCCAAGTAAGTGCATCTGCTTGCTCATCCCAGAAGGCTAACCGATCTTTTTCAGCGAGCGTATAAAGATCTTCTTTTGCATTTGCTTGCGCCGCAAAATCAGCAGATGGCGCAAATGTGCGAGTTTCGTGCGAAAGGTTTTCGATTGAGTCGCCCGTTTGTTTATCGCTCATGACTCGTCTCTCATGAAAGATGAGATTACTCGCGAATATCAACAGGGGGAAGGTTTGCAAAATAATTGATTGCAATTTGATGGAAGATGCCGGCTCATTCGAGAAAAGGATTATTCGATGCTCACCACATTCTTCGCGATTTTGCTTAAATTTCTCTCCAGCCCAGCAATGGTTGCTGCCCTCCTGGCCTTCTTACAGAAAACCCTTCACCCCTGATGAGTGCATAGCCAGCCCCATTTCTGCGCGGTGATTTTTCATCTGCCCGTAGAGATGGTTGGATATGGCGTAAGCCTGAAATCGACCCAATGGCGCGCTCGGTTCGAAGGATTACATCCCGAACTAATTTGGAGTCAACATGGCAATTGCAACCCCTGAGATTTATGCAGAGATGTTAGATCGCGCTAAAAAAGGCGCATTCGCATATCCAGCAAT
>WLNK01000018.1 GCA_009699795.1 Actinomycetota bacterium | reverse complement strand
TTACGAGACCAAAGCGCACGCGTTGGGGATCCACGTAACCCAACGGCGCGCATCGGTTTCCAGTTAAATCTTCCGGCTGAATACGTACTTATTCACCGCGTAACACTTGGTACAACTGGAATTTTCTGCCAGCTCGAAGCTGAAGGAAACTTTCGCGATGAAGCACTTTCCTGGTTCCCAGAAATCGCTCCTTCATCCCTTACATGAACGCTGCAATGCGTGGAGGGCGACCTGCACGACGCTTGCGTTCAATAATTACTCCATCTTCAATAAGTTGTCCGCCCCAAACGCCACATGGTTCTTGGCGAGAAATCGCGCCATCTAAACACTTGTTACGCACTGGGCAGCTACCGCACATCGCCTTTGCTTGTGCAATCTCTTCATCGGATTCGGCAAAGAAGAGTTCTGGATCAGCGTTATGGCAGGGAATGGCAAAGGTTGATGACTTAGTGTCGTCATAACCAATCGTCACATCGCGAAGTCCGATCTTGTCACCGGCTTCTGCCCAACCTGCTACCTGTAGTTCGCTGTAGAGAACTGTCATAGCTCTCACCCACTTTCTTCATCTTTTGCCAAACCGGTCCTTTTACCCGTTCGGTTCTCTCGATCTGTTCTTTCTTTATTTCTCCCGGTTTCTTTCCTTTGGCCACGTTGGTTATCTCTGGCTTTCAATTTTTATTATTGAAAGTGTGTAACCCCTGGCAAAAAGAAAAGGACCTCGGAATCCTTTGTGGATTCGAGGCCCTGTTTTGGGTCTAAGTCGGTTTAACCGATTAGACCTCCGAAGGCCTCATCCACTGCATAAAAAGCCGCGTAAAACGCTGGCTTTGATGCTGCGGGCCAATTTCCATGCTTGAAATTGGCATGGGTAGTCGCAGCAGCGCGTGAAACGCGTGCTGTTGTGAATGAAGCTGATGAGTTAAACATCGCTCTCCCTTTCACGTAACTGCCCATAGGCCGTTGGTTTATTCGTTCTTTTGAACGAGTGATAAGGATAAACCATGCCCTGTGATTCAGGCAACTTAATTAATGCGCGAGAGCTAAATAAGGGCGGCTTCACGCAGGAATCTCGATGGATTGCCGCGGTGACTTATATGTAAATCTTGTTTTGCACGGGTCATTCCAACGTAGAAAAGCCTGCGTTCTTCATTAATCACAGCCTCTGTTGCATCTATCTGAAGGGGCAAAATCCCCTCGGATGCGCCCACCATAAAGACGCGCTCCCACTCAAGTCCCTTTGCCGCATGAAGCGTTGCAAGGGTTACGACCGGCATGGTCGGCGGATTGTTTTGTTGCACTCGATCTTCAACTTCACGAAGGTAGCCACGAAGTGTTTTTGGCGCGAAGTTTTCATCGCTATCAAGTTCGCGCGCTAAGTGAAGAAGCGCCGCAATGCCATCAATGCTTTCACCAGTGAGAAATGGCTGTGCGATTGTGCGAAGTTCGTCGATCCACGTAGAACCTTCTGTTGGAAGAACTGATGCTTGCCGAACTTGCTTAAGGAAATCTCGCACATCTTGGCGCTCGAAGAATTTTTCCGTATTTCGAACTTGATAAGGCAATCCCAACTTATTCATTGCACGTTCTATTCCGCCAAGTTGACTATTTGTTCTTGCCAAAATAGAAATCTCTTGGGCCGGTGTTCCGCTGGCAAGAAGATCTGTTATCTCCTTCAGTACACCTGCAATTTCCGCGCTCTCATCTGAATACCCAGTTACTGCTGGTTTTTCACCATGTTCATTTGTTGCAACGAGTTCTTGGCCCATAGATGCATGACGCAATAGCGCGTTGGCTGCAAAAATAATTTCTGGCGTTGATCTATAGCCAGTACTTAGCCGAATTACTTCTGCATCTGGGAATCTCTGCGTAAAAGTATTGAGAAATACGGGAGTTGCCCCAGCAAATGAATAAATCGTTTGGGCGGGATCTCCTACAACGCATATATCTTGCCTTGATCCAAGCCATGCATTAATTAAGCGTTGCTGAATTGGCGAAATGTCCTGGTACTCGTCGATGGTGAAATATCTATATTGATCTTGCACTCTCTCGCGCACATCACGTTCTTCTTCAATCATCGCCGTTGTCAGCAATAAAACGTCTTCAAAATCTATTGCAAGCTCTTGTTTCTTAACGCTTTCATAAGCGGAGTAAATCTTGGCAAGGTGTTCAGCAGATGCTCGTGGCTTCTGAACTCGCTTTTCAATTTCTGAAACGAAATCTTCTGGACCAATTTGCGAAACCTTTGCCCACTCAATTTCACTGGCAATATCGCGCATGAGTTCGCGATTTGTAATTCGAATACTCTCGCTTAGTCCTGCGCGGTTTACCGCTTCAGATAAGAATCCACTCTTAGCCGTTATCAAATCTGGAGTTTTGCCACCTAAAACACTTGGCCAAAAATAAAGAAGTTGCTTGAGAGCTGCTGCGTGAATCGTGCGAGCTGCAACAGTTGGAACACCAAGAGTTCTAAGTCGAACCCGCATTTCACCTGCTGCTTTAGCTGTAAAGGTAAGTGCCAAAACTTTTGCTGGGTCCATGGTTCCAATGGCAGCGGCGTATGCAATGCGATGTGTAATCGCGCGAGTTTTTCCAGTACCTGCACCTGCAATGACGCAAACGGGGCCACGAGTTGCTAGCGCGACAGCTTTTTGATCTTCATCGAGCGCCGCCAAAATTTCTTCTGCAATTAACGCCATGTCTGTCCACCTGGGAGTGGTGCTGATTCTTCTTTGCTGTACCAATTTTCAATCATTTTAAATGCCACGCTAAATGATGGTGGAAGTAAGAGTGTTCCATCGCTTGCTTGCGCTTTTATATCTTTGCGTGAAAACCATTTCACTTCAGTAATTTCATTTCCGTCGGGGCGGGCTGCTTTTGAATCAATGACTTCGGCATCGAATGCGATCATGATTGAAGCTGGAAAGGGCCATGGCTGAGATCCAAGGTATGAAATCTTTGAAAGCGCCACCCCTGATTCTTCATAAACTTCTCGTGCAACACATTGTTCAAATGTTTCACCAGGTTCTAAAAATCCTGCAAAGCATGAGAATCGTCCCTCTGGCCATACTGGTTGGTGTCCTAGCAATATGCGATCTTCTTTATCTCGTACCAGAACAATCACAGCAGAATCAGTTCGTGGATGGTGCTGACTCGAATCTTTTTCGCAAGTTCTAACTGCGCCGCCAAGATCAACAGTGGTCTTTGCGCCGCATTTTGCGCAATGAGGATGCGATATATGCCAGTTTGCTAAGGCGACCGAATGAAGCGCAATTTCTAAATCGAGCGCGCCAAGAGATGGACCGAGTTCGCGAAGTGTTGCAAAACCGGGCAACTTCTCATCGCTATCACGGTGTGGTGAGTTCCAGGCGAAGTAACTCTGACCGGACTTTAAATCTTTACCTAAAAAGTATTTTTCACCTACGGAAAATTTTCCAGAAGAAATTTGATCATCAATTTCCCTCGAAGTTAAATATCGAAGTTCGGTTGAATCTGAATTGGCGGAGATGAATCCATGTGAAAAGTGAAGAATGCGTGATTGCTGCCAGAGGGAATCCAGAGAGCTTTGATGAGCTCGAAGTTCGCCGCAGCGGTCAATTACCGATGGCTGGCCGTTAATCGTGCTCATAAGAGGTAACTCTATTAGCCTGTGGCATATGCGCATTACCTCGTGGAATCTCCTGCATGGAATGGCCATTCCACCCAGAACTTTGGCCACAGAAAGCAGCTCCATCGCACCATCGCTTCGAAGCGCTGTAGAAAAAATTGGGAGTGACTTATTTGGATTTCAAGAAGTTGATCACTTCTTGCCTCGAACAAATAACTCCGACCAATTACTTGAAATTGCGCAAGCGATAGGCGCTAAAGATTGGGCTTTTGCCCCATGCATTATTGGCACACCTGGAGAAAAATGGCGCAAATTAAATAATAGCGATGATGAAATTGTTGCGCACTCAAGTAATGAAATTGGATCTTATGGAATTGGAATAGTTTCAAAAATTCCTGTCTTACAGTGGAAGCGATTAAATCTTGGCAACTCCCCTATTGGAATGCCACTTCTTGTTCCACGCAGTGGTGAGGACGAAAGTGCGTTCGAAGAAAAGCCTGGAAAAGTTCAAGCAATATATGTGCGAGACGAACCACGATGTGCAATTGCAGCCGTATTGGAAAATGGTTTCACAGTTATCAATACACATTTATCTTTTGTTCCGGGTAAGAATATTTCGCAGCTCAATCGCTTAAAGCGGTGGGCGCTAAATATTGGCCAGGAGACAAAGACAGTCCCCATCATTATGGGCGATTTAAATTTGCCGAAGAATTTGCCCGTTCTTGCAAGTAGTTGGCAGAGCCTTATAACAACCAATTCGTACCCAAGTTGGAAACCATCAATCCAATTTGATTACATACTTGCACCGCGCACGGCTCTTACAAAAACCGGGGCAATAAAGAGCGCAACGCCAATTACACCTTTATCTACAGGAATTAGTGATCACTTGCCACTTACCGTTCTTATAAATCAAGAAGTTTAATTAATTGCGCTTCACTCATCAGATCTGCAGGTCGATCTGTCACGCTTGTCGGAACGTAGTGAAAAGCTGCTGAAACTTTCTCGATATCAACTTTCTGTAACTTTGACCAAGCAAGGCGATACATGGCGAGCTGAATCGCAGCGGAAGATCCGAGTTTTTTAGAACCTGTCTTCCAGTCAACGACTTCATAGGTATCGCACTTTTGATAAACAGCATCTATGCGTCCGCGAATTAATACACCCGAGATGACGCTTTCAAAAGGAACTTCCACAGCCACTGGAGTGCGCTCGGCCCATTCGGATGAGAGCCACTTAGCTTTCAGGTCTTCAAGTTTTGAATCATCTTCAAGTGGGTCTAAGAAATCCAAATCTTCATCGTCAAAGAGAGTTGCCGCACCAAAATGGTTTTCGATCCATAGGTGGAATGCAGTTCCGCGACGCGAGTATTCGTCGGTTGTGCGCGGCATTGGCCTGCGAATATCTTCTGCAAGAGCCTCCATGTTTTCGTGCAGACGTACAAGAGTTGATGTTGATAATCGAGGTGGCAAAGCGATTTTTAACTGACCACTCTTCTCGGATTTAAATTCACTGATGAGTGCAACGGCATCACTTGCCCAAGATTTGACATCTTCTGATTTCGATGTGCCCGCCTTTGAAAGATCAAATGGCTTTGAATTTGCGACAAGTGCCATTGCCTTTTCAAATTCTGTTCGTCTCTTACCAAGTGGATCAATTGGCCATTGCCCTGATAGAGGGTTTTCGATACGAGGATTTTTGCTGCCATCTTCTGGCTTCTCATAGTTATTTAGAATTCGTCCACTTTTTTCGGCGACGTTAAATACATGCTGAAAAATTGATGATGGCTCTGTCATCTTTGCTCCATCTCGCCACCATGAAGTTGTTGCAATCAGATTTGTGCGTGCGCGAGTAAAGGCAACGTATCCAAGTCGAATTTCTTCTCTAAGTTTAATTTGGTTACATATTTTTCCATATGCCTCAATTGCTTTGCCCGCTTCTGAATTCTTTGTAGCAGTGCCGAAAGAAAATTCAGGTAATTCATGTCTGTCGCCCCGAAGTGAGAATGGGATGTGGCGTTCGTTGGTGATCCAGTTATCTGGATCAGATGAATTAATTCCTGGAAATGTTCCCTCGGCAAGGCCGGGAACAGCAACAACATCCCACTCGGCGCCCTTTGACATATGAATAGTCAGTATCTGCACAACATCATTTCGAACTTCAGCGGAGGCCGATTTCAGTCCGCCTTCCTCTTCTGAAGCTATATCTAGCCATTGCAAAAATTGACCGAGAGTTCCGCCGCTTCGAGCGAATTTTCCAGCTTCATCCATAAATCGGTCGATATGTCTGCGCCCGGAGCCTGTTCCATCTCGAAGCATCACCTCTTGTTCAAGATTTAAATAACTTTCTATTTCATTGATGAGATCGGTAAGTGTTCCACCGGCGCGCGAGCGTAATCTGCGTAGGTCAGCAGCGAATTCTGTAAGTCGTGCAAAACCTTCACTTGAAAATGTAGAACGATCAGATTTTTCAATTTCATCAAGTGAATCTATGAGCGAACCTAAGAATTGATCATCTGCTTCTGCCTGCTCTGGATTTCCATTTACGATCTTCTTAATAAAGTTTTTGCTTGCTTCTTTGCTGCCAGTTGCCCTAGAGCGTGAATAGCTGCCGAGCGCTGCGATATCACTGGCACCTAGATTTAAACGCGGACTAGTGAGTTGGCGCATGAGAGATGAACCAGAATCTGGATCGCTAATAATTTTTAAGAGCGAAACAATGTCGGCAACTTCTGGAACATGAATGAGCCCACCTAGGCCGATCACTTCTACAGGCATTCCGGCGCTTCGAATAGCGCTCTCAATGGCAGGAATTTGTGAACGCTTTCGAACAAGCACAGCGAACGAACTTCGTTTCTCGGCACTTTTTTCTAGGCGTGTTGGAGCAAACCACAACTCTTTAAAGTATTCGGCTATTGCATCAGCTTCTGCATCAATAGTTTCGAAAATTCCACAAGCAAGATCACCTTCGCCTGCATTGGGTCTTGCGGTAAGAGGATCAACTTTGACTCCCGATGTTGTTCTGATTTCCTCTGATACAACATTTGCGAGTTCAAGTATTGATTTGTCATTTCTAAATGTTGTCAGAAGTGAATATTGGGTCGAACCGTTCTGACCTGTTGCCTTTGGAAAGTGTTTGTTAAATGCGCTAATTGTTCCAGCCGATGCTCCGCGCCATGAATAAATAGCCTGACATGGATCGCCCACCGCCATAACCGGATGACCGCCTCCAAAAAGGGTGGAGAGCATGCGCACCTGGGACTGTGATGTGTCTTGATATTCATCAAGTAAAACCACTTTATATTTTGAGCGTTCTAGCTCGCCGACATCAGGAAAGTTACTTGCGATATCTGCAGCAAGTGACATCTGATCATCAAAAGAGAGTTCGCCAGATTGGTGGCGGAGTTCGATAAATCTTTCAACCATCGGCAACATCCCAATGCGTTGATTTAATACTCGAGCAACTTTTCTGACGTTATCGTTTAAGTCGCCTGTCATTTTTGAAAGCTCTTCCAGTACCTGCGTATCTACTCTCACAACATCTTCTGGCTTGATCTGGTGTTCAAGAACCATTTTGGTAAGGCCTAATAAATCATCAATGACGGTGCTAACAGCGCTCTCATTGCGATAGTCGGGGTCATCCCAATTACGAACAACATCATTAGCCAACTGCCACATTGCGGCATCACCCATGGGTTGTGAATCAGCATCAATTCCAAAGCGAATGGAATGTTCACTTAGGAGCTTGCCTGCATATGAGTGATACGTAGTTACTGATGTTTCGAGTGGAACTTGCTTATCAATGAGTCCGGCAGACTTTAGTTGGCGAAGGCGGGTGCGAATACGAACTGAAAGTTCTCCGGCGGCTTTGCGAGTAAATGTCAGACCAAGAATTTCATCAGGGCGAACAAAGCCATTGGCGACCAGGTAAATAACTCGAGCCGCCATTGTTTCGGTTTTTCCAGAACCAGCTCCTGCAATAACAACGGATGGCTCAAGCGGATTGGTTGATATTGAAATGATTTCAGATTGTTCCTTTGTTGGCCTATAAACCTTGGCTCCAACCTTTGCTAGCGCGTCTGCAATGTCGTTTGGCGAGTATTTTTCAATCATGAAATCACCGTCCGTCCTTCATTTTGAATAGGACAACTTGATTTCACGACACACTTCTTACACATCTCATTCTTTTTGGCGATAAAGTTTTGTGCTCCCATGCCAATTGCAATCTCTTGAAGCTGCGCAGCAACTTCATCTTTATTAATAACCGGTTGCTTTCGGGTCGTTGCCTTCTTTGTGCCATCAGCAAGATAAACAAGTTCAGCGCCAGATGTGTGAGTACCATCAAGCTTTTCCTTGAATCCATCTAGCGCCACGGCTAATTGATAAGCGGCTAACTGCAAGTGAGTCTTTGCTTTTTCACCAGTAACAATTTTCTTGCCCGTTTTAAAGTCAATCACGAAGTAATTTCCATCGCTATCAATTTCGATTCGGTCAATGCTTCCGCGAACTTTCGCGCGGCCAACAGTGAATTCAAAGTCGAGTTCTGCACCTACAACTTTTCGCGTCATATCTGCGTGATAGCGAGCAAATCTTTCTAACATTTTTATTGCGCGCGATAGAGCAGTCGAACTTACCCAACCTTGACTCTGATCGATGAGTGGCCAGGATGCAGTTAGCTTTTCAACGAGAGCGGCTTCGGAAATTTCTGGATCTTCAACTTTTATTCGAGCAAACTCATGTATGGCAGAACCAAGTATTTGCGCTGTGGAATCTCCATTTGTTCCACCGCTTTTTTCAAAGAACCACTTAACGCCACATTCAGTAAACATTTCAGCGCCACTTGGAGAAACAGAAACCACGCCATCGCCCGGCACAAGTGGTTGATTGGTTGAAATTGATTTTGCCCCAAGCCAATTTTCTGGGTCCGCACTTGTTATTCCTTCATTGATGAGAGTTTTAATTAGTGCCGCTGCATCTTCTGCGCTTTCACTCTGTAACTCTCGACGAAGTGTTGCAATCAGCGCGGGGGTTGTAAGAGGGCGCGGAACTTCAGTGATAACAGGAGACTCAGTTATATCGCCGAAAACTATTCCTGCGATTTCATCAAAGTAAGAGGATGGCTCGTCCTCTTCTCGCTGCACCGCGGTGACAATCAGGCACTGCTTTGCACGAGTAACTGCAACATGCAATAAGCGGCGCTCGTCCTCAAACAGCGCACTTGCAGCAATCACATCTAACTCTTTACGTGCTAAATCTCCATGTCTTTCGCGTTCTACAAGTCGCTCACTTCCTAGAAGCGAACTTCTTTGTTTGAGGTTTGGCCACACACCTTCTTGAAGTCCGGCAACTGCAACTACTTTCCATTCACGCCCTTTTGATGAATGTACGGTAAGAATTTCGACAACATCAGAACGCACACCTTGCGCCGTAATTAAATCGCCAGCAATTGATTCGTTTGAAATCTCATCAAAGAACGCACTTGGTCTGGAATATGGGAAGCGCTCAGAAAAGCGCGCAGCGGTATCAAAGAGTTGAATCATTGCATCGAGATCTCGATCGGCAGCCGCGCCTCTACTCCCGCCACGAAGTGCGATCTTTTTCCATGAAGTACTCAATAGTTCGTTATCGCTGGTCTTTGCTTTATCCCAGATTGCGCCAAGTACATCTTCTGCGCGAGCATCTTTCTTTGTTGATGCAGCTCGTGCACTTTTTATCAACTCATGTACTCGGTTGAGAGCAGCGCTATCTTCGATCGGAATATCTCCCTTATCGATTGCATCGATAATCATTTGAGTTCCTGAACGCTTATCGTGCTCTTCATCTCGGGCAGCAAGTAGCGCACTTCTCGTGCGGCGAAGTGAAATTGAATCTGCTCCACCAAATTCTGATAGCAATAACTTTTCGCAGGTATCCAAATTCAACGATTGCTCCCCAACTGCAACTCTTGCAAGCAAGAGAAATGGTGCTATTGCTGGGTTATTTGCAAGTGTTTGTAAATCTCCTGCAACCGGAATTCCAACTTGAGAAAAGGCGCGGCGCAAAGCTGCAGATTGAGTGCCTTCTGAGCGCAGGATTACCGCCATATCGGAATATGAAATTCCCTGAATCAAGTGAGCTCGCTTAAATTGATACGCAATATATTGCGCTTCCTCCGATTGCGAACGCAGCCTTGAAACTATGAGTGGCTGTTCACTCTTTTCTACATCTGAGTATGCGGATTGGCGATTTCGATTCTCCGACTTCGATCTGAAACTTTCTGCGACAGATTTTCCAATTTCAAAAATTTCAGGTGAGCTACGGTAAACCTTCGATAATTGAATAACGCTCGCACCGGCGCTCTTATATTTTTCTATTTCAGCAGATAGGCCATCAGGATCTGCCCCGCGGAATCGTCCGACAGCTGAATCGGCATCAACAGAAATAATGAGGTCTTCACCCGCGATGAGTCGAAGAAGTGCACGTTGTGCAGGATCACTTTCTTGGAATTCATCGACCATGATGGTTTTAAAACGCGCTTGCAATTCCGCTCGAAGTTTTTCATTTTGATTTAAATGAGCAATCGCAACGTTGATGAGTTCGGATGGATCAATGCGCATCTTTGAATCGGCGGCGCCTTCTTCACGAATCGCCATAACTTCCTTATATCTCTGCCAAAAATCCGCAGCCGCTGCCCAGTATTTTTCTCCAACTTTTCCACCTCGAGAAGCCAACTCAGAAGGAGAAATGCCGCGTTCGTTCGCGCGCATAATCAAATCTCGAAGTTCGCGGACAAAACCACTTGTGAGAAGTGGATTGCCTTTCTTATCTTCGCCATCTTGTAACTCAACCGGCCAAGATCTATACCCATCTTCAACATCGCCTTCAAGCAATTCTTTTATAAAACTTTCTTGCTCGGGTCCAGATAACAAGATCGGCTCGTGATAACCCTCGCCTGTTTTCATCTTCATAATTGAATATGCCAGTGAGTGAAAAGTTCGGGCCAGTGGCTCGTACATAGTCTGCGTCGTGCGCAGAGCAATCGCATCTCTTAACTCCGATGCTCGCTCGCGACCATAAGTAATTAACAAAATCGAATCCGGATTTTGACCACCAGCAATGCGCGACAGCGCAGCTTCAATCAGAATCGATGTCTTTCCCGTGCCCGGCCCACCACTAACTACAAGCGGACTCCCGCGATGTTCCACGGCACTTGCCTGAACCGAATCCAGCGCCGGCGCATCAACGCCATTCGCGCGTTTTACGAGTTCGATTCCCACGCGCTAATTCAACCGCAGAGAACCGACAAAGTTCCGAAAGGTTGATTAAAACGACCAGATAAGACAAAAGGAACTGAGTAAAGAGGATGTTAACGAGCACATCCTCGGCTCAGTTCCTTTTGTTTAGATAAAGCGACTTTGGCGACCCCTAAAGGCACATCCTCGATCGAGGCGCTTTCTGATTTTAAATTAGCTTTGGTTTGATTTCTTTGCGCGTGAAGTTGCTCGTGCGCGTTCTGCTCCATCAAGAGTTACTTTGCGAATTCGAACAACCGCGGGAGTTACCTCCACGCATTCGTCTTCGCGACAGAATTCAAGCGCGCCTTCCATGTTAAGTCGCTTTGGCGGAATCAATTTTTCAGAATCATCTGTACCGGATGCACGCATATTCGTTAACTTCTTTTCACGAACGCAGTTAACGTCCATGTCATCAGCGCGAGAGTTCTCGCCAATAACCATGCCCTCATAAACTTCATCGCCAGGTTCTACGAAGATAGATCCGCGCTCTTGAATTCCAGCGATTGCATAGGAAGTAACTGCGCCCATACGGTCTGAAACAAGTGAACCAGTAGAACGAGTACGCAATTCTCCAAACCATGGTTCGTAAGAATCAAATACATGGTGAAGCAGTCCAGTTCCACGAGTTTCGGTAAGGAACTCTGTTCGGAAACCAATGAGTCCGCGAGAAGGAACCTTGTAATCAAGACGGATCCAACCTGTTCCGTGGTTGACCATTTGCTCCATGCGGCCCTTACGAAGTGCCATCAATTGAGTAAGTACACCTAAATATTCTTCAGGTGCATCAATAGATAAGCGCTCCATTGGTTCGTGAAGTTTTCCATCAATCATCTTTGTAACTACTTGTGGCTTACCAACAGTAAGTTCGAAGCTTTCGCGCTTCATGATTTCAACAAGTACTGCTAGCTGAAGCTCTCCGCGACCTTGAACTTCCCAAGTATCAGGGCGTTCTGTATTTAGAACACGAAGTGAAACGTTACCGATGAGCTCTTTATCAAGGCGATCTTTAACTTGACGAGCTGTAAGCATCTTGCCGCTTTTACCTGCAAGAGGCGATGTATTGATACCGATTGTCATCGAAATAGATGGTTCGTCGACTGTAATAAGTGGAAGAGCGTGTGGGTTTTCAAGATCTGCAAGTGTTTCACCGAGAGTAATTGTCTCGATTCCTGCAACAGCGATAATGTCCCCCGGGTGCGCTTCAAGTGCCGGAACTCGCTCGAGTGCTTCAGTCATCAAAAGTTCTGAAACTTTAACTCGCTCGACTGTGCCATCTGTCTTGATCCAAGAAACAGTTTGACCCTTTTTAATTACACCTTCATGTACGCGACATAGTGCAAGGCGACCAAGGAATGGTGATGAGTCGAGGTTTGTCACGTGCGCTTGAAGTGGTGCGCCTTCGTGATAAACCGGTGCTGGAATTGTATTAAAGATTGTGTCGAACAAAACGTCGAGGTTCTCTTCCTCCGGTAGTCCACCATCTGCTGGACGAGTAAGAGATGCACGACCGT
>WLNK01000017.1 GCA_009699795.1 Actinomycetota bacterium | reverse complement strand
CCATCCGTAAGTCGTGGAGGTGTTTCAACCACAGCGGGATTGCCGCATGGGCAACGGTAAGCAATGCCATGAACATCGCGAGGGGTGCGACCAAGTTGAGTTTCAATGCAATCTAAATCTTTTTGTGATGCCGTATTGCCAGGAATATCAGCAGACATTACTTCAGTCCTGACTCTGTAATAGAGGCAATTAACCGACCGTACCAAGGTGCACCTTCGGGAAGTTGATCTGCAACCTTTGTTTGATTTGTATTTGCCTGGTCGCCTTCTACTCCAGTAACTATGTATTGACGCTCTCCAGGAAGTACAAAGTGCAGACGTTCGCGCGCTTGTGATTTCACATAACTTGGATCTTTCCAAAGTTCTAGATCTTTACGAGCTGATTCAAGAGCTGCGCGATCGGATGCCAATTGAGATCGAAGTGAATTTATCTGAGCTTTTTGCGTGAAGTAGTGCTTAATTGGTGGTGCAAGAGTCAGCGCAAAAATAAAGAGAATTCCCGAAAGTATTAGTGCGCGGCCATTTCTTGGACGAGAAGAACTGCGACGACGAGATTTATATTGACGACGCCTGGCGCGCATTACTTAGCCTTTAAAGCGTGGGAAAGCGTTGCGGCCTGCAAAGACCGCGCCTTCTGCCAATTCTTCTTCGATGCGTAGAAGTTGGTTGTACTTTGCAACACGCTCACTTCGAGCAGGTGCACCAGTTTTAATTTGACCACAATTAGTTGCAACTGCAAGGTCTGCAATTGTCACATCTTCTGTCTCACCTGAACGGTGGCTGAGCATGCTGCGGTAGTTCGCGCGGTGTGCAAGATCGACTGCATCGAGAGTCTCTGTAAGAGTTCCGATTTGATTTACCTTTACAAGAAGTGCATTCGCTGTGTTACTAGCAATTCCGCGAGCAAGTCGCTCTGGATTTGTAACGAATAAATCGTCACCAACTATTTGAACCTTTGACCCAAGAGATGCTGTCATTGAGGTCCAACCAGCCCAGTCTTCTTCATCAAGTGGATCTTCAATCGAAACCAATGGATACGCGCTAACAAGCTCTGCGTAGTAAGCAATCATTTCATCTGATGTTCGTGATGAACCTTCGAATGTGTACTTACCCTTTTCGTGGAATTCAGTTGCTGCAACATCCATTGCAAGTGCGACATCTTTTCCTGGCTTAAGTCCGGCGGCTTCAATAGCTTCAAGAATTAAATCTAGCGCTGCGCGATTGCTATCGAGGTTAGGTGCAAATCCACCTTCATCACCAACACTTGTTGCAAGTCCACGCTTTTTAAGAACAGCCTTAAGCGCATGATAAATCTCTGCACCCCAGCGAAGTGATTCGCGAAATGTTGGTGCGCCAATAGGTGCAACCATGAATTCTTGAATATCTACATTCGTATCCGCGTGCGCGCCACCATTAAGAATGTTCATCATTGGAACAGGAAGTACGTGCGCATTCGGTCCGCCTAAGTAACGGAAAAGTGAAAGGTCTGCAGATTCTGCAGAAGCCTTTGCTACAGCTAGTGAAACACCAAGAATTGCATTCGCGCCAAGCTTTGACTTGTTAGGAGTTCCATCGAGTTCGATCATCGCGGCATCTACAAGTCGTTGATCTTGTCCATCAAATCCAATTACTTCTGGGGCAATTACATCGTTTACAAATGCGACAGCTTTTTCTACGCCTTTGCCGAGGTAACGCTTCCCACCATCACGAAGTTCTGCAGCTTCGAAGGCTCCTGTAGATGCACCACTTGGAACAGCAGCACGAGCTTGTGTGCCATCTTCCAATTGAATTTCGACTTCAACCGTTGGGTTTCCGCGAGAGTCAAGAATTTCACGTGCGCCTAAAGCTTCGATAATTGCCATTGATATATCTCCCTGATGTTCTGCAATAAAAGATGATTGCTAATTAAAGGCAAGTCTACCTTGCTCAAATACCTGCTTCGGATGCCTGAATCTGCGAAGTGATTGCGCGAGCTTGCTTGCGAAGTGCATTTTCAGGGTCGATTTCATTGGCGTGAGCCCAAGCAATTACAGAAGCAAGAGCTTTACCTACGCTCTCTTCAGTCGCAGGATCTGTCGACTCAAATTCATCAACTTCAACGTCTACGCCATATTTTTCTGCACGGTAAAGCAATTTACTAATAAGTGGAAGTGCGGGTTGTGCAAGTGCAATTCCATCAATTGCCGAAGTGCGACCTTTTTCTTTAGCTTTGATCGCTTCCCAATTATCAATAACTTCTTCCATGCCAGAAACTTGTAAATCTTCAAATACATGCGGGTGGCGGCGAATTAATTTATCTGCAATTGCTTTAGCAACATCTTCGATGGAAAACGGATCTGTTGGATGATCCTCTGCAATCCTTGAATGAAAATAAACTTGTAACAGAACATCGCCGAGTTCTTCTCTCATGCCTTCACGGTCGCCACTATCGACGGTATCTATGAATTCATATGACTCTTCAAGCAAATACTTAACGAGCGATTCATGAGTTTGTTCAGCATCCCATGGGCATCCACCAGGAGAGCGCAAACGATCCATCACTTCAACTAGCCGTTGAAGTTCTGACTTACTCATAGCCACCTACCGTTTAAGAATTACTTCGTGGAAGGAGTTACAGCGGCACCAGCTGGATTACTTGGTGAGATATCGCCTGTGGCCGCATCCCATTTTCCGTAACGTGGGTTGATGTTTACCTTAAGCTCGACCGCCTTAGCGCTGAGCAGTTGTGCAATCTTTGTATCAATCTGATCTTGAGTTACACCTGAGTCGCCGAGAGCTTTTGCAATCTGCTCATTGATAACAATTGCTCTCACATAGATATCAAAATCATCTGGAGCAATTGTTGCGTTCACTAAATTCTTTTGAAGGTTGGCTTCTCCGCCGATTGTTTCTACTAACGAGGCGCGCTTTTGTGCCAAAAGTGCTGGCGTAACGTCGAGCTTGAGTTCTTTAGCGATCTCGGCAAAGACGTTCATCAGAATTTTGAAACGAAGCTGACCGCGATTCAAGGCTTCACCTGTTTCAAGCTGCATCTGAGTTGTATCAACTTTTGTACGCTCTTTAAGAATTGAATCCACAGTTGACTGAAGCTCTGCTTGTGAAATCTTTACATCACCCAAAGTTGCCGCTGTTTGCGCTTCAGAGCATCCTGTTAAAAGAAGTCCTGATGCAACTGCAAGGACAGCAATAATTTTTTTCACGTAGTGCTCTCTTCCTTAGGTGAGTTCGCTTACGGCTTGTTTTACCCAAACCAGAAGAGAAGTATCCACTATTTCTGGGGTGGGTTGTGACGGGCTCCATGCGTGCTTTTGTGGCAACGTCACCATCACAGTTCGCGTTGCACCCTTGTAAAGCGAGCCAGGATAAAGGCGAGTTAATTTCAATTGGCGTGATTCAGGTAATAGCAATGGTGAAAGACGCAAGAATTTTCCAGTTGCTACTACTTCACTTATTCCATGTGATTTAGAAAGCGCACGAAGCTCTGCAACTTCAAGCAGGGCCTGGGCTTCAACTGGTAATTCACCAAATCGATCAAGGAGTTCTTCGCGAATAGATTGAACTTCTATTGGTGTAGCAACGTCTGCGAGCCTTCGGTAGAGATCGAGTCGAATTCGCTCTCCAGGTACATATTCTTCAGATAAATGTGCATTAACTAGAAGCTCGACTTTGCAATCTCTTCTAATCTCTTCGTCGTTTTGCTCAACGATGCCAGTCTTGTATTCGCTTACGGCTTCACCAACCATGCGCATGTATAGATCGAATCCAACATCTGCAATGTGCCCAGATTGTTCGCCGCCAAGTAGATTTCCGGCACCGCGAATCTCTAAGTCTTTCAAGGCAACTCTCATACCCGAACCAAGTTCTGTATTTGTAGCAATTGTTTTTAACCGGTCTAAGGCAACTTCGGAAAGTGGCTGATCGGCAGGATAAAGAAAATATGCGTAAGCACGCTCACGCCCGCGACCAACGCGTCCACGGAGTTGATGTAACTGTGAGAGCCCAAAGTTGTCCGCGCGTTCAACAATCAGAGTATTTGCATTGGCGATGTCCAAGCCACTTTCAACAATTGTTGTGCAAACAAGAACATCAAATTCACGATTCCAGAAAGCCAAAATCACATCTTCCAGCGCACTTTCCGACATCTGTCCGTGTGCAACACGAATTCGTGCTTCTGGAACTAATTCTTGAATCTTTGATGCAGCCCTATCAATTGATTCGACGCGATTGTGAACATAGAAAACCTGTCCATCGCGTAAAAGTTCGCGGTGAATGGCGGCACGAATCTGTCCTTCATCGCTCGGTCCGACATAAGTCAAAATTGGATGACGCTCTTCAGGCGGCGTTGTAATCGTGGACATTTCTCGGATACCTGTGACTGCCATTTCCAATGTTCGGGGTATAGGCGTTGCAGACATTGCAAGCACATCCACTGTCGTACGCATTTTCTTCAGTGATTCTTTTTGTTCGACACCAAAGCGTTGTTCTTCATCAACAATTACTAAACCTAAGTCTTTGAAATGAACATCGGCGGAAAGTAATCGATGAGTACCAACTACAACATCAACACTTCCTTTTTCAATTTCAGCAAGAATTTCTTTACTTTCTTTTGCGGTGTTGAATCGCGAAATTCCTGCAACTTTTATCGGGAAACCTGAATATCTCTCCGCAAAAGTCTTTGTGTGCTGCTGCACAAGAAGCGTGGTGGGAACAAGCACAGCAACTTGCTTTCCGTCCTGCACAGCTTTAAAAGCCGCGCGTACAGCTATTTCAGTTTTTCCATATCCCACATCACCACAAACTATGCGATCCATCGGATATGGGCGTTCCATATCTCTTTTAACTTCTTCAATTGTTGAGAGTTGATCTGGTGTTTCGATATATGAAAATGCATCTTCGAGTTCGCGCTGCCATGGAGTATCTGCGGAGAAAGCAAAACCCGGTGAAGAAGTTCTGGCAGCGTAAAGTCGAATTAATTCACCTGCAATTGCACGCACAGCTTTGCGAGCACGCCCCTTGGCCTTTTGCCAATCTCCACTACCGATTCTGTGAACTGTTGGAGCCTCACCACCAATGTATTTACTTATTTGCTCCAAGGTGTCTGTCGGTACAAAAACTCGATCGCCAGGCTGTCCTCTTTTTGCTGATGCGTACTCGATAACCAGATATTCTCGAGTAACACCGTTGGTTGTACGAGCTACTAATTCGATATAGCGACCAATTCCGTGTTGTTCATGTACAACGTAATCACCAGTCTTTAGTTCCAATGGGTCAATAGTCTGTTTTCTCTTTGATGGCATGCGTGCCAAATCTTTGCTCGAGCCTTTACTTCCAGATAAATCCCTTTCAGTCATGAAGAAAATTGAGAATTCATCTGACTTAAATCCATGAGCTATAGAAGAGGGTGACACTCGAAGTGCAACATCTGCATTACTTAAAATTCCGTTATACCTCTCGACCATTCCTTGGCCGCTGGCTGTAAAGAAAACCTTTTTGCGCTCTAATATTGCAGATTTCAAAGCCTCTACAGCGCCGTCCACATTGCCTCTATAGGGATCAATAGCGGTGAAATCTAAGAAGCAAGTCTCTGCCTCAAGATCGCTTCCGAAGTTATTAAAGGATCTCTGCGTAAATTTAGCTTTAGAAATTTCTTCAGAAACAACAGTCCACGACATATATGGAGATTGACCAATTGGTAACGGTGCATCCCCACCAAAGGCTGCACTCGACCAAGATGCAGCTAAAAACTCTTCATCTGTTGCAATTAAATCTATTGCCCGGGATCTAATTCTTTCCTCGTCCAAGTAAATAATTTCGGTGGACTTTGGCATTCGATCCAAAATTGAATCTGTTTTTTCCACTAAGAGAGAAAGGAGTGATTCCATTCCATCGGTTGTGATTCCCTCTTCCATACGAGCAAGAATCTCTTTCGCAGCAGGGAATTTTTCTTTTATTGCTCCCGCTTTGCTTCTAATTTCAGGAGTGAGAAGTAATTCTCGACAAGGAAGAATTGAAATGGAGCCTTCAACAGCGGTGGAAGTTCTTTGATTGCTTACTTCAAAATTACTAATGCTTTCAATCTCATCCCCAAAGAAATCGATGCGAACCGGATGCGTGGATAGAGGAAGAAACAAATCAAGAATTCCACCTCGCACGGCAAACTCTCCGTGCTTTTCAACCAAATCTGTGCGGGTGTAAGCAAGTTGTGTTAAGTGCTCGGTTAGTTTTGTTAGCTCTATTTCTAAACCAACTGAAAGTTCTTGAAGCGGTGAAGCTGCAAGATCAGACATGAACCGGTGGATAAAGGCTCGAACCGGTGCAATAACAATGGGTTGATCTTTGAATTCTTCCATGGATAGAGAATTCAGTGTCGCGATTCTGCGTGCCACAGTGTCGCTTCGTGGACTTAATTTCTCGTGGGGAAGAGTTTCCCATGCGGGGAATTCATAAACGCTTTCATGTAATTCGCGAAGCTCATTGGCTAAATCTTCGGCCCCGCGACTTGAACTAGTTACAACAAGAAGAGGTTTGTCCGCCGAACGAAGCGCAACCAAAAAAGGAAATAGTGGTGGGGGCGCTACGACTTTACGAAAATGGCTTATCTGGGATGTGAGTTCGGTTTTGGATGCAAGGAGATTGAGTAAATCGCGCACAATTGAACCCCTTTCATTAATTCACCAGATAAATGCCGCTTGGCCCCGATTCCCAAATGGGAGGGGGCTACAGAACAAGTCTAAGCCCTGATGCGTTCGCTGAAATATTGGGATTCGGCCATGCGGAAATGCTGAGAGAATATGCGAGTGAATTTGAATGATGACGTGCTTCTGCGAAGTGATGTTCGAAAGCTCGGCGACCTATTAGGTCAGTCACTTGTTCGTCAAGAAGGACCAGAACTTCTTCAGCTCGTTGAAGATGTGCGTAAGGCGGTTCGTGAAGGTGGCGGATCAGAAGTTCTAGAAAAACTCACTGTAGAACAATCTGTACAACTCGTTCGTGCTTTTAGTACGTATTTTCATTTAGCAAACGTTGCTGAACAAGTTCACCGTGCTCGAGTTTTGGGTGAAGCGCGAGCACAAGGCGGTTCTTGGTTGGCACGCGCAATAGATAAAATTGAAGAAGCATATAAAGCTCAAGCACCTGGCCATCAATTCACAAAAGAAGAACTAAGTAAATGGATTAGCGAACTTATGGTGCGCCCAGTATTTACCGCTCACCCAACAGAAGCTGCACGTCGATCTGTACTTTCAAAGCTTGGTGAAATTGCAAAACTTCTTGATTTAACTTCATCTCCAGTGCAGCAAGAACGTTTGGCAGAGTTTGTAGATATTTTGTGGCAAACAGATGAACTTAGACTTGAAAGACCTGAGCCAATGGATGAAGCTCTCAACGCTCTTTATTACCTCGATGATCTTCAACTCAACACAATGCCAGAAGTTCTAAACGATTTTTCAAGAGAGTTAAAGCGTCTTGGAATTAGCCTTCCAGTTACTGCGCGACCTCTCACATTTGGAACATGGATAGGTGGAGACCGAGATGGAAATCCAAATATCACTCCAGAAGTAACTCGGGAAGCAGTTGTTCTTCAAGTAGGGCATGCAATTCGTACGACTATTTCTGCAATGAATGAGCTGCGCCAAATGCTTTCGATTTCAACTCGGATTGCGGGTGCAACCCCCGAACTTGCTGCATCAGTGGCGGAAGATTTAAAGAACATCCCTGAATTTGAAGCTCGCTTCTTGCGTCTTAATGCACAAGAGCCATACCGACTTAAGGCAACGGCAATTGTTCATAAACTCGCTTTTACCCGCGATCGACATGCTGCAGGTAAGTCCCATGTACCAGGTCGCGATTATGCGAGTTCGGCTGAACTCCTTAAAGATCTCACTCTTCTTCGAGATTCACTATTTGCACATAAGGGCGAGCTCATTGCAACAGGATTGCTAGAGCGAACAATTAGAAGCATCGCAGCATTTGGATTAACCCACGCGACTCTGGATATTCGCGAACACTCAGATGCGCATCACCAAGTGCTTAAGCAGTTATTGCCTGCTGGATATGCCGACTTAACTCATGAGGAAAAGTTCCCAATTCTTTCAAAGGAATTAGCTTCCAGCTCTTCTCTTGATACATCAAAGCTTGATGCACCTGGAAAGAAAACTTTCGAAACTTTCCTTGTAATTAACGAACTCATCGATACTTTCGGGCCTGAAGTAATTGAGACTTACATCGTTTCGATGACTAAAGGCGCAGACGACTTGCTCGCCTCAGCTGTGATTGCCAAGCAAGCTGGGTTAGTTGATGTGAATAAGAAAGTTGCTCGCATTGGCTTTGCACCGCTACTAGAAACTGTTGCTGAACTTCGCGCTGCTGGTGACATTCTTGAAAAATTATTAGGCGATGCCACTTACCGCGAAGTTGTACGTTTGCGCGGAGATTTACAAGAAGTAATGCTTGGGTATTCTGATTCGAATAAAGATGCAGGTATCGCAACAAGCCAATGGGAAATTCATAGGGCACAACGCACACTTCGAGATGTCGCAAAGAAACACGGAGTTCGACTTCGTTTATTCCACGGACGCGGTGGATCCGTCGGACGTGGCGGAGGTCCTACATATGAAGCACTCGTTGCTCTTCCTTGGGGCAGCGTTGATGGACAGATAAAGATGACTGAACAAGGCGAAGTTATTAGCGACAAGTACGCACTGCCCGCTCTGGCTCGTGAAAATGTTGAACTTACACTCGCCGCTTCTCTTGAAGCGACAGTTCTAAATAGATCAGCGCGCCAAAGCCCTGAAGATTTAAAGGCGTGGAATGACTGCATGGATGTAATCAGCACCGCATCATTTACTCGATATCGCTCATTAATTGATCATCCAGATTTACCTGCATATTTCTATGCATCTACTCCGGTAGAGCAATTAGGAAATCTTTTCCTTGGATCTCGTCCATCTCGTCGCCCAGATGCATCGGCTGGTTTGGATTCTTTGCGTGCGATTCCATGGGTATTTGGTTGGACTCAATCTCGTCAGATTGTTCCGGGATGGTTTGGCGTCGGCTCTGGTCTAAAGGCTGCGCGTGAGGCTGGGCAATCTGGCGTTACGAAGCGCATGCTTTCTGAATGGCACTTCTTCCACACATTTATCAGCAATGTAGAAATGACTCTTGCAAAAACAGATTTAAAAACAGCCAAGCGATACGTAGAAACTCTTGTTCCAAAAGAGCTCCATCATTTCCTTGACACCATTACCGAAGAATTTGAACTTACAGTTAAGGAAGTTTTAGCACTTACCCACAAGAAAGAACTGCTTGGAGATCAAGAGATTCTTGCCCGAACTCTTCAAGTTCGTGATGCCTACCTTGCGCCACTTCACTTGCTGCAGGTAAACCTTCTAAACCGCGTTAGAAATGAAGGAGATAAGGCTGATCAAACTTTGATTCGAGCACTACTTCTCACTATTAACGGTGTTGCGGCAGGCCTTCGAAATACTGGATGATTTAAGAGTTAAATTTTTGCTGCGTAAACTCGAGTCCTTTTTCAATGAGGGACTCCACAACATCTGCACCGCGATCTAGAAATTCTCCTAAATCTTTCTTCTCTACCTGACTAAAAGCTTTTAAAACAAAGTCCCCTGGGTCTTGTTCTCCCATCGGTCGCCCAATTCCAAGGCGTACTCGGAAATACTCTGCCGTTCCGAGAGAACTTGTAAGTGACTTCAAGCCGTTATGGCCATTATCGCCACCAGCAATTTTGGATCTAATTGCCGCAAATGGAATATCTAATTCATCATGTAAAACAATAATTTTTGCCGGCTCGACTGAATAAAACTGCGCTAGCGCCTTTACTGGACCGCCACTTTCATTCATATAACTCTTAGATTTTGCGAGAATGATTGAAAATGCATCGACGCCGACACCTAATTTGTAGGCGGCGACGTCGGTACGAGATTTGTGCGATGAAAACTTTACGTTGTGACGCTTTGCGAGTTCATCGATAACCATTTGACCAACATTGTGTCTGGTCGCTGCATATTGATCGCCCGGGTTACCCAGACCAACAACTAGCCATGGTGAAGTACTCACGACAGAAAGAGTAGGGCTTAAGCGTCCTTCTTCTCTGCATCAGCAGCTGGTGCCGCATCAGTTGCAGCAGCATCGCCTTCAGCAGCGGCAACAACTGGAGCTTCTTCAACAATAGTTGAACGCTCTGAAAGGTGAACAACGATTGTCTTTGGATCGGAAATCAACTTCACACCTGCAGGTAGAACGACATTTTCTGCATAGAGTGATTGACCAGCCATAAGACCTGTGAGATCAAGACCAAGTGAAGAAGGAATTGCAGTTGCTTCTGCTTCAACTTCGATTGTGTTGTGTACGTGCTCAAGAATTCCGTCACGATCGTGTTCACCGGTTGGGTGCACAGGAACTGAAACAACAACGCGCTCACCGCGACGAACTGTCACGAGGTCGATGTGTTCAAGAATTTGGCGAAGTGGATCGCGAACAATTGCCTTTGGAAGTGTTAGCTCGTCCTTGCCATCGATTGCGATTTCAAGAAGAACGTTTGATTGCTTAAGAGCAACGCCAAGTTCGCGTGCTGGAAGAGTGATGTGCTTTGGCGCTTCACCGTGGCCATAAATAACAGCCGGTACTAAACCATCGCGACGTGCGCGGCGTGATGCACCTTTGCCAAACTCAGTACGAGTTGTGCCTTTAATTTTGATTTCAGCCATTTGTCTTACTCCTTATACGTCGATTACGGAATTTATCCCTCGCCGGAACAGAGCAAAGATTACCTTCGGCTTTCCAATCCACCAAATCGGAAGGTTTAGGAATGGCCATCAAAGAGGCTTGTAACTGAGCCGTCTTCGAATACTTCACGAATCGCACGTGCGAGAAGAGGTGCAATGGAAAGGACTGTAAGTCCGTCAAAACGCTTCTCTTCTGGAACGGGAAGTGAATTTGTGATGACAACTTCTGTTGCCTTGCAAGCTTTGAGACGATCAATTGCTGGACCTGAAAATACTGGGTGGGTTGCAGCGATGATTACTTCTTTTGCTCCACCTTCGAAAAGTGCTTCAACAGCTTTTGTAATTGTTCCCGCTGTATCAATCATGTCATCGATAACAACGCATGTTTGTCCAGCAACATCACCAACAACTTTGCCCACTACTGATTCATTTGGAACTCGTGGGTCGCGAGTTTTGTGAATAAAAGCGATGGGGCATCCGCCAAGTAATTCTGACCAGCGCTCTGCAACGCGCACTCGACCAGAGTCTGGAGAAACGATTGTTAAGCGAGAGCGATCAACTTTCTTGCCAACATAATCGGCAAGCATTGGAAGTGCGAAAAGATGATCTACTGGGCCATCGAAGAATCCTTGAATTTGTGAAGTATGAAGATCAACAACCATAAGGCGATCTGCGCCGGCAGTTTTGTAAAGGTCAGCCATCAATCGTGCAGAGATTGGCTCGCGACCACGATGCTTTTTATCTTGACGCGCATATCCATAGAAAGGTGCAACAACTGTAATTCTCTTTGCTGATGCGCGCTTAAGTGCATCAACCATGATGAGTTGTTCCATGATCTGCTTATTTACTGGAGCTGCATGGCTTTGGATAACAAATGCATCGCAACCACGAACGCTCTCTTCGAAGCGAACAAAGATTTCTCCATTTGCAAAGTCATATGCAGATGTTGGAGTAATTGGAATACCGAGTTCGGTAGCGACTTCTTCTGATAACTCTGGAAATCCGCGGCCTGAAAAGAGTCGAAGTCTTTTCTCTGAGGACAAACGAATTTCGCTCAAGGAAATTACCCTTTCTTCTTATCGCTAGCAGAGGCGGCTTCTGCGGATTTACTGCCAGAACGCTTACGCAGTACCCAACCTATTACATTTCTTTGCTTCGCCCTAGCGACACCCATGGCACCGGCTGGAACATCTTCAGTAATGACAGAACCGGCAGCTGTGTATGCCCCGTCACCAATTGTCACTGGCGCAACCAACATTGAATCGCTACCGATTCGAACGTGATCGCCAACAGTTGTGTGGTGCTTTTCTGCGCCATCGTAATTAACAAAAACAGTTGCGGCGCCAATATTTGTGCCCTCGCCAATAGTTGCATCTCCAACATATGAAAGGTGTGGAACTTTGGAGCCTTCGCCAACCTGTGCATTTTTCATTTCAACAAATGCGCCAGCACGTGAATCTTTACCGAGCTTTGTTCCCGGGCGTAAGTATGAGAAAGGTCCAACGCTTGCGGATTCACCAATTACAGCGCCCGAGCAATATGACTCCAATACCGTTGCACAACACTCAACTTTGCAATCAATCAGTGTTGTCCGCGGACCAATTACCGCGTTTGATTCGATTACTGTCGAACCTGCGATGGTTGAGCCGGGAAAAATTGTTACATCATTTGCGATGCTG
>WLNK01000016.1 GCA_009699795.1 Actinomycetota bacterium | reverse complement strand
TTAATGATTGCTACTTTGATCGGAATATTGTTTAGCGCACAGGTAACTAACTCTTGATTAGTCATTTGTAAGCAACCATCGCCATCGATTGCCCAGACTGTTGTATCTGGTGCACCAACTTTGGCACCCATCGCAGCTGGAACAGCGTAACCCATAGTGCCAAGGCCGCCAGAGTTAAGCCATGTTCGTGGCTTCTCATAAGAAATAAATTGAGAAGCCCACATCTGGTGCTGACCAACACCTGCAACATAGATTGAATCGGGATCAGAAATTTTTCCGAGTCGCTGAATTACATATTGAGGTGAAACAGAACCATCCGCAGGTACATCAAAACCAAGTGGGTACTTTTCACGAAGTGAATTCATCTGACGCCACCATGGAGTTAAATCCGGGCGATTTTTTGCAAGGGCCTTTGTAAGTGCAGGAATGAGCGCCTTAATAGTTACTTTGAGATCTCCAATGACTGGAACATCTGCAAAGCGGTTCTTGCTAATTTCGGCAGGATCGATATCTGCGTGAATTACCTTCGCATTTTGTGCGAATGTAGAAAGCTTTCCTGTTACTCGATCATCAAAGCGCGCGCCGAGAGTAATAAGTAGGTCTGCCTTTTGCAGAGCAGTTACCGCTGCAACACTTCCGTGCATCCCCGGCATTCCCAGGTGAAGTGGGTGCGAACCTGGAAATGAACCAAGTGCCATAAGAGTGGTAATAACAGGAGCACCAAGTAGTTCAGCAAGTTCAGCAAGTTCGCGAGTGGCATTGGCCTTCATAACTCCGCCACCAACATAGAAAACTGGTTTCGATGATTGCGCGATAAGAGCTGCTGCATCTTCGATTGATTGGTTAGTTGGAGTAACAACTGGGTTGTAACCAGCAAGTGAAATCGATGATGGCCAGTTAAAAGTTGTCTGTGCTTGAAGTGCATCCTTTGCGACGTCAACAAGTACTGGGCCAGGGCGACCAGAAGTTGCGATGTGGAAAGCTTCAGCGATTGCCATTGGAATATCTGCAGGGTTTGTTACTAAGAAATTGTGCTTTGTAAATGGCATGGTGATTCCGCGAATATCAGCTTCTTGGAAAGCATCGGTTCCGATAGCAGCGGAAGGAACTTGTCCGGTAATTGCAACTACTGGAACTGAATCCATCGCTGCATCAGCAAGGGGTGTAACAAGATTTGTTGCACCAGGACCAGAGGTTGCAATACACACCCCCGCACGACCAGTTACTTGCGCATAACCCGTTGCAGCATGGCCTGCGCCTTGTTCGTGGCGAACCAAAATATGGCGAAGCTTTGAGTCAAAGAGCGGATCGTAGAGAGGCAGAACTGCTCCACCAGGAATACCGAATGCAACATCAACGCCAGATGCCTCGAGCGATTTCACAAGCGCGCTTGCCCCACTCATCGCCGTGCCGTTCTTTGTTGCCATTTCTCTACTCCTTTCTTTCTCTTATTCGCTTCTTTTTCTTTCTAAATTAAAAAACCCTCAGTGATGACTGAGGGCGCGAGATCAAAGTTCGATCACGCGCTAGGAAATCACCACCACGAGGGTTGACTGTGTTTGCATGGATGAATTCTCTAATAGGTCCGCGGATAGGTCAATACTTTGAGACGAGCATCTCAAATATTGGCCATTTCCTTAGTCGCAGACCGCGCCCTTGGAGGCAGAACCAACCAGCTTGGAATATTTATGTAGAACTCCGCGGGTGTATTTGTGGGCCAGCGGCTTCCATCCTGCTTTGCGCGCTTGGAGTTCAGATGGGTCGACTAGTAAATCCAACGTGCGATTAGTGATGTCGATACGTACGCGATCGCCATCTTTTATAAATGCAATTGGTCCACCATCAACGGCTTCAGGTGAAACATGTCCCACGCAAAGTCCAGTCGACCCTCCAGAGAATCTTCCATCCGTTAATAGCAGAGTTGATTTACCAAGACCGGCGCCTTTTATTGCACCGGTAATCATCAACATCTCGCGCATACCTGGACCACCCTTTGGTCCTTCGTAACGAATAACAACTACGTCACCTGCTTGGATTGTTCCATTTTCAAGTGCATCCATCGCAGCTTGTTCGCGTTCGAATACTCGTGCAGGTCCCTCAAAGTTTTCGATTCCAATTCCTGCTGTCTTACAAACTGCGCCTTCTGGAGCAAGGGAACCGCGAAGAATTGAAATTCCAATATCCGTTGAAAGCGGTGCAGATGCTGGGTGCAAAACATCGCCATCAGCAATAGGTGGATTAATGTCAGCCAAATTTTCTGCCATTGTCTTTCCCGTAACGGTAAGTGTGTCACCGTGCAAGAAACCAGCATCAAGCAATATTCGAAGAACTACAGGAATACCACCAACTCGATCAACATCTGTCATTACATATTTACCAAATGGCTTGAGGTCTCCAAGTAGTGGAACCTTAGAACCAATGCGGTGGAAATCATCAAGAGTGAGATCTACATCTGCTTCGTGAGCAATTGCGAGTAAGTGCAGCACCGCATTTGTAGATCCACCGAGTGCCATCACGGTTGTGATTGCATTTTCAAATGCTTTCTTAGTCAAAATATCGCGCGTAGTGATTCCGAGACGAATTAAATTAACAACTGCTTCGCCAGCTTGAATTGAATATGCATCTCGTCGACGATCAACTGCTGGAGGCGCGGCAGATCCTGGAAGAGAGAGACCGAGCGCTTCACCAACTGCAGCCATTGTGTTTGCTGTGTACATGCCGCCACATGCACCTTCGCCCGGACAAATTGCTTTTTCAATTTCATCTACGCGTTCGCGTGTAATAAGTCCGCGCGCACAAGCACCGACAGCCTCGAATGCGTCGATGATGGTGACATCTTTGCCATCAACTTGTCCTGGAAGAGTTGATCCTGCATAAACAAAAACTGACGCGACATCGATTCGAGCTGCCGCCATCATCATTCCTGGAAGTGACTTATCGCAACCAGCGAATGTGACCATGCCATCGAGGCGTTCTGCTTGCATCACAGTTTCAACTGAATCTGCGATTACTTCACGTGATACCAAGGAGAAGTGCATACCTTCGTGACCCATTGAAATTCCATCAGAGACAGAGATAGTTCCGAATTGCATTGGGAATCCGCCGGCTTTGATTACACCTTCGCGGGATGCTTTAGCTAAACGGTCGAGAGATAAATTACATGGAGTGATTTCATTCCAAGATGAAACAATTCCGATCTGAGGTTTTACCCAATCTTCATCGCCCATTCCAACTGCGCGAAGCATTCCGCGGGCAGGTGCGCGTTCAAGTCCGTCTGTAACAATTCCAGAGCGTGGCTTCATCTGCGACATGTGGGTGAGTCTAATAGACTCCTCTTATTCCAACCAATTCACACACGTTGGCGTTAAACCGCTGACATAAGGGAGTTTTTTGTGTCAAAGAAGCCAGCCGTAGATGGCCTAGATCCAACAAGATGGCGAACACTTTTCGTTGTAGCAATTTCACAGTTGATGCTCGTCCTTGATAGCTCAATTATGAACATTGCAATTCCAAGTGCAAAGGTAGATCTTGGAATTTCAGATGCCAATCAGCAGTGGGTAATTACTGCTTACACACTCGCATTTGGTTCTCTCCTACTTCTGGGTGGCCGCATTGGCGACTTTATGGGACGTAAGAAGATTTTCATTATCGGTCTTCTTGGTTTCGCAGGCGCATCAGCACTTGGCGGTATTGCCTCAACACAAGGACTTCTCTTTGCAGCACGCGCACTTCAAGGCGTATTTGGTGCACTGCTTGCGCCAGCTGCGCTCTCGATTATTTCTGTAACGTTCACAGTTCCAAAAGAACGTGCAAAAGCATTTGGTGTTGTTGGTGCTATCTCAGGTGGTGGCGCAGCAATTGGTCTCATCCTTGGTGGAACACTCACTGAATTCTTCTCATGGCGCTGGTGCCTTGGAGTTAACACTCCAATCGCAATCGTTGCTGCAATTCTGGCTGTTGCATATGTACATGAATCACGAGCCGAAGGTGATCGTCACTACGACATACCAGGTGTAATTACAGCAACTGCAGGACTCTTCTCACTTACTTACGGATTCAACGAAGCAGCAACTAAGGGATGGTCTTCAAATACAACCATTTCATTCTTAATTGCAGCTGCCGTACTTCTCGTAATCTTCGTATTCATTGAGAAGAACGTTGCAAATCCTTTGATGCCACTTCGAGTGGTAACAGAGCGCAACCGCGGTGGTTCATATCTTGGTTCACTCGTAGTGGGTGCCGGACTTTTCTCAATGTTCCTATTCCTTGGACTTTATCTCCAAGTAATTCTTGGTTACAGCCCGCTTAAGTCAGGTTTTGCATTCTTGCCATTTACTGCAGGAATCATCATCTTCGCTGGAGTTGCTTCTCAACTCTTGCCTAAGTTTGGACCACGTCCGCTTATGGTTCCTGGACTTCTTGCAGCAGCTGCAGGACTTCTCTTGCTTACACGAATCACACCAGAGACTTCATACACAACTCATGTTCTTCCAGCGTTATTTATTATGAGTTCGGGTATGGCACTTGTATTTATCCCACTTACTTCAACTTCACTTCATGCGGTTTCACTTCATGACACCGGCGTTGCAAGTGCAATGGTTAATACAAGCCAGCAAATTGGTGGATCTCTCGGTACTGCGCTACTTAATACAATCGCAGCAACTGCAACAACTTCTTACATCACGGCGCATTCCGAGATGGGCGAAATGGTGAAGCCATTTGCTCTCACTCACGGATTTACAGTGGCCTTTACATTCAGTGCAGGACTCTTAACTGTGGGCGCCGTAGTGCTCTTCTTCTTTATCAATATTGGTAAGGATGCCCTCGTTGAAACTGAAGGCGCAGTAATGCACTAAGTACTAGTTTCCGCTTTGCCCTAGATGGCCAAGTAGAAGTTCGCGAACTTTCGCGGCATCTGCTTGGCCTTTAGTGTCTTTCATGACTGCGCCGATAAGCGCACCAGCTGCAGGAATATGACCGTTACGAACCTTTTCAGCAGTCTCGGGTTGGGCAGCACATGCACGTTCGATTGCAGCAATAAGTTCGTCATCATTGTTAACAACTTTAATTCCACGCTTATCAATTACCTGCTTGGCGTTGCCTTCTCCCCCAATAATTCCTTCAATAACTTGGCGAGCAAGTTTGTCTGTAAGTTCACCGGATGCAATGAGTGAGACAACTTCTGCAACATCTGCTGGAGTAATACTTAACTCTGCAATCGCAACGTCTTTTTCATTTGCAATGCGTGAGATTTCACCAAGCCACCAGGTACGTGCCTTAGTTGGATCGCATCCGAGCAAAACAGTCGCTTCAACGATATCCAATACATCAGCGTTAATCATCGCTGCCATTTCTTTATCCGGAACTGCCCACTCTTCTTTAAGTCGCTTTCGACGAATCGATGGTCGCTCCGGAAGTGTTTTACGAAGTTCTTCAATCCATGCTGCATCGGGTGCGACAGGAATCAAATCTGGTTCTGGGAAATATCGGTAGTCCTCTGCTTGTTCCTTGGATCGACCAGAGCGAGTAAGTCCTGTGTCTTCCTGGAAGTGGCGAGTTTCTTGCTTAACTTTCTTGCCTTCATTTAAAAGATCAGCATGGCGAATCATTTCACCGCGCACTGCGCGCTCTACTGAACGAAGCGAGTTAACGTTCTTAGTCTCTGATCGCGTACCAAGAACCTCAGATCCCATCGGTTTAAGAGAAACGTTTGCATCACAACGAAGTGAGCCTTGCTCCATCTTCACATCGGAGACACCAAGTCCGCGCAAAATATCGCGGAGTTCGGCAACGTAGGCACGTGCAACTTCTGGTGCGTACTTGCCTGTGCCGGGAACAATCTTCGTAACGATTTCAACTAAAGGAATACCGGCGCGGTTGTAATCAAGGAGTGAATATTCAGCTCCATGAATACGACCTGTTGCACCACCTACGTGTAGCGACTTTCCTGTGTCTTCTTCCATGTGCACGCGCTCAATCTCAACGCGAAATTGCTTTGGACCTTCATCTGTTTCAATTTCAACATCAACAAATCCATCAACGCAGATTGGTTCGTCATATTGTGAAATTTGGAAATTCTTTGGCATATCTGGGTAAAAATAATTCTTTCGAGCAAAACGGCTAAAGGGCGCAATAGAGCAATTAAGTGCAAGCCCAATTTTGATTGTTGATTCAATTGCCTTCTCATTAACTACTGGAAGCGCCCCAGGAAGTGCCAAACAAACTGGACATGTCTGTGTATTTGGTTCTGCGCCGAAAGTAGTTGTGCAAGAACAAAACATCTTTGAATTAGTGTTGAGTTCAACGTGAACTTCAAGACCAAGAACTGGGTCGTACTTCGCAACTACTTCATCGTATGTTGCGCTCATGCAGCACCTCCAAGTGATGGAGCATTTGAAAGAATTGGTGCGCCCCATTTTGAATTGAGAGCTGCTTCAAGGGCTGCTCCAACTTGGTAAAGGCGTTGATCTTGCATTGCAGGCGCCATGATTTGGAAACCAACTGGCAAACCATCTTCTTCTGCAAGTCCGGCAGGAAGAGACATTCCACAAATACCGGCAAGGTTTACAGGGATTGTTGCAACGTCGCCTAGATACATCGCCATTGGATCATCTACTTTTTCGCCAATTTTGTAGGCAGTTGTTGGAGCAGTTGGTGAAACAAGCACATCTGCTTTCGCAAAGGCTTTTGCATAATCTTCAATGATGAGTGTGCGAATCTTCTGTGCGCTTCCGTAATACGCATCGTAATAACCAGATGAAAGTGCATATGTACCAAGGATGATGCGGCGCTTTACTTCACGGCCAAAGCCGGCATCGCGAGTTATATTCATAACTGCTTCTGCCGATGCACCATCTTTATCGCCCACGCGTAAGCCATAACGCATCGCATCAAAACGTGCGAGATTTGATGATGCTTCACTCGGTGCAATTAAATAATAGGCGGCGAGTGCATATTCAAAGTTAGGGCAATCAACTTCAACAATTTCTGCACCTAACGAAGCAAGAAGTTTGAGGGATTCATCAAAGCGAGTTTGAACACCCTTTTGGTATCCCTCTCCTTGGAGTTGCTTAATAACGCCAATTTTTAAACCTTTTACATCGCCAGACTTTGCAGCAGCCACCACTGCAGGAACATCTGCATTGATGCTTGTTGCATCGTGCGCGTCATGACCGGCAATTACTTCGTGCAAAAGTGCTGTATCTAAAACTGTGCGGCCAAATGGTCCTGCTTGATCCAAGCTGGATGAATATGCAATGAGTCCATAACGTGAAACTGCCCCATAAGTCGGGCGCACTCCAACAATTCCAGTAAGGGCTGCAGGTTGGCGAATAGATCCACCAGTATCAGAACCAATTGCAAGTGGAGTTTGAAAAGATGAAACAGCCGCAGCTGAACCCCCTGATGAACCGCCAGGTGTTCGCGTTAAATCCCAAGGATTAAATGTTGGGCCGAAACCAGAATTTTCAGTTGATGAACCCATTGCGAATTCATCCATATTTGTCTTTCCAACAATGACTACGCCCGCTGCCTTTAGCTTTGCAGCAACTGTTGAGTCATAGGGTGGGCGCCATCCCTGCAAGATCTTTGATCCTGCCGTTGTTGGTACACCTTTTTGAGCCAAAACATCTTTGAGCGCAAGTGGAATTCCAGCAAGCGGTGAAAGTTTCTCTCCCTTAGCGCGCTTTGCATCAACGCTTGCTGCCTGAGCAAGTGCGCCTTCTTTATCAACGTGCAAGAAAGCTTTTACCTTTGAATCAACGGCGCTGATGCGATCAAGATGTGCTTGCGTAAGTGCGAGAGAAGTTGTTTCACCTTTTGAAAGTGCATCTGCCATTTCGGCAGCGGTCTTGTTAATCATTCAGCTTCACCCAAAATTTGTGGAACTCTAAATCGTTGATCCTCTTGGGCTGGGGCTCCAGAGAGTGCATCCTCTGGAGAAAGACTTGGAGCAACAACATCTGGCCTGGTGATATTTAACATTGGCTGCGGATGTGACGTTGGTTTAACTCCATCGAGATTTACATCTTGAACGCGCGCAACTGCATCGAGAATCATTCCGAATTGAGAAGAGAGTTCGATTAACTCAGCTTCTGTCATTTCGATGCGGGCAAGTGCTGCTAATTTGGCAACGTCATCACGCGAAAGGCTACTCATGGTGGCTTTAGTCTAATTACTTACTTAATTACTTGCGAATTTGCCCATCGCCAGTGACGATCCAAGTGGTGGTCGTCATGGCTTCAAGGCCCATTGGTCCGCGTGCATGGAGTTTCTGGTTTGAGATTCCTATCTCTGCCCCAAAGCCCATCTGCTCGCCATCAGTAAATCTTGTTGAAGTATTAACCATTACCGCCGCACAATCAGAGAGCGCAATAAATCGATCCGCGTTCTCTTTCTTCTCGGTAACAATTGCCTCGGTGTGCTGTGTTCCGTATTTCGCAATGTGATCACTTGCCGCTTCTAGCGAATCAACAACAGCGACGTTCATCTCTAGGATGCCGTATTCCGTTGACCAGTTTTGCTCTGTCGCAGGAGTCGATTCGATTTTAAAAGCTTCTGCAACTTTCTGTGCTGTCGCATCACAATGCAACACAACGCCCGCATCATGTAGAGCCTTAAGGGCCATAGGCAAAAAGATATTGGCGATAGATTTATGCACAAGCAAAGTTTCAGCAGCATTACAAACGCTTGGGCGATGAGTTTTTGAGTTGATAAGGATTGGAATCGCCTTTTCTATATCTGCAAACTCATCAACATAAACATGGCAAACACCCGCACCGGTTTCGATAGTTGGAACAGTTGATTCATCTACAACCATGCGAATCAGCGAAGCACTTCCACGTGGGATTACGAGATCAACTTTTCCTCGTGCATGGAGAAGCGCCTTCACAGTTGATCGATCCTCTGATGGAACGAGTTGAAGGACATCTGGTGAAATCTTTGTCTTAGCTAGTGCGCTTCTCATTACATTGACAAGCACTTCATTGCTTGCAGCTGCCGATGAGGATCCGCGAAGCAGTGCTGCATTGCCCGACATCAACAAAATAACAGCCGCATCGACAGTCACATTTGGACGAGCTTCGTAAACCATTCCGATTACTCCAAATGGAACTGAAATCTGACGAAGATGCAATCCGTTTGGAAGATTTGATTCACGAAGTGTTCGCCCGAGTGGGTCTTCTAACGCTGCAACCAATCGCGCACCGTGTGCAATTCCCTTTACGCGTTCTGCGTTAAGAAGGAGTCGATCAATAGTTTGTGGATGCGTTCCATCAGCTTTCGCGCGCTCAACATCCTTGCTGTTCGCTTCAACTATTTCTAAACTTCGGGCATCGATTTCATCTGCAATTGCTAATAAAGCTTGCTTGCGCTCTGCCCCACTTGAGGTAACAAGTGTGCGCGCAGCCTTGCGTGCCGTATCGGCTAATCCTGCGACAAGTACTGCTGCGTCCATAGTCCGAGTCTACCTAGGAGTACTCTCGCGATGTGTCCAAATTAAAATTTAGCCCAATTAAATTCCTTCGAAATACCGCTCTGGTACTAATCGTTATATACGTTGCCCTGTTCGCCCTGACTAAAGCAATTCATTACCCCGAACCAATAGCAACGATAAAACTTGGACTTGCACCCGCTTCTAAAACGCCAGATTTAATGCCCTCCCATACTTTTAGCGCATCAGCTGCGACTATGAAAAAGATTCCAAATGGAACTCCGGAGAATCCGCAGACGGTAACTTGGTATAACAAAAAAGTTTCAATACAAGATTTCTTTAAAGCATCAAATACCAACGCCTTCATCATCATTCGTGATGGAAAAATAACTTACGAGAAATATTTCAATGGCAAAACTGAGTCAAGTCGCCTTCCTTCTTATTCTGTAGCAAAGACGATGACTTCGATCATGATTGGGCAGTTGATCGAACAAGGAAGGCTTCTTGAAAGCGATAAGTTCGTAGATTTATTGCCGGAATTTAAAGCCGGTACAGATTTCGACAAGATCACAATTCGGCAATTACTTGATATGCAGGCCGGTGTTGGTGTTTCAGATAACTATCCAACTGGACCAGCTGGTTGGGGCGTTGCAATTGCCCAAATGTATGGCGGTACAGACGTTAATTGGTTCCTGAAAAATAACCGCAAAATGGCGGCCGTTCCTGGGAAAGAATCAGAGTATCGAAGCGTAGAAACACAGATGCTCGGAATGGTCATCAAGAAAATAACCGGCGAACGTGTATCTGACTACTTCAGCCGCGAGGTGTGGCAAAAAGTTGGAGCAGAATTCGATGGCACTTGGAATGTGGATCACGTTAATGGAACAGAAAAAACTTTCTGTTGCTTTAACGCAGCTGCAAGAGATTATGCAAAAGTTGGCCTAGAACTTCTCAAACCAAAGAGTGAAGTCGTGAGCCCACATTGGCTAAAGCGTTTATCGACTCCGGTAGTCACACTCGATCGCAATTGGGGATATAGCGCACAGATTTGGCATCCAACCCCTGATGTAATGATGTTTCTAGGTCTTCACGGCCAATACATCTATGTGGATCCAGCTAGACAAACTGTGATTCTTAAATCGAGTGATGAACCAACAAATAATGGCGACAATGAACTTTGGACGGCAAAGGTACTTCGAGAAATATCCCTAAAGCAGTACTAGGTCGTCACGGTGCACGAGCTCGCGCTCATATTCGGCACCTAGCGTTGCTGCAAGTTCTTTTGTACTGCGCCCCAGCATCTGCGGGATCTCTTGTGCATCAAAAGCTACGAGACCGCGCGCAATTATTTTCTTATCTTGCGAAACTAATTCGACAGTATCGCCGGCAATGAAGTCGCCTTCAACTGCTGTAACACCAGCAGGTAGTAGTGAAACTCCTCTTTCAAGAATTGCAGTCACTGCACCGGCATCAAGGATTAAACGTCCCCGTGGTGTTGATGCATGAGCTAGCCAAAGTAAACGAGAATTAGTGCGGGCTCCCTGCGCATCAAAAAGTGTTCCAAGGTCTGCGCCATGAAGTGATTCAAAAGATTGCTCAAGTGAAGTTAAAAGCATCGGAATTCCTGCACCCGTTGAAATACGTGCAGCTTCAACTTTTGTAACCATTCCCCCACTACCAACTCCGGCAGAGCCTGCCCCGCCGAGTGCAATGGATTCGATTTCGGCAAAGTTAGTTACGTGGCGAATTTCTTTTGCACCAGCTTGTGATGGTGGCGCGTCGTAAAGAGCATCAACATCTGAGACAAGTACAAGGAGGTCGGCATTTACCAGTAGGGAAACAAGGGCTGCTAAACGATCGTTATCACCAAAGCGAATCTCTTGAGTACCGACAGTGTCATTCTCATTAATGATTGGCACGACACCAAGTGAAATTAACTTATTAAGAGTCTGCTGTGCATTTTGATAATGCGAACGGCGAACAATATCTTCAGTGGTAATGAGCACCTGTGAAGAAATAATTTTATGGCTCGTGAAATGTTCGTTGTATTTGGCAATGAGTAAACCTTGGCCAACAGAGGCTGCAGCTTGCTGAGTTGCAAGATCCTTTGGACGAGAAGAAAGCCCGAGAGGTGCAAGGCCAGCTGCAATCGCACCAGAGGAAACTAAGACAACTTCTGCGCCACGCTTTTTAAGTGATGCGATGAGATCTGCAATCTTTGCAACGGAGGCAGAATCTAACTGCGAACCTGCAGAGCCAGTCAGAGAAGAAGATCCAACTTTAATAACGATGCGCTTAGCGTCAGTTACGACATTGCGGCTCATTCTTCTTCCTCCTTTTCTGCCTCTAGATCAATCTCTGAAATTATTAGTGGAGCTTCTGGTGTGTGTGGGTCAGCAACGTTGTATTCCCATTGTCGCGCAATTTCTTCCTCGGAAAGTTGATCCGCCACGCGTTCTTCAACTTTCCATGTATTTTCAAGGCGAGAATCTTCACCACGACGATGCAAGTGGCCGGCTAATTGTTCTGCTCCAGCTTCAATAGTTGGCTCCCATTCAAAGACAACTTCGTTATCTCCTGAACCAATTCGCACTTCACTTCCTGCAACTGCGCCCTTCTTAAACAACTCTTTCTCAACACCAAGTTGTGCAAGTCGATCGGCGAGATAACCAACTGCTTCTGCATTCTTAAAGTTGGTTTGGCGAACCCAACGCACGACCTTTGATCCTCGTACGCTAAATGAACCATCTCCATTTTGTTGCACAGTAAATCCAGAATCGTCAACGGCAGTTGGGCGCAGAACAATTCGTGTTCGTTCATCGGTAATTACCTCTGCGCGTGCACGCTGAACCAATCGCGCCATTGCATATGTAAGTTCGGTCAAGCCTTCACGACTTGCAGCTGAGACTGCATAAACTTCATAACCCTTATCGCGCAGAGTTTGTTCAACCATATCTGCCATCGCTTTCCCATCTGGCAAATCGATTTTGTTGAGAGCAACAATGCGAACGCGATCTTCTAGGCCACCGTATTTTGCAAGCTCTTCCTCAATTGTTTCCAGATCTACCACTGGGTTTCGGTCAGTCTCTAGAGTTCCGCAGTCGAGTACGTGTACAAGTGCAACGCAACGTTCTACGTGGCGCAAGAATTCAAGACCAAGACCTTTTCCTTCAGAAGCCCCTGGAATTAAACCTGGAACATCTGCAACGGTAAATCGAGTATCACCGGCTTGAACAACACCGAGATTTGGAACAAGAGTTGTGAATGGGTAGTCAGCAATTTTTGGGCGTGCGGCAGAAATTGCGGCGATAAGTGAAGACTTTCCTGCACTTGGAAAACCAACGAGTGCAATGTCTGCAACGCTCTTGAGTTCCATTACGAGTGAGCGTTCTTCACCTGGTTCGCCAAGGAGCGCAAACCCTGGTGCTCGGCGCTTTGAAGATGAGAGAGCTAAGTTGCCAAGTCCACCTTGGCCACCTTGGGCTGCCATAAATGTTGTACCGATGCCAACAAGGTCAGCAAGAAGATTTCCATCTTTGTCATAAACAACTGTGCCATTTGGAACAGCAAGGATTAAATCTTCACCTGATGCTCCGTCTTTGCGATCTCCATAACCTTGATGACCGGAGGTTGCTTTGCGATGTGGAGAATGGTGGAAATCTAAAAGCGTTGTAACACTTGAATCAACAACCAAAATAATGTCGCCGCCGCGCCCACCGTTTCCACCGTCTGGTCCACCAAGTGGCTTAAATTTTTCGCGCTTTACAGAAACGCAACCATCGCCACCTTTACCGGCTGTGGCATGAAGAGTTACACGATCAACAAACGTTGCCATTTTCTCCTCCTGCCATTCTGATTAGTTATAAAGGTGTTTTGCGTTTGAAATAAAAAAGCGAGCCGCGCTATTGGTGCGGCCCGCTCTCTATCTGAACCAAAATTAAACTGCAGGGACCACATTCACTACGCGACGACCGCGAGCGCG
>WLNK01000015.1 GCA_009699795.1 Actinomycetota bacterium | reverse complement strand
TTCTACATTGGAACTAAGTAATGGACTCAATGTCTTAACTGGTGAAACTGGCGCGGGTAAAACAATGATTCTCACAGCGCTTAATCTTGTCCTTGGCGGAAAGAGTGAAAGCGCTCTCGTTCGAACTGGCTCAGATCGATTAATTGCAACTGCGCAGTTTGCAGTTTCTAAAGAACTTCAGCCAATACTCATTGAAGACGGTGCTGAAATTGAAGAAGACTCGTTAATTTTAACTCGTTCAGTCAGCGTTGACGGAAAAAGTAAAGCAGCGGCCGGGGGAGTAACCGTTACCGCGTCGGCGCTAGCCAAGATCGGTGAAAATTTAATCGAGATCCACGGTCAAGCCGCAAATGCGCAGATAGTCAAGCCTTTAAGACAACGTGAATTATTAGATCGATATGCCGGCGCACCTTTGCAGAAGGCACTTTCGAATTATCAAGTCATCTACGAAAATTATCTTGATATTAAAACTCGCCTGAAATCCATGAAGGCTGCATCCAGTAAGCGAGATGGTGAAATCGCAACCCTTGAAGAGTTTTCGACTGCTTGGGTAAAACTTAAAGCAGTGCGCGGCGAGGCGGGAAGTATTGCCGATGAAATAAATAGGCTTTCAAGTGTCGAAGATCTTCGTATTGCATCCGATGGAGCCAAGGCAAGTGTTGACGATGAAGATAATGGAGCCCTTAGCGCACTTGGTTCTGCGAAAAAATTCTTAGATGGAGCAAAGGGAAAGGATTCTCGACTAGATCAAATTTCTGGAGCAGTCAGTGAAGCGTTATACCTCATCGATGAAGCTTCAAGAGATCTTTCTTCCTATGTAAGTTCTCTTGAAGCAGATCCTGCGAGACTGGATTACCTGCAGAACAGGAAAGCTGAAATATCCGGATTCATTAAGAAGTGGGGTGGAGACGGAGATTTAGATGAAGAGTTAATTGAATTAGCAGCGCGAGCAAAGAGCGCGAAATTTGCAATTGAGGATCTGCAAGGTGGTGACGAACGTATTGCCCAGTTAGAAGGTGAGCTTGCCTCAACAAAGAAATCACTTCTGTTAGCAGCTAAAGAACTCTCAAAGATTAGAAGTGAGATGGCAGTCAAACTTGCCGCGGAAGTCACAAGAGAAATCCAGCAACTATCTATGCCACACACAATTTTCCACGTTGTTGTTGAGTCTATAAATTATGACACCGAACTTAAAGAATCAGATTTCACACCTCTTGGCTGCGATGAAGTGTCAATGCAAATTGAGGGTCATAAGGGAGCTACGAGAGTTGCACTCGGGAAAGGTGCAAGTGGTGGAGAGATGTCACGAATTATGTTGGGCCTTGAAGTTGTGATTGCAAAAACCCGCCCTGTGGGGACTTACATATTCGATGAGGTTGATGCAGGAGTTGGCGGCAAGGCAGCTATTGAAGTTGGAAAGAGACTTCACCAACTTTCCAAACACTCGCAAGTTATTGTTGTTACACATTTGCCACAGGTTGCTGCATGGGCCGAGACTCATTTCGTTGTTAAGAAAAGTAGCGATGGGGTTGTTACGCAATCTGGTGTCAGCAAATTGAGCGAGCCTGAACGTGTAGATGAGATAGCAAGAATGCTTGCTGGACTAGAGCAATCCCTTAGCGCCAAGGAACACGCGGCAGAACTTCTTGCCCTGCGAGCCTAAGGCCGCGATTCCTGATAGGTTTGACTCCCATGGGCCAAGCACATGTGACTAAACATATTTTTGTAACTGGCGGTGTCGCCTCAAGTCTTGGCAAAGGTTTAACGGCATCGAGTCTTGGCAGACTCCTCGTAGCGCGCGGTATCAGCGTGACTATGCAGAAATTGGACCCATATCTCAACGTAGATCCTGGCACCATGAATCCTTTTCAGCATGGAGAAGTCTTTGTAACCGATGACGGAGCCGAAACAGATTTAGATATCGGACATTATGAAAGATTTCTTGATCGCAATCTTCACGGATCTGCGAATGTAACAACCGGACAGGTTTATTCGCGTGTAATTGCACGTGAGCGCCGCGGTGAATATCTTGGTGAGACAGTTCAGGTAATTCCGCACATCACAAATGAAATTAAAGAGCGAATTCTGGCTATGGATTCACCGGATGTTGATGTTGTTATCACCGAAATCGGTGGAACTGTTGGCGATATTGAGTCACAACCTTTTCTTGAGGCTGCTAGACAACTCAGGCAAGAAGTTGGTCGAGACAATGTCTTCTATCTTCATATTTCTTTGGTTCCATATATTGGCCCATCTGGAGAGCTAAAGACAAAGCCGACGCAGCACAGCGTTGCAGCACTTCGAAGCATTGGTATCGCGCCCGATGCTGTTGTTTTACGTTCGGATCGACCAATACCCGATTCGATTAAGAAAAAGATTTCTCTCATGTGCGACGTCGATGCCGAGGCAGTTGTTGCCGCCGTTGATGCTCCATCCATTTATGACATCCCTAAAGTTCTCTTTTCGGAGGGTTTGGATGCTTACGTGGTCTCCAGACTCTCACTTGGTGGCCACGATGTTAAATGGGGCGAATGGGATGATCTTTTAAAGAAAGTTCATAATCCTAAGCACCACATAAAAATTGGCCTCGTTGGTAAATATATAGATTTACCAGATGCTTATCTTTCAGTCTCTGAAGCGTTACGAGCAGGCGGTTTTGCTAATAATGCAAAAATTGAAATCGTTTGGATACCTAGTGATGATTGCGAAAGCCCACAAGGCGCCAAGCAAGCTCTATCCGGAGTTGACGGTATTTGCGTCCCCGGTGGATTTGGAATTCGCGGAATTGAAGGCAAATTAGGCGCACTGAAATTTGCTCGCGAAAATAAAATTCCGACTTTAGGACTTTGTCTGGGCTTGCAATGCATGGTCATCGAAGCTGCCAGGAATTTGGCTGGAATAAAAGATGCAAATTCTGCTGAATTCTTACCGGATTCAGGAACGCACGTCATTGCAACCATGGATGATCAAAAAAATATTGTTGCTGGGGCTGGCGATATGGGTGGAACCATGCGACTCGGACTTTACAAGGCAACTCTTACTCCCGGTTCCATAGTTGCTAAAACATACGGTGCTAACGAAATTTCAGAACGTCATCGTCATCGTTACGAAGTAAATAATGAGTACAGAGATCAAATTTCTAGCGCGGGGTTAGTTTTCTCTGGAATGTTTGCAGAACGCGATTTGGTTGAATTCGTTGAACTTCCCGGTGATGTCCATCCTTATTATGTTGGGACACAGGCGCACCCGGAATTACGTTCACGACCAACGCGCCCCCATCCTCTCTTTGTTGGGCTAGTTGCAGCAGCTATCAAGAAAAAAGGCTAAGTATGCGTGTAGGCGTTCCAAAAGAAATCAAAGTTCATGAGTACCGAGTAGCGCTCACTCCTGAAGGCGCTGCCGAAGTCATTCGCGCAGGCCACGAAGTGGTAATTGAGAAGGGAGCGGGAGTTGGTTCCTCTTTGCAAGATCAAGATTACTTAAATGTAGGTGCCAAGATTGAATCTGACGTAGAAAAAATCTGGCGTGAATCGGAAATGATTTTGAAGGTCAAGGAGCCAATTGCAATTGAATATCCGAGAATCCAAAAGGATCAAATACTTTTCACCTATCTCCATTTAGCCGCTTCTAAAGAATGCACGGATGCGTTGGTAAAAAGTGGTTGTACTGCAATCGCCTATGAAACGGTGAGCATAAATGGTTACCTACCACTTCTAGCCCCGATGAGTGAAGTTGCTGGTCGACTAGCCACTCAAGTTGGCGCAAGTGCGCTACAGAAACCCCATGGAGGACGTGGAGTTTTAATGGGTGGTGTTCCAGGTGTAGCCCCTGCAAAAGTATTAGTTATAGGTGGTGGAAGCGCAGGACTCAATGCCGCTGTTATTGCTGTTGGGATGGGCGCTGATGTTACGATTTTGGATAAATCACTCCAACGATTAGCACAAATCGATTCAATATATAATGGTCGTATCAAGACTCTGGCTTCAACTTTTGCTGCGATTGATCGTGAAATTAAGAATGCAGACTTGGTTATCGGTGCTGTATTGGTACCGGGAGCGAAAGCTCCAAAATTAGTTTCAAATGAGCAAGTGAAAACTATGAAGCCCGGATCCGTACTAGTTGATATAGCAATTGACCAAGGCGGTTGTTTTGCTGATTCGAAAGCTACAACTCATGCCGAACCCACTTTTTTGGTTCACGGTTCAATTTTTTATTGCGTTGCGAATATGCCGGGTGCGGTTCCCGTTACTTCTACCTATGCCCTCACTAACGCAACGCTTCCTTACGCGCTTTCTTTAGCAAATAAAGGCTGGAAAGAAGCCATTGACCATGACCCAGCGTTGGCTCTTGGTCTAAATGTGCATGCAGGAAAAATTACCTTTGAAGCTGTAGCACTCGCTCACGGCTATGCAATTTGAATTAGCTAAAAGAACTTTTCTCGATTACCTGCGAATCGAGCGTGGATTATCTTCCAATTCAATTAGCGCTTATAGCCGGGATTTGAGTAAATTTTCACATTTCCTAGAAGCGAAAAAATTGGATTATGCAAAACTCAATCCAAACGATGTGAGTGAATTTAACTCCTTTCTCAAAGCCCAGGACCTTGCTCCTGCAAGCATTAATCGAATTATTTCGGGTGTAAAGAGCTTCTATAAATACGCATCAAGAGAGTTTGCAATTGTAAATCCCATGGGGGAGATAGAGAGATCCAAGCTCGCACGAAAGCTGCCTAAGGCTTTAACTGTCGCAGAAGTTCTCAAGCTCATCGAAAGTTCCAAACGTGAAAGCGATCTAATTTCTTTGCGCGATTACGCGATTTTAGAACTTCTCTACGGAAGCGGAGCTCGTGTGAGCGAAATTGTTGGTCTAAATGTAAACGATATAGCCACTGCCATAACTCCTGAAGGCGAAATCCAAACTCTTAAATTGAAAGGCAAAGGGTCTAAAGAGCGTCTAGTGCCACTTGGCAGTTACGCAAAAAAGGCACTAGAGGATTACTTAGTTCGTCTTCGACCTTCGTTAATCGCAAAATCGACAAAGGAACATGGAGCGCTGTTCTTAAATTCTAGAGGCCAAAGACTTTCTCGTGTAAGTGCTTGGCAGATGGTCTCCGACGCTGCAGATAGAGCAGGCCTTAGAGGAAAAATTTCACCGCATGTTTTTCGTCATAGCTATGCAACGCATCTACTCGATGGAGGAGCTGATATTCGAGTAGTTCAAGAACTTCTTGGACATTCATCTGTTACAACAACTCAGATTTACACCCTTGTTACGATCGATAAAGTTCGTGAAGCCTACAGTTTGGCACACCCACGAGCTAGATAGATTTGTTTTAGATTCCGCGCAATCGCCTGGCAAGAATGCTCTGATCACCTTTAGATTCGAGATCAGCAATGATTACAGCGATGGATTCACGAACAATGCGACCGCGATCTACGGCTAAACCTAAATCTCCACGAAGAGTAAGTCGCGCCTGGTCCAAATCAAAAAGTTCATCCGGAGAAAGGTAGACGGTTATTTTGTCATCGTGACGCTCGCGACCAGAAGGTGATTTCTCAACAGCGGTGATACGACGACGAGGAATTGAACGGACACCTTTTTTGCTCTTAGGTGAAAGTGGTGCAGAAGTTGGTATTGCTGCAGGAGCACTTTGTACATCGACGGGTTCGGCAATCTGGCGAACTGCGCTCAACGCAGGAGTATTTGCTTTAAATAGTTCGTCAGCTCCCGGCAAGCTTGCTCTACGTGTCATCGTGCGCCTCCTCGTGCGATTAATTCTCTGGCAAGACGGCGATATGAAGCCGCACCGCCAGAAGATGATGCATAACTGGTAATTGGTTCGCCTGCAACCGTTGTCTCGGCGAATCGAATTGTTTTGCTGATAATAGTTTCAAAAACATCTTCTGGATATTTATCCAAAATAGCGCCAAGGACCTCACGATTATGAAGTGTTTTCTTGTCGTACATCGTGGCAAGAATTCCGATCAGTTTAAGTTCCGGATTTAGGAAGCTGCGCACCTTGTCGATATTGCCTTTGAGTTCGATAAATCCATGTAGTGCAAAGTATTCGCATTGGAGAGGAACAATTACTTCATCAGATGCCACTAGTGCATTGATGGTGAGCTGCCCCATAGTTGGCTGACAGTCAATAAGTATTACGTCATATTCTGGACGAAGACGAGCAAGCGCGCGCTTAAGATATTGCTGCCCACCAATTTCAGCACCAAGAGTTGTTTCGGCTGTACCAAGATCTCGGTTTGCAGGTAGAAAGTCTAAATTGGCAACGGATGACTTAAGAACTATTTCATCAACCTTTGCATCTGGTGTCATCAGCGCGTAGTAAACGGTGTTCTCTAACGGCAAGCTATGAGCGTTAACGCCAAGTCCGAGTGAAAGGCCACCTTGAGGGTCAAAGTCGACGAGCAGAACCCTTCGACCCAGTTCAGCCAGCGCCGCACCCAGATTTATCGTTGTCGTCGTTTTTCCAACGCCACCCTTTTGGTTGAAGATCGAAATGATTTTTGCCCCACCATGCTCGGTTATCGGCGCAGGGATAAGGAAATTTTTTGGTTCACGATTGAGCAGGGATGCCGTTGTTGAGACATCGTCATCAAATGTCGATTTAGCGTTCAAGCGAGAAACCTCTTTCTACTTGGGTGCGACTCTAGTTTGCCCGGGGAACGGGTGCAAGTAACGAACCACCTTGCGAGTATGGTTCGCCAGTGGATATCGATTCTTCGGCTAATCATGAGAGCCTAGGCGCGTCGCAGTTAGTAGATGCGCCGGCCGAGGCTGCCTTTGCCGAAGAGGAAGTTGGATCAGGTTTTAGCGTTCATCTAGAAAATTTTGACGGACCTTTCGACTTACTCCTCCAGCTCATATCCAGGCACAAGATGGATATCACTGAGGTATCCCTGAGCGTGGTCACCGACGAATTTATCGCCTACATTCGCGCTTTAGAGAGCAGTGGAGAAGGATGGCAGCTCGACCAGGCCACTGAATTCTTAGTCATAGCTGCAACCCTTTTGGACCTAAAAGCAGCCAGACTCCTTCCCTCGGGCGAAGTTGAGGATGAAGAGGATCTGGCCCTACTTGAGGCAAGGGATATTCTCTTTGCCCGCCTGCTCCAATATCGTGCATTTAAGGAGATTGCCGCTACTTTTCAACTTCGAATTGAGGCGGCAGATAAGTCTTTCCCTCGCGTGGTGGCTTTGGATCCTGCGATGGCTGCCCTACTACCAGAGGTCTTGATAGGCGTTGGCGCCACACGTTTCGCCGCTATCGCGCAGCGTGTCCTGACCCCCAAAACGCCTCCTGTTGTGGCCGTTTCCCACCTTCACAGCGCGCTGGTCTCCGTGGCAGAGGAGTCTAGAAATGTAGTCGAGGCTCTGCGCAGGTCTCGTACCCTTAGCTTTCGAAATCTCTGCTCAGATGCTGATTCAACCCTTGTTATAGTTGCCCGATTCTTAGCTCTATTAGATCTTTATCGACAAGGAAACTTACGCTTTGAGCAGGTTATTGCTCTTGGTGAGCTTCAAATAAGCTGGAACGGTCCGGATGAGGGCGAAATTGAGAGTACCGACGAATTTGATATACCCGTAATAGCCATAGATGAGAAGACAGATGGGGATGAAAATGTCTAATCTAGACCTTGAACGTTCAATAGAAGCGATCCTAATGGTGGTAGACGAGCCGGTTACTGAATTGACTTTAGCTTCGGTCCTTGAGGTCACTGTCGATGATGTTATTTCAGCGCTGGACCGATTGGCCCAAAGCTATGAGGACCGTGGTTTTACCCTTAAGGCGATAAACGGGGGATGGCGCTTCTATAGCCATCCTGACTTTAGTTCAGTAGTCGAGAAATTTGTCCTGGACGGCCAGCAAAATCGCCTCACCCAAGCAGCCCTTGAAACTCTCGCGGTCATCGCCTACCGACAACCCGTATCTCGAGCGCGAGTTTCAGCAATCCGTGGGGTCAACGTCGAGGCCGTTATGAAAACTCTGATAACTCGTGGTTTGGTCGAGGAGTATGGAGTTGAATCCGAGACTGGAGCAATTCTCTACAAAACCACCAGCTATTTCTTGGAGCGTCTGGGACTTAAAAACTTGGAAGACCTTCCAGCTCTTGCCCCCTATTTGCCCGATTTGGATCGCCTGGATGAGGTTTTAGACTCTCTCACAGACTAGTAGACTCCTGGCTTCGGGGGAGTGGGCAACACTCTCACCGATAATTTAGCTTTAAAAAATTTAGCTGACTGTCGAGAATGGATAGCCGCAATGCCAGAAATGCGCTTAAACAAAATTATTGCCGACGCGGGAATCACTAGCCGACGTGGCGCTGACCAACTCATCATTGAAGGCCGAGTATCGGTAGACGGATTTGTAGTCAGAGAGTTGGGAGCCAAGTTCGATCCTGACTTAGTGAAAGTTAGTATTGATGGTGAGACAATTACACGTAGTTTGTCTAAGACTTATTTAGTGCTTCATAAACCTAAAGGCGTTTTGTCAACGATGTTTGACCCTGAGGGACGACCATCGCTTTCGGACTTTATTGATCTCAGGACGGAGAGACTCTTCCACGTTGGTCGTCTAGATAAGGATTCCGAGGGGTTAATTCTTCTGACAAATGACGGAGATCTGACCTTTAGAGCTACCCACCCTTCCTTCGGTTTGGAGAAGACTTACATCATTGAGTTCGATGGCAAACTTCCAGTAGGGGTTGAAAAAACTCTTCTCAAAGGTATCGAGCTCGAAGATGGGATGGGAAGAGTTCTCGCCTTCAAACAACTTTCTCCCCAATGGATTGAAGTGAGCATCCACGAAGGCAGATACCACATCATTAGACGGTTAATGGAGGCCGTTGACGTGCCAGTCCTGCGGCTCATTCGAACCAAGTTCGGACCTATTTCTCTAGGAGATACACCTGAAGGACGATGGCGCGATCTAAATGCCGGCGAATTGATATCACTACAAAAGGCTTTAGATATATAGCCATAAATCGATAGTATATTTATATATCGATTTATATATTTAACGTTAATTAGAATCCCGAGTGGAATAAAATTGATTTATCGATATTAACCAAAGATTTCGAGCATAAAGATGAGGGATTTAATCGATAAAACGATTTTCATCAGATCCTGTGCTTTACGTCTTTTCGGTTGGCGGAGATTTGATGGTTGTAGTTAAGGCGCAATGTCTGTAAATACATTAAAATATTTGCAGTTAAATAGTTAAACACCAGCGATCGCGGTTGCCGCTATCCTTAGTGCATGTCAAAGGTAAAGGCCGTCCGGGGCGCAACTCAAGTTGAGGCAAATACCCCTGCTGCGATTAGTGAGGCCACCCAGGAGCTTCTTCTTGAAATGCTCAAGGCAAATGAGCTTGATGTAGAAGATGTCATCTCTGTTATTTTCACGGTCAGCCCAGACTTGGATGCCGCCTTTCCCGCTAGTTCAGCACGCGAAGTTGGTTTCGCGGATACGCCGCTGCTTTGCGCCGTTGAAATAGGGGTACCAGGAGCCCTTGATCGCGTGGTCCGCATCTTAATTCACTGTAATGTGAAAAACGATGGCGCGACGATCTCGCATATCTATCTTCATGGGGCCAAATCACTTCGTAGCGATATAGCCAAGTAGAGCCCCGATGAGACTCAAAAAGGTTCGCATTGTGGGTTCTGGTCTAATTGGGACGTCTATTGGACTTGGTTTGGTCGCTAGAAACATCTCAGTTGAGATGGTCGACATCGACCCCAGGGCCCAAAAGTTAGCTCAAGATTTAATTGGAGCACCCACACCGGAAAAGGCTGATCTCACAATCCTGGCTTTACCGTCATCGGCTCTAAGTAGCGTTCTTAATCGAGAATATGACCTCAACCCAGAATCAAAGTTCATTGATATCGGTTCTGTTAAGACTAAACCTGTACTTGATGTAGAAAGAAGTCAGATTCCAACAGGCAGATTTTGCCCAACTCATCCAATGGCGGGTCGTGAAATTGGGGGAGCAGAGTCGGCCAGAGGTGATCTCTTTGCTGGTAGACCCTGGATTCTTTGCGTTCAAGGTGTAGACGCTGATGTGGTCGAGGCGGCCAAGGAATTAGTTGAGCTTCTCGGGGCTAAGGCTTTTGAAGTCGATGTAGATGAGCACGATATGGCAGTTGCCCTCATTTCCCACCTGCCCCAAATGGTGGCATCCCTTCTCGCAAAGCAACTAAATGCCGGTCAAAGTAAATGGTTAGCTCTTGCGGGTTCTGGACTGAGAGACACCACCCGAATCGCGGAATCGGATCCGATCCTTTGGAGTGAAATTATCTCCGAGAACCGAGAAAAAGTCTTGCCGCTTCTAGAAACTTTCGCCGAAGATTTGTCAGAAGTTATAAGCAATTTGAGAGGCTCCGAGTCGACAAAAACAGCAATCAAGAAACTAATTGTCGATGGAAATCTTGGTCGATCTAAAATTCCTGGCAAACATGGTGGCGTTGCGCGCGATTACACGCTTTTGCCTGTCGTCATCGAGGATAAGCCAGGTCAACTAGGTTTACTTTTTACCGAATGCGATAAAGCAAGGGTCAATATTGAAGATTTAGCAATCGAACATACCCCAGGTCAATTCACTGGATTAATTACTCTGTCTCTCTCTGCTACAGATGCGCAAACCCTTTACGAACACCTACTTGGTTGTGGCTGGAACGTTCATACACCTCGTTAGACTTAGCAATTATCCGGACTAACTAAAAGATATGGGCGTATCAAAGTGATCGTTGTTGCGATAGACGGCCCAAGCGGATCGGGTAAATCGAGTACTTCGCGATCGATTGCCCACAGAGCAGGTTGGAATTATTTAGATACCGGCGCTCTCTATCGAGCCGTCACTTGGTTGGCGCTAAAAAATAGCGCAGAGAGCGCTAAAGAGATTTTGCTCTTGATCATCGACAACAATATCAAGTTCATCGCATCTGCTACTGATCCCAGAGTTTTCTGCGGCGATATCGATGTAACAACGCAGATTCGCAGTGAAGAAATAACAGAAAATGTTAGCCGTATAAGCGCAATGCCCGAGGTACGTGCAGAGCTACTAACAATTCAGCGCAAAATTATTTCCTCAGCTACTCGTGGAATTGTTGTTGAAGGCCGAGATATCGGAACCGTAGTTGTTCCTGATGCACCTCTAAAAATTTTTCTCACAGCAGATCTGCAAGCACGCGCTAATAGGCGCGCAAGCGAACTGCCCGAGAACGTAAAGTCGGTCACGCAAGTTGGAGAATCACTTCAAAACCGAGATGAAGTAGATTCAAATCGAACTATTTCTCCGTTAACTAAAGCTCAAGAGGCCGTTCATGTCGACTCAACAGATTTGAATCTCGAAGAGACAGTAGAAAGAATCTGGGAGCTGCTTAAAGAGAGATCTCTGCTTGGACTGCCAATAGTGGCTATCTTGGGACGCCCAAATGTTGGAAAATCTACGTTAATAAATCGATTTATTGGTAGACGTGAAGCAATTGTTGAAGATACTCCAGGTGTCACGCGAGATCGAGTTCAGTATGAGTGTGAATGGGGCGGACGCCGTTTTATCGTCATGGATACAGGTGGCTGGGAATCCAAACCGGATGGTATTTCTATCCAAGTCAGTGCAAGTGCTGAATTGGCTATGCAAGAGGCTGATGTATTGGCATTTGTGGTTGATTCTCACGTTGGGGCTTTAGATGAAGATGATGTTTTAGTTCAGGAGCTACGAAAGGCAAAGAAACCAACTTTATTGATCGCTAATAAAGTTGATAGCGATGTTGATGAATCGGACGCCCATGCTCTATGGAACTTGGGTCTGGGTGAACCGCGTTTTGTTTCAGCTTTACATGGACGTGGTAGCGGTGATTTATTAGACCAAATAGTCAAGCTACTTCCAGAAGTTGGTGGTGCACAGATTCAGGATGGCTACCGTCGAATTGCGTTAATTGGAAGACCAAATGTAGGTAAATCAAGTTTGCTCAATGCAATCGCAGGAGAGAGCCGATCAATTGTCGACGACGTGGCCGGAACTACGAGAGATCCAGTCGATGAGTTAATTGAATTCGGAGGTTCCATCTGGAGATTTGTTGATACAGCTGGATTGAAGAAGCGAGCGAATCAGGCCAGTGGAACTGATTACTACGCAACGCTTCGAACACAAACTGCTCTTGAGCGTTGCGAATGCGCTGTGGTTGTTCTTGATGCTTCCGAACCCATATCAGAACAAGATTTGAGAATTATCACCATGGTTGAAGAAGCTGGTAAGGCAATGGTGATTGTCATGAATAAGTGGGATCTTGTAGATGAAGATCGTCGGGACCAACTTGACCGAGAGATTGATAGACATCTAGATCAAGTGGAATGGGCGCAGCGAGTAAATGTGGCAGCTAAGACCGGTTGGCATCGCGATCGATTGGCTCCGGCGCTACGTACCGCTCTCGACGGTTGGGAGAGACGAGTTCCAACTGCCAAACTCAATTCATTCTTGGGCGCACTAATCGGTGCAACGCCGCCACCTGTTCGAGGTGGAAAGCAGCCGAAAATTTTCTACGCTACTCAAGCTGGAATCGCACCACCGAAATTTGTAATTTTTTCAAGCGGCTGGATTGAAGCAAGCTATCGTCGATTTATCGAGCGTAGATTGCGTGAGGAATTTGGCTTCCCTGGAACTCCAGTTCAGGTGGCGATCCGAGTGAAAGAACGTGAGAAAGAGAATTGAGCCAAGTAATGACCTTTCCAAATGCGCTCTCAATTTTGCGCGGCTTTGGAATTCCGTTATTTGTCTATCAAGCACTTGTTATCAAGGCAGATAAATGGGCGATTTTAACCCTAGTAATCGCAGGTGCAACGGATTATTTTGATGGAAAATTAGCGAGAGCGTGGAATCAAACATCTGCTGTTGGGGAGATATTAGATCCAGCTATTGATCGTTTGTATATTATCTCGACACTGGTTGTTCTTTACATGCGCGATGCAGCACCACTTTGGCTCATATCGATTCTAATCGGTCGTGATGTTGTAATGGCCTTTTTCGCCTTAGCCCTTCAACTAAAAGGATTGCCTCCAATCAAAGTTTCATATTTAGGCAAGGCTGCTACCTTCAATCTCTTGTACGCCTTTCCTTTGCTCTTGCTTGCCCTTTCGTCTAATCGATTCAGTGAAATAGCATTTATAGCGGGATGGAGCTTTACTCTTTGGGGAGTCGCACTCTATGTCGGTACGGCTATTGGCTATATTCAAGATGCTGTGGTTAGAATTAAGAACGCGAACTAGAAACGGATATTTTGATGTCATCAATTCCAGATAGCCTGCAGTACACCAAAGAGCATGAATGGGTTTCTGCAAAAGGCGCCAACATCTATCGGATGGGTATTACCGATTTCGCGCAAGGTGCTCTTGGTGACATTGTTTATGTTCAGTTACCTAAAATTGGTGAATCAGTCACGGCAGATAAAGTTTGTGGAGAAGTTGAATCTACGAAGAGTGTCAGCGAAATCTTTGCGCCAGTGAGTGGAAAAATTATTGCTATCAATGAGTCTTTGGCGGCCACACCTGAATTGGTAAATCAAGATCCATACGGTGCGGGCTGGTTAGCAGAAATTGAAGTATCGACCGAGCCGTCGGGCTTACTATCTGCCGGCGAGTACGGTCAAATCACCGCGTAATTTTTCTTAAAAATCAGCGTGTAAATCCCTCTTTTTCCGCTTGATTTATGAGGTGACCTTCTCTAGTGTCAGCCTCAACTTGAAGTTGAAGTGCCTTTTATAGGCAAGGAGGGAGTTTGTGGAATATGTCAGCAGCTAAGAATGAAAACGAGCTCACTTCGACGCTCCACCTAGGACTTCGTCAGGTTGTTGAAGGTTCACCAGATAGCGCGCTCTCCAGATTTCTTTCATCAGCTAGTGACGAGGATTTAGCTGCCTATAAATCAATTGCATCTCTAGCCTCGCTCTCAGCCATGATCT
>WLNK01000014.1 GCA_009699795.1 Actinomycetota bacterium | reverse complement strand
GTTGGGCTTGTTGAAACGAGGGTATTTGCTTGAGCAGGCGTTGCAGCCAAAACCACAATTCCAAGAACCGCAATAGTGCGTGCAATTGATGCGAGCTTCACAATTCCTCTTCCTCAATAGGCCTTCAATTCGCCTCTATCGTCTCACTTCTTTAGACTTAAGCACCAGTCCTCGAAAGAGATTCTTCAGCGAAAGGTGGTGCAAGGTGCCTACATATCAATATGCATGTAATTCATGCGCCCATGCATTTGAAGCCTTTCAGACATTCTCCGAAGAGCCCCTGAAGCAGTGTCCTGAATGTAAGGGTGAAGTTAGAAAAGTATTTTCAAATGTTGGAGTTGTATTTAAAGGCTCGGGTTTCTACAAAACTGATTCAGCACCTGCAAAGCCTTCTGCTTCTGAATAATTACTCGTCGTGATGTGGGGGCTTATCCCCTTTTATTTCCTCAATGCGCTTTGACTCTTCCGTTGAATCTTCGCGAGGATCGCGTTCATCATCGGTTGTGCTGGGAAATAAATCACTCATGATGAGCTAATCGTACGCGTAATTTTTTTAATTCCGAGCAAACCTCTACCCTTTGAAGATGGATCTACTAGCAACTCTTCAGTGTGCAGATCAACCTGGCATAGTCCATGCGATGACGAGCGCTGTTTTAGCTTGCGATGGAAACATTATTGAGAATCAGCAATTTACCGATCACGCCACAAACACTTTTGTAATGCGCACGCGGTTTGAGTCTTCACAGGGTTTAGAGCGAGCCACTACGAGTTTGAGCGATGGTTTATCTCGCTTTTCTCCGACACTTCATATTCGACCTACAGAAGAGAAGCCTCGCGCACTGGTACTAGTGACGAAAGAGAGCCACTGTCTTAGAGATTTGATGTACCTACTCGAACTCGGCGAACTTCCTATCGAAATACCTCTTGTGATTTCAAATCACAAAGAATTGCAATCTTTAGTTGAATCTCATGGAATTCCATTCCTGCATCTTCCAGTTACTGATTCTTCAAAAGCGAGCCAAGAAAAACTGATAGTTGAGGAAATTAAGAAACTTAAGATTGATTTCGTTGTACTCGCCCGATACATGCAAGTGCTGTCAAGTGATTTTTGTGCCTCCATGCCAGGCAAAATTATTAACATTCATCATTCATTCTTGCCAGGATTTAAAGGTGCTAAGCCGTATCACCAAGCACATGATCGTGGTGTGAAAATAATTGGAGCTACGGCTCATTTTGTTACTTCTGATTTAGATGAAGGCCCAATTATCGAGCAAGATGTTGCACACGTGACGCACTCAGCTACCCCTGAAGAGCTGATTGCTCTCGGTCGTGATATCGAAAGACGTGTACTAGCTAAAGCTGTAAAACTTTATGCAGAGGATCGAATTTTCGTAGTTGGTAAACGCACCGTAATTTTTTCTTAAAATAATCACATTTCTTTTTGTGTCCCTGGCCGGAGTTGAACCGGCGACCTACCGCTTAGGAGGCGGTTGCTCTATCCACTGAGCTACAGGGACCTGCATAAATACGCATGCGTATTGGCAGAAGGTTATACGAGCGGTAACCTAGGCTCACAAAGCAGTCATAGTAATTCGATTATGACGCGTAACTTATATTGAGAGGCCACCATGAAAGCGCTCGTTATCGGCGCAGGCGGCGTTGGCAGTGCAATCGCAAATATCGCATCACGTAGAAAATTTATTACGTCGATGGTTATTGCAGACCGCAATCTGTCACGTGCTGAAGCAGCCGTAACAAAAGTACATGATTCACGATTCTCCGCGGCGGAGGTGAATGCTGCAGAACTCGAGGACGTACGTGCGCTGATTCGTAAAGCTGATCCCGATATTGTCATCAACGCGGTAGATCCGCGTTTTGTAATGCCAATCTTCTTGGCTTGTGAAATTGAAAATGTGAACTACATGGATATGGCGATGTCACTATCGCGTCCACACCCTCACTATCCAAATTCAGAAACTGGCGTGAAGCTTGGTGACGAGCAATTCGCGCGCGACTGGAATTGGTGTGAGCGAAAGATTTACGCACTTGTCGGAATGGGAATCGAACCCGGCATGAGCGATGTCTTTGCACGTTATGCCTCTGACCATCTCTTCAGCCGAATTGATTCAATTACCGTCCTCGATGGTTCAAACTTGGTTGTCGAAGGTGCAGATTTCGCGCCATCATTCTCAATCTGGACAACTATCGAAGAGTGTCTGAATCCACCGCTGGTTTGGGAAGACGGACGCGGTTGGTACACAACAGAACCATTTAGCGAGATCGAAACTTTTGATTTCCCAGAAGGTATTGGCCCAGTCGAATGTGTAAATGTGGAGCACGAAGAAGTTGTGCTTATTCCGCAGAAAGTTGATGCTAAGAAAGTTAACTTCAAATACGGACTTGGCGCACAGTTCATCACGACTCTTAAAACCATCCACATGCTTGGTATGGATCGAAAAGACACAGTTGATGTTCAAGGACATCAAGTTTCACCACGCGACCTACTTGCTGCTTCTCTTCCAGATCCTGCAACTCTTGGCGAACGCATGAAAGGCAAAACTTGTGCTGGAGCTTTAGTTCGTGGATTAAATAAAGAAGGAAAGCCCTATGCCTGTTATATCTATAACGTTGTAGATAATGCATGGTCAATGTCTGAGTACGGCGATCAAGCTGTTGTTTGGCAGACTGCGATTAATCCAGTTATTGCGATGGAGTTAATTCATAAAGGTGCTTGGGTTCCCGAGGGTGTTAACGGTCCTGAATGGTTTGAGGCAAAACCATTTTTAGATCTTTTGGAGTCATACGGAACATCATGGAATATTCGCGAAGAAGATTCCAGTGATATTTCAGTTGATGAATTGAATACTCTGACAATATGAAACAGTTCGATGTCGTAGTAATCGGATCCGGTTTTGGTGGTTCGGTTACTGCGCTTCGATTAACTGAAAAAGGCTATTCCGTCGGAATACTCGAAGCAGGAAAAAGATTTGAAGATGCAGATTTTCCAAAAACTTCTTGGCGCTTAAATAAGTTTTTATTCGCCCCAAAACTCGGACTCCATGGAGTTCAACGAATACATTTCCTTCCAGATGTTCTTGTACTTTGCGGTGCTGGAGTTGGTGGTGGCTCACTCGTTTACGCCAACACGCTTTATCAGCCTGGAGATAAATATTTTCAAGATCCTCAATGGGCGCAAATTACAGACTGGAAGAGCGAATTAACTCCTTGGTATGACCAAGCACGTCGCATGCTCGGTGTTGTTGAAAATCCATTCTTTTCAAATAGTGATGCCGCGATGAAACATGCTGCAGAGGAGATGGGCGTAGGTCATACATTCAAGATGGCTCCTCTTGGTGTTTATTTTGGTGAGGGAGCTGGAATAAAGAAATCTGACCCATTTTTTGGCGGTGTCGGACCAACTCGCTCTGGCTGTACCAACTGCGGTGAATGCATGACCGGCTGCAGACATAACGCAAAAAATACTTTGCCGAAGAATTATTTGGGTCTTGCTGAAAAAGCTGGAGCCGAGGTCTTTCCACGAACAACAGTAAAGGAATTTTGGCAACGTGAAGATGGCAAATGGATTATTCGTGCAGGACGTCAAGAATTTCTGGCCAAAGAGCTAGTTGTTGCAGCCGGAACATTTAATACTCAAAAACTTCTTCATAAAATGAAAGCTAAAGGTCACTTACCAAAGATTTCATCCAGATTGGGCGAACTATCACGCACCAACAGTGAAGCACTTACAGGTGCGCTTATGAATTCAAAAGAAATAGATTTCAGTGAAGGAAGCGCAATTACCTCATCATTCTTTCCAGATGAGCACACACATATCGAACCAGTTAGATATGGCAAGGGAAGCAATGCGATGGGTCTGCTTCAAACTATTATGACCGACTCACATTCACCAAAAGATCGCCGCCGTCAATGGTGGAAAAACTTCCTAAAGAATCCAAAATTAATCGGCCGCCTATTAAATGTCCGTGCATGGAGTGAGAAGACTGTTATCGCACTTGTAATGCAGGACGTAGACTCTTCGATAACGGTAAAGGGTAAACGTGGAATCTTCGGATTTAAATTAACTTCTACAAATAACTCCGATCAGCCAAATGCAACTTATATTCCTGCCGGGAACGAAGCAGTCCGCCACATTGCCAAGAAATACGGCGGTATTACTGGTGGACATTATGGAGATCTCATTGGCGCTCCATTTACCGCTCACTTTGTTGGTGGTTGTGTGATCGGAGATAGCGATTCAACTGGAGTAATAGATCCGTATCACCGAGTTTGGAATTACCCAACGCTTCATATCGTTGATGGCTCAACAATTACAGCAAATCTCGGAGTCAATCCATCTCTCACAATTACGGCTCAAGCAGAACGCGCTATGTCCATGTGGCCAAATAAAAATCAGCCGGACACAAGACCTGCTCAAGGATCTGCCTATAAAAAAGTTGAAGCAGTCGCACCAACGCATCCAGTTGTGCCAAGAGGAGCAATTGGGGAGTTAATAATTAACCGATAGTTAACTTGGTTGGTGTTACAGCAATAGTTAAATTCTTAAGTGGACCGCGAGCTAATCCGCTTATCTTCTTCCCCGCAAGCGTGAACTGCGAGCCATGCGCTGGACACATCCATCCAGCACTTGATTGCTCGACAGGAACTCCTTGATGTGTGCAACTTAAATCGATTGCTTTATATCCAGTCTTTGCAGTGCTTGTGCGTACAACTGCGATTGATTTTCCCTTCACGTCATCAATGCGCAGAACGCCTCCAACCTTTGCAATTGCAGGGTTAGCCGCAATATCTACTTCTACTTTGCCGCTAGCTAATACTTTGTAACCGGTTGCTGCAACGGCTGAATCTAATGAAATCGCTGTTCCAAGGGATAGAAGTGCGACCCCACAAAGGACTTCGCGGCGAGATATTTCTGCTGACATCTATGGCTTCCCCTATTCGGTTTATGGCTAACTCTGACTTTAATAACTAGGTGCGAATTTACATGATGGCCAGGTGGATTGCACCCGTATTGCTTATTGCCCATCTTTTAACTCGTTTATTTATATCAACGCCAACGGTTGGCCTCGATTTGTATTTATACAACGTGATTGTCTTAATTTCAGTCGTAACTCTTTTTCAAGCTCCCCTGCACAACGACCATATCGCAGTTGCCATGATTGCTTTGGCGCTTACTTCATGGGGAATCGGATCTGCAATTTCAAGTTTTAGCCAGTTCTCAGAACTACCAGAGTATTCAACACTCATTTCTAATATTTTTTACACACTTTTCTATCCCTGTGTACTTGTGGCAATACCACGGGCGACCGGAAGAAAACGCAAGGTCGGAACTCTCGAACTCTTAGACTCTGCAATCTTTGGACTCGGGCTTACAGCAATTGTTACAGCGCTACTTCTTGGGCAAATTCTTCCAAAATTTCCAGGGAGCAGCACGGAAGCTTTCTTTTCACTTCTATATCCGGTTTGCGATTTGATACTGATTGTCTCGGTGGCAATTTCATTTGTGACTCAAAGATTTAATGCACGAATAGCTTTACTTTCACTTGGTGTTTTAATTTTTGCGCTGACAGATTTTCTCTTTCTCTGGCTAAATCTCAACGGAAACTATCAATTTGGGCAATTTAGCGATGAAGGCTGGATACTTGGTGTTGTCTTGATCTCTTTTTCATTTTGGAAGAAAGCCCCCAAACAAAACCGAGAGATTGCTATTCATCCCGCTTTTATTGCTCTCTCTGTATTTATGAGTCCAACGCTCTTAGCAATCATTGCACTTCGCCCAGGATACTTTCCGGCATTTATAGTGTTACCAACGATTGCGACGTTGTTTCTCGCCTTTATTCGCATGGCACTTGTCCTTAAGCATTCACGCAATTTAGGTGAAGAAAAAATTCTTGCAAGAACAGATGAACTCACTGGCTTACCAAATAGAAGGCGCCTCATTGCAGAATTAGATTCTTTAAGCAATACCGAAAGTGCGCTGCTCTTACTTGATCTCAATGGATTTAAACCTGTCAATGATCAGTACGGACATGAGATGGGAGATTTGGTTTTGCGGCAAGTTGCTGCAAGATTTTCGAGATCACTTCCAACTGGCGCGATTCTCGCCAGGCTTGGCGGAGATGAATTCGGAGTAATAGTTTCGGGGCCATACGAAACAACGATTGAAGTTGCTCACGCGCTAAGCGCGACTCTTAGTTATCCAGTTAATATCGATGGGAAATCAATTGCTTTAAGCGTTGCTGTTGGGCATGTACAAAATGATGGAGCTGGCGATTTATTACAGCGAGCTGATGCTGCAATGTATGAAGCAAAGCGAAATGGAAATTCTCTTATTCATTCACTTTGATTTTTTTACTTCTTTAATTTCTTCCAATCTTGCAAGTGATTCAATCCGTTCAGCGGCGTGGTCGACTATTCGCTCAGGATATCCTTTTGAATAACCGTCAAGGAAAAGCCAAGGTTCGTGAATTTCTGCTGCAGATAAATGTGCAAGTTCTGGAACATATTTGCGGATGTAATCGCCGTTTTCATCAAAACGGCGGCCTTGTTCGATTGGATTAAATACACGGTAATAAGGCGACGCATCTGTTCCGCATCCTGCAGTCCATTGCCAACCGTGTGCATTGGAAGCAACATCGAAATCAACAAGATGCTCCATGAAGAAATCAGCACCATGCTGCCATTCAAGGTGGAGATCTTTAACTAAGAATGAAGCGACAACCATGCGAACTCGATTATGCATCCAGCCTTCTTTAAGCATTTGTCGCATTCCTGCATCAACAAACGGATATCCGGTACGGCCCTCTTGCCAAGCCTTTAACTGCTGCGCAGGCTTGTCGTAACGCATCTCTTTAAATTTCGGCGCGTAATACTCGGTATCAGTACCTGGATTATTAAAGAGGACATCTGCATAAAACTCACGCCAGGCAATTTCTTTTCTAAAAACATCGTGCGCTTTTTCTTCTCCCAGTTCGGCAAGGAGCGTGCGCGGATGGATTTCTCCCCACTTTAAGTGAGCACTTAACTTGCTTGTGCCGTCAATGCCCGCAAAATTTCGATCTTCGTCATAACTTTGAAGTCCATCTTTTTTAAATACTTTCCATCGCGCTTGTGCTGCTTTTTCTCCAGCTGTAAAAATTTCTGTACCTTCAGGTATTTTCCAATCAGGAAAATTTCGGTCCTTTTCACTTGGGGTTACTGCTTTAATTTCTTTAGGAGCAGCAGCTGGTTTGCGCCAACCATGTACACACCAAGCACGATAAAAAGGTGTGTAAACCCGATAGGGCGTTGCATCACTTGGCTTTAAAACTCGACCGGGAGCAACTGCGTAAGGACTTCCAGTGCGAGTAAGTGAAATGCCTGCCGCTTCCACTCGTGCATCACGAGCAGCGCCATAGGGTTCGAATTCTGTTGAGATATGAACTGAAGTTGCGTTGTAACGAGCTTTTAACTCTTTAAGCACTTCTACTTGGTCGCCAACACAGATATGTAATTTGTTTCCAAGTGATTCATCGAGTGCTCGAAGTGAATTACCTAAGTAAGCCAGGCGCTTGCTTCCGCTTTGATTGATAAGTTTTTCATCGAGTATAAATACTGGAACTATCTCATCAGCACTGTTGATTGCTTCAAGGAGCGCAGGGTTATCGCAAATCCGAAGATCGCGACGGAACCACATAATGCTTCGCGAAGTCATATGCGAAACGATAGTGCTATTTGTGGAGTTGCTCCACAGTCGCATCCCAACCGCTTACCTCTTCAACCTTGCGTGGTGCTTTACCAACGTAGCGAGCTGATGGACGAATTAAACGGCCAGTGCGCTTTTGTTCGAGAATGTGTGCTGACCAGCCAGCGGTACGCGCGGCTGTAAACATTGAAGTAAAGAGTGGCGCTGGTACTTGTGCGAAGTCCAAAATAATCGCTGCCCAAAACTCAACGTTTGTTTCAAGAACGCGATCTGGTTGACGCTCACGAAGTTCTTTAAGCGCAGCTTTTTCAAGAGCTTCAGCAACTTCATAACGGGGTGCGTTAAGTTCTTTAGCTGTGCGACGAAGCGTGCGTGCACGTGGATCTTCTGCGCGATAAACACGGTGACCAAATCCCATTAAACGTTCGTGACGGTCAAGCAGATCTTTTACGTAAGCTTCTGCATTTCCAGTCTTCTCAACTTCTTCAATCATGTGCAATACGCGTGATGGAGCGCCGCCATGAAGTGGACCTGACATCGCACCGATTGCACCAGAAATCGAAGCTGCAACATCTGCACCAGTTGATGCAATAACGCGTGCTGTAAATGTTGAAGCATTCATTCCATGCTCTGCAGCAGAAACAAAGTAAGCATCGATTGCTCGTACGTGTGCAGGATCAGGTTCTCCGCGCCAACGAATCATCATGCGCTCGACAACTGTATGAGCCTTATCAATTTCTGATTCTGGAACTGGGCTAGCAACAATTCCACGTGCAGCTTGTGCAAGGTAGGAAAGAACCATCACGGAAGTGCGCGCCAAATTGCTGCGCGCTTCTTCATCAGAAATATCTAAAAGTGGTTTAAATCCCCATGCTGGTGCAAGCATCGCGATTGCTGATTGCACATCGACTCGCACATCACCTGAGTGAACTGGTAGCGGGAATTGTTCTGCATTTGGTAGACCTGGGTTAAATTCATCATCAACAAGTAAGCCCCAAACATTTCCAAATGAAACGCGACCGACGAGGTCTTCAATATCTACTCCGCGATAGCGAAGCGCGCTTCCTTCTTTATCTGGTTCAGCGATTTGGGATTCGAAAGCGATAACGCCTTCTAGACCTGGCTTGAAATCATCTGACACTTTGGGCTCCAGTCGGTATGCGGTACTAAATCCTGAGCTAATTCTGCACCCGCTTCGGGGTGGTTTGAACCAAAATTTTGCAAGATGACTACGGGAAGAAAGTGAGGTTCGATACACCTATGGAGAAATTGGACCGCGAAGCAATTGCGGCGATGCGCCGTTCCTACGGGGAGAAAGGGTTGGAATCCCTGCCTGCCGATCCCTTCAAAGCGTTCGCTGATTGGTTATTCGAAGCGCATCAAAATCCGTTTATCGTTGAGGCAAATGCAATGGTGCTTTCAACCCTTGGAACAACTGCAAACGGCGTCGGTGAAGCTATTTCGACTCGTACAGTTTTATTAAAAGATATTTCGGAAGGTGGATTTACTTTTTTCACCAATTACTCTTCACGTAAAGCGCACGCAATTGAGTTAAATTCTCAAGTAACACTTCTCTTTCCATGGTATCCAATGGAGCGACAGGTTTCAATTAGTGGATTCGCGGAGAAAGTTTCGGAGCAAGAGTCATCTGAATATTTTGCAACAAGGCCTTGGTCTAGCAAGATCGGTGCATGGGCGAGTGCGCAATCTGCACCACTAGCATCACGTGCTGAGTTGGAAGAAAGATTCAAAGGCGCATCAGAGAAATGGCCCGAAGGCACAGATGTTCCCCGGCCACCACATTGGGGTGGATATCGAATTACTCCAATCTCAATCGAATTTTGGCAGGGACGATATTCCCGCCTCCATGATCGGCTTCGATATGAGCGGAGTAACACAACTAGTGATTGGGAAGTAACGCGGTACTACCCGTAGTCTTTACCCATGAGCGCAGAAATTAAAATTCCAGATAATTTAAAACCACGTGATGGTCGTTTTGGTTGTGGTCCATCAAAGATTCGTCCGGAAGCACTCGCAGCACTAGCTGCATCTGGTTCTTCAATACTTGGAACTTCACATCGACAGAAGCCAGTAAAAAACGTTGTACACCGTGTTCGCGAAGGACTTAGCTCACTCTTTTCACTTCCTGAAGGTTATGAAGTAATCCTCGGCAATGGTGGATCTACAGCATTTTGGGACATTGCAACTTTCGGTTTGATTGAGCAAAAATCACAACACTTAGTCTTTGGAGAATTTTCTTCAAAGTTTGCCTCTGCTGCAAAAGAAGCGCCATTTTTAGGTGAGCCAACAGTTATTAAGTCAGAACCAGGATCTCATCCGGTTGCAGTTGCTGAAGCTGGCGTGGATGTATATGCGCTAACTCATAATGAAACAAGCACAGGTGTTGCGATGCCAATCAAGCGTCCTGCAGGCACTGATGGCGCACTTGTTTTAGTTGATGCAACGAGCGCTGCTGGTGGGCTCGAAGTCGATGCAAAAGAATTTGATACTTATTACTTTGCACCTCAGAAATCCTTCGCTTCAGATGGTGGTCTATGGCTTGCGCTTATGAGCCCCGCTGCAATTGCACGAGCCGAGAAAATTAAAGCAAGCGGCCGCTGGGTTCCAGCATTTTTTGATCTTGGAATTGCAATCGAAAATTCACGACTTGATCAGACGTACAACACTCCAGCACTTGTAACTCTCATGTTGCTTGCAGATCAAATTGAGTGGATGAATTCAAATGGTGGACTTAAGTTTGCGGCCGGTCGCAGTGCTGATTCTTCTTCACGTCTTTATTCATGGGCTGAGAAGATTTCATACACAACACCATTCGTAACTGATCCTGCAATGCGTTCAAAGGTTGTTGGAACAATTAACTTTGATGATGCAATCGATGCAACCAAGGTTGCAGCAGCACTTCGCGCAAATGGAATCGTCGACACAGAGCCATATCGAAAGCTTGGCAAGAATCAGCTTCGTATCGGAATGTTCCCTGCAACAGATCCAAGCGATATCGATGCACTCACAGCATCAATCGAATATGTAGTTTCAAACCTATAAAGTTTGATTTTGCTTAGATGCCAAAAACATTTAGACGCACTAAGCATTTTTGGTTTCTTACCGGCCAAACAGCTGTTGTTAACTTCTTTATAAGTGGATTTGGTTCTGCGCAATCTTTGCTCCGCTCAGATCAAGGAACCTCACTCAAAGTTGCGGGTCTACATGGAACAGCTATGGGGCTTGCTTCGATTTCTTCAGGACTTCTTAACTCACGCATTGTTCATGCCTTAGGACGAAAGAAAACTGTCTGGCTTGGGCTTGGAATTTTTTCTGTTGGACTTACGTGTTTAGCGCTGGCTCCAATTGTGCAGTTAACAATTCTCGCTGCATATGTAACTGGTTTTGGCGTATCCATGACAATAAATAACACAACCGCCTCCACATCTGAAGATTTCGCTGAGCATCGACAAGTCGCTCTCAACCAATCTAATGCGATTGGAATTTCAGTCGGAGGACTTGGAATTCTGACGGTTGGCTTTGTAGCTTCAGTCTTTCCAGATCATTGGCGCTTAAGCATGCTGATCTGCCTTCTACTTATTCCCTACCTTTATTTCTTTGTTCGAGATAAAGAAGGTGAGCATCACACACCTCCAGAACATGGGCGCCAATCCGGCAAAGTTTCTGCGGGGTTTCTTGCATCAGTCTTTGCATTTTTTCTAAGCATCGCTTGCGAATTCGGAATTTCTTTTTGGTCGGCCGCTCTCCTGAGTGATCGCGTTGGTTCATCGGCTGCCTTATCAACGCTTGCCGTTGTTACATTCGTATGTGGCATTGCAATTAGTCGATGGTTTATCGCTCCGATATTTCACAAAGTACATATAGATGATCAGCTTCGTTTTGCATTTGCATTTCAGTGCACTTCATTTATGGTCTTCTGGCTTTCCCACAACATGTTACTTAGCCTAATTTCACTCTTCTGTGTTGGTATGGGAGTTGCCATTCAATTCCCGATGTTTGCAGTTCGGATCATCGCCTTTAGTGAAAATAGGCCTGACCTGGCAATCGGATATAACTCGCTTGCCGCTGGAAGTGCGATTGCCCTCTCTCCTTTTATGCTCGGAGTACTAGGAGATAGTTTTGGAATCTCACGCGCTTATTTGATGATTCCAATTCTTATGTTGATCGCAATCACTCTCATTTCAGTCTTCCCATCAAAACATCTTGGCGCAAAGTAAGATTTCACCATGAGCTACAAGACTCGTCGAATAATTACCATCGTTGCACTCGTCGCGATTCTTGGACTTATATTTTTAGGTGGTATTTAAATGAAGGTGCGTTCAACAATTCAAAACGTCGTCTTCTGGATTTCTTTGGGAGCAATCGCCTGGCTCATCGTAGGGACTATTGCATTTGTAATTGGCGCGGAGGACAAGATCGTTTGGACATGCATATGCGGTGCAAGCCTTGGCGTAATTGGAATTAAATATTCAGTACGCCGAAATCAGCGAACAGGTATTTAAGCTTCTAGTTGTCCAGCAATTCCGCGGAGTACGCGACCAAGGCGCTCTGCTTCAGGACCAGATGGATGACGACCATGACGAAGACCGTTTCCAACTTTATCTAAAATCTTAATCGTGTCTTCGATCATCGCAGCAAGATCATCGTTGTTGATGCGATTGTTATCAACTAATGAAACTGGTGCATCAATAATGCGAACTGAAAGTGCCTGTGGTCCACGTCGACCATCTGCAACACCAAACTCAAGTTTTGTTCCAGGCTTTACTGTTGGAACGCCTTCTGGAAGTGATGTAGCTGCAAGATAAACATCTTCGCCTTCATCGGAGGCAATGAATCCGAAACCTTTTTCGAGGCTAAACCATTTAACGCGACCTGTAGGCATGGGGATGGCTCCTTAGGTTTTTCTTTACTCGTTTATAAATCTGGTGGCCGAGGGGTTCGGGCAGGTCTTAAGTTTATCAGAGCGTGGCTTCTGAATGCGCGCCGCATCCGTGGTCAACGGAGACTACGCGCGCATCGTCTGGCGCAATTGCGTTAGCGCAGACACCAAAAGCTGAACGCATTGAGCCAGCTATTGGAATAAAAAATCCGCAAGATGCACATGGCTTTGGTGCACCTTGTGCAAGTGGAGTATTCGGTCCGCGATCTCCGGCATACCAACGCTTGCTTGCTTGATCGCGCCCTTCAATTGAAAGTACGCGCGGACGCGATAAACCTAAATCAAATACTTGTACTGCATCTAACTCTTCGTCTTGAACAAGTGCGTTTACACCTGGAACCAAACGTGTGTCATCCAAGGCACTTGGAACAATGATCCCTGGCTGGATATCTTCGGGTTGGATGCGATCGCGATATTCAATCCACTCTGGTGCAAGAAGAGAATCTGGACCAGGAAGTACAACGACATCACAAACAGTTGGAGCAGAATCATCATCAACCTTTGCAACCGTTACGCACCAGCGCCACCCTTTGTAACCAGGAAGGTCTGCTTCAAAGAGATAACTCGCAACGCGATTTTCATCTGCATAGTCGACAGAGACGAAAACGCCGACCTGCGATGCAAATTCTGCATCTGCAAGTGCGGCGTCTCGCGCAATGTCTTGCGCATCGAAAGTTTTACTCATGCGCTAAGGATAGCGGGGATTTAGAAGTCCATTCCTCCGCTTGGATCACCCGCTGGCGCAGATGACTTAGGTTCTGGCTTATCTGTAATAACTGCCTCTGTTGTAATAAAGAGCGCAGCAATTGATGCAGCGTTCTGAAGTGCAGAGCGAGTTACCTTTGCTGGATCGATGATGCCAGCTTTAATCATGTCAACGTATTCGCCAGTTGCTGCATTTAGTCCGAAACCAACTTCAAGGTGACGAACTTTCTCAACTACAACTCCGCCTTCAAGGCCAGCGTTTACTGCGATTTGCTTAAGTGGCGCTTCGATTGAAAGTTCAACAATCTTCGCACCAGTTGCTTCTTCGCCTTCAAGCTTTAACTTTTTGAATGCTTGAGTTGCAGCTTGTAGAAGTGCAACGCCACCACCGGCAACGATTCCTTCTTCTACTGCAGCCTTTGCGTTACGAACAGCATCTTCGATGCGGTGCTTGCGCTCTTTGAGTTCTACCTCTGTTGCAGCGCCAGCTTTAATAACTGCCACTCCACCAGCAAGCTTTGCAAGACGCTCTTGTAGCTTTTCGCGGTCGTAATCTGAATCTGAGTTTTCAATTTCCTGACGAATCTGTGCAACGCGACCCTTGATTTGTGCTTCATCTCCGCCACCTTCAACAATTGTTGTCTCTTCCTTGCTGATAACAACTTTGCGAGCGCGACCAAGAAGTTCAAGTCCTGCTGATTCCAGCTTAAGACCAACTTCTTCTGAGATAACTGTTGCACCTGTAAGAATTGCAATATCTTGAAGCATCGCCTTACGACGATCTCCAAAGCCTGGCGCCTTCACGGCTGCTGCACGGAAGATTCCGCGAATCTTATTTACAACCAAAGTCGCAAGAGCTTCGCCTTCAATCTCTTCAGCGATGATTGCAAGTGGCTTACCTGACTGCATTACCTTTTCAAGAATTGGAACCAAGTCCTTGATATTTGCAATCTTTGAGTTAACGATCAAGATGTAAGCATCTTCAAGAACTGCTTCCATGCG
>WLNK01000013.1 GCA_009699795.1 Actinomycetota bacterium | reverse complement strand
AAGTTTGCAAACTCATCAGATGAGGCTGCACAAGTAATTGTTCGCTGGGATCCAAAGAATCCACCTAAGCCAGGAGACAAAATTACAGTTGGCGTTAACCAATCAGCTGTTCACCTCTTCAACGATGCAACAGGAGAACGCATTTAAGGTCTTATTAAAAAAACCCGGCTTCAAGCTTCGAAAACTAAAAGAAAGAGCACAGTTTTCTCTCGCTTAAGCCGGGTTTTTTAATTTTCAAAATCAAGTGCGCCGCGAAGTACGTGGACTTTGCCTCGCCCAAATTTGCGCCATGTATCCGTGTAGTAAAGCGCTGTGTCTTCATCAATTCCGAGAAGAGTCGTATCGGCATCTTCGCGGATAACCGCAGCGGCTACTCGATCAGGAAGCCAGCCTAAGAATTTGTCGTAGTGTGGAATGACTTCTAACTCTGGAAGAAGATTGAGACCTTCGGTTACGTGCGAACGGCGAATGCCGATAATTTTTCCGCAAAATGCCATAGCTCCTGCAGAACATCCGGCGAGTGAACTCCCACTCTCCCACTCTTCGATGATTGCATCCCAGAGTGGTGTATTTCTGAAAACTTCTGCGATGTGGGATGGATCGCCACCTGAAAAATAAATTAGACCAGCGCCTTTAATCCTTGAAATGAACTCTGGTTTGAATGCATCATCTCTATTGATTATCGGAAGATAAATACACTCTGAACCAATCCGAAGCGCTTGATCTTCGCCTCGTTTTCGCCAATATTCCAAACTGTCAGCGCCCTCTTTTCCGGCGCCCGTTGGAATTTGTACGTAAGAGTTATTTTTGCCGACAGAAATAGCACGATGCAGGAGCTTTGTTTCTAGCTCCTGCATCTGCGGTAAATATTCACCCGAACCGACAAGTGCAATCGCTCCTGTCTTATCGTTCATGTGTAAAGGCTAAGCCATTACCTTCTTTAAGTTCTCATCTATTGCAGCTAAGAATTCTTGTGTATTTAGCCATGGCGCATCTGGACTGATGAGGAGTGCGAGATCCTTCGTCATTTTTCCTGATTCCACAGTTTGAATGCATACCTTCTCGAGCGCGCTAGCGAATTCTGCAAGCTTTGGAGAGTTATCAAGCTTTGCACGGTGTGCAAGTCCTTGAGTCCAAGCAAAGATTGATGCAATTGGATTTGTAGATGTTGCTTTACCTGCTTGGTGATCGCGGTAGTGACGAGTAACAGTTCCGTGTGCGGCTTCTGATTCAACAGTACGTCCATCTGGGGAGAGAAGTACAGAAGTCATAAGACCAAGTGAGCCATAACCCTGTGCGACGGTATCTGACTGAACATCGCCATCGTAATTCTTACAAGCCCAGATATATCCACCTTCCCAACGAAGTGATGTTGCCACCATGTCATCGATGAGTCGGTGATCGTATTCAATTCCTGCTGCTTGAAATTTAGTTTTGAATTCACTTTCATATACTTCGGCGAAAATATCTTTAAAGCGTCCATCGTAAGCTTTAAGAATTGTGTTCTTAGTTGAGAGAAAAACTGGGTAATTGCGGAGCAATCCATAATTCATCGATGCGCGGGCAAAGTCGCGAATTGAATCATCGAGGTTGTACATACCCATCGCAACTCCCGCTGAAGGGAAATCGAAAACATTGAACTCCATTGGCTCTGAGCCATCTTTTGGAGTAAATGTCATTGTCAGGGTGCCAGGGCCCGGAACTTTGAAATCTGTTGCCTTGTACTGATCACCAAAGGCATGACGACCAATAACAATTGGCTTAGTCCAGTGCGGAACCAAACGTGGAACGTTGCTGATAATAATTGGCTCGCGGAAAATTACTCCTCCGAGAATATTGCGGATAGTCCCGTTAGGAGATTTCCACATCTTCTTCAAGCCGAATTCTTTTACACGCGCTTCATCGGGGGTAATGGTTGCGCACTTAACGCCCACGCCATGCTTTTGAATTGCGTGAGCTGAATCAATTGTTACCTGATCATCAGTTGCATCACGGTGTTCGATTCCAAGGTCGTAGTACTCAAGGTTGATGTCAAGGTAAGGAAGAATCAGCGAGTCTTTGATGAACTTCCAGATTATGCGAGTCATCTCGTCGCCATCTAGTTCAACGACTGTTCCTTCTACTTTGATCTTTGACATGTTTCCTCCTACTTAAAGTGTCTGTACATCTGCTTGTTTTGCGCGAACTGCTTCTGCTGCTTCCTTAAGACTTGTTAACTCTGAATCCGTAAGTTTGGTCTCGACAACTTTCTTAACTCCCTGGCGACCAATTTCTGCTTCAACTCCAAGATAAACACCTGAAATTCCATATTCACCGTCAACCCATGCGCACACTGGCATGACCGCTCCAGAATCTTCAATGACAGCTTTCGCCATTCGTGCTGCCGCAGCAGAAGGTGCGTAATACGCAGACCCAGTCTTAAGCAGCGCCACAACTTCTGCACCACCGTTACGAGTACGGTCAACTAATTCATCGATTTCTACCTGTGAGAGCTTCTCTGAAAGTGCCACACCATCAACTGTGCAACGACTTGGGACTGGAACCATAGTGTCGCCATGTGAACCGAGCGTAAGTGTCTTTACAGAGGAAACTTTTACACCAAGTTTTTCAGCTACAAAGTTTGTGAAACGAGCTGTATCCAACATACCCGCCTGCCCCATTACTCGATTCTTTGGGAAATTTGTTGCTATCTGAGTTAGTGCAGTCATTTCATCAAGTGGATTTGATACAACAATGATGACCGCATTGGGTGAATGCTTTGCAATATTTTCTGCAACACCGCGAACGATTCCAGCATTTACACCGATGAGATCCATACGGCTCATTCCGGGTTTACGTGGAAGACCTGCAGTAATCACAACAACATCTGAATTTGCAGTTGCCTCATAACCGCTTCCATCTGCGCCGGTTGTTGCGCCAATAATTTTGGTTTCGAATCCCTCGATTGATCGGGATTGGTTCATATCCAGCGCCAAACCTTCTGGTTTTCCTTCGAGAATATCTGTGAGTACGACAGTGTCGAATACGTTGTATTCAGCTAAACGAAGCGCTGTTGTTGATCCATAAAAACCTGCGCCGACAACGGTGACTTTCTTTCCCATCGCAAACCCTTTTCTTTAAATATCTCTTGACGTCAAGAGAAACTCTACAGCCCGCGTGGCAAGGAGATTGCCAGGGCTAGGAGCGCAATCGCAATACCAATCGCCAAATAACGCTCAACTTTGCCAGTGTTCCAGCGTGCGATGGCAATCACACCTGTGCCAAGGGCTATCAAGATTGAACCAAGTCGCACAAGTGAGAGCGCACCAAGAATTACTCCCCCCGCAATTGCAATAAAAGCAATGCGCAGTTGCTTTGTGGTTATCTCTCGCATGCTTCCACCACATTTGTAATTAACATTGCACGTGTCATTGGGCCTACTCCACCAGGCATGGGCGCAATAAAAGAGGCAACTTCCATAACACCTGGATCGACATCTCCAAGAAGTCCAGCACTTGTGCGCGAAATTCCAACATCTAATACTGCTGCACCTTTTTTAATTGCATCTGCTTTCAAGAAGTGTGCGCTGCCGATTGCAGCAACCACAATATCTGCACGCTTTGTGTGCTCAAACAAATTCTTTGTTCCGGTGTGAGTAAGAGTGACTGTTGCGTTTTCTTGTTTACGTGAAAGAAGTAAACCAAGCGGGCGTCCAACTGTTAGTCCACGTCCAATGACCACAACTTCCGCCCCTTTAATTGGCACTCTGTAATGGTTTAAAAGTTCAACAATTCCTCGTGGCGTGCATGGAAGTGGAGCTTCGTATCCAGCAACCAAACGTCCAAGATTCAAGGGATGTAGTCCATCTGCATCTTTAGCAGGGTCAATTGCTTCCAGAATTTTCTGTGTGTTGATTCCACTAGGAAGTGGAAGCTGAACGATGTATCCGGAGCATTCCTTCGAAGAATTTAAATCTGCAATTGCGGCTAATACATCTGACTCTTTCGCCGTTGATGGCAGATCTAGGCGAATAGAAGTGATTCCAACTTCTTTGCAGTCTCGATGCTTTCCCAAAACATAAGAGTGTGAGCCTGGATCATCACCAACTAAGACAGTTCCAAGTCCTGGCGTTATCGATTTTGATTTAAGAGCACTTACTCTCTTTGCCAAATCCATTTTTATAGTGGCAGCTAACGCTTTGCCGTCCAGGATTTGTGCGCTCATACCGGCAATCTTATGGCAGTTCTATGCGTGAGAGAAATGTCTTGTGCCAGTGAAAAACATCGCAATTCCTGCCGCCTTTGCTGCGGCAATTACTTCTTCATCACGAACGCTGCCACCCGGTTGAACAATTGCGCAAACACCAGCATCAATGAGAATCTGAAGTCCATCAGCAAAAGGAAAAAATGCATCCGATGCTCCGACGCTTCCTGACACACGCCCACCAGCACGATCAACTGCAAGCTTGGCGCTATCAACTCTATTTACCTGTCCCATGCCAATTCCAACCGAGGCTCCATCTTTAGCAAGCAAGATTGCATTGCTCTTTACGGCGCGAACAGATTTCCAAGCAAATTCAAGATCTCTCAATTCCTGAGCTGAAACTTCTCCACCAGTAACTTGTTTCCAATTTTGTGCACTATCACCCTCTGCATTAATGAGATCTGTCTCCTGAACCAGCACACCACCAGATACTGGGCGCATTTCTAAAGGATTCGTCGATGTAGTTTCACATGTAAGAATGCGAATAGACGGTTTTGCTTTCAGAAGTACAAGGGCCTGCGGCTCATAATCTGGAGCAATTATTACTTCAGTAAAAATTTTTGACAGTGGCTCGGCCATAGCAAGAGTCACTTTGCGATTTGCAGCTACTACCCCACCAAATGCAGAAACTGGATCACATTGATGTGCTTTTTCGTAAGCCGCAGCGATATCTTTTCCGATTGCAATCCCGCAAGGATTAGCATGCTTGATAATTGCAACGCACGGTTCTTGGTGATCTAAGGCTGCTCTCCAAGCTGCATCTGCATCTGTGTAATTATTAAATGACATTTCTTTTCCATGGGACTGAACCGCTTGAACGATTCCCACAGCGCCTCCGCTGTAGATAGCAGCAGCTTGATGTGGATTTTCGCCATATCGAAGCGAACTTTCGCGACTGTAAATTTGTCCAAACCAGTCAGGCAATTCATCGCTATTTTCTTTGCCTAACCAGTTTGCAATTGTTAAGTCGTATTCAGCAGTAGTTCGAAAAACTCGCAGCGCAAGTTCTTGGCGCTCTTGATCTGTAAATCCACCGATTTTTATCGCTTCAAATAAATGGTCATACTGAGAGGTCTGACAAATCACAGCAACAGATCCGTGATTTTTTGCGGCGCCGCGCAACATAGATGGACCACCAATATCAATTTGTTCTATGCATTCGGCAAAATTTGCACCCGATGCAATTGTTTCGGCAAATGGGTAAAGATTAATTACAACCAAATCAAAGGGTTCTATTTCTAATTCAGAAATAGCTTTAAGGTGCTCTGGGTTATTTTGATCCGCAAGAATTCCACCATGAATTTTCGGGTGCAAAGTCTTAACTCGTCCACCCATAATCTCTGGAAAACCGGTGTAGTTACTAACTTCTGTTACAGAAATTCCAGCGCTTTGAAGAGTTTTTGCTGTTGATCCCGTGGACAGAATTTCTACTCCAGCACTTGCTAATACTTCTCCGAGTTCGAGAAGTCTGTCCTTGTCATAAACACTTACAAGCGCGCGCCTAATAACTTTGCGGTTAGGCATCTGCACTCTCCAATGTGGGTAGAAGTTTTTTTAACGTCTCAACATAGAGACGGCGTTCGACAATCTTAATGCGCTCGTGCAAGCTCTTTTCGGTATCAGTCGGTGAGATTTCGACGCTTTCCTGCGCGATAACTTCGCCAGTATCTACCCCAGCATCAACCCAATGAATGGTTGTACCCGTAGCAGTGGCACCATCCTTTAGCGCATCACGAACAGCGTGGGCCCCTGGATACTGTGGAAGTAACGCTGGATGACTATTAATAATTTGAAATTCATTTACGCATTCTGGAGAAAGTATGCGCATGAACCCAGCGCTAACTACTAAGTCAGCTTTAATCATGCGCAGAAGAGCAATGAGATCGGTATCCCAGGCCTTTCGGTCTGCCTTCATCTCAATAATTTGAGTTGGGATATTTGATTTTTTTGCTCGCTCCAGAACATAGGCACTTGGATTATCAGAAATCACTGCCACTACATCAGCGTTAATTGAATGTGATGAATCAATAATCGCTTGTGCAAGCGAACCATTACCGGAAGCCAAAATAACTATGCGCTTTTTCATCAATTAACGTTTATTTCTTTCAAATAGCACGGGGATGAAAACCGCCAGTGCAAGGCCAATTCCAACTTCAACTGTGAATGCGAGGGTGGTTTTCCAGATTGAAACTCCGACTGCTCCCATTGCATCGGTGATGAGCGCACCACTCGATAGATATGAAAGTAGGGCAACGAGGAGAATGGCCAGCAAAGAGGATTGGAAGAGAGATTTATTTCCTGAAGAAAGATTGCGGATTGCATGCACGGCGCCTAAGCCAACAAATAGCGCTACCGCAATTAATGCCAGCTTAGAAGTAGATTCTGGAATTACACCCATGATTGGAAAAGCAGGAATCTGATCGATGACTCGTGTGAATGGCGAGACATTGGTACCAGAACCGATGGCAAATCCAGTTCCGAGAAAATACGAAAGTAGCGCGACTGCCGCATTCGGCAGATAAAAAACACTTACAACTAGAAGGAGTACTCCGCCAAAGATTCCTGGTTGCAAGACAGTAGTGAGGTTATTAACTGTCTTGAGATGGGTAAAGATAAGTATGCCTAAGCAAATAAAAGCGGCGCCGAGAGCGAGTGCAACGGTTTGCGAAGCCAAAATAAGTGCCTTTGAAATTTTTGTACCTCTACTCGCTGAGAACGCTGCGGCATATGCAATCACAAATCCAAAAATGGGAGCCAAATACCACTTGGGAGCCACACTTGGTGATTTGCTAAAGAATGAAAGAAGAGTCAGTATCGCGGTGTAAAAAGATGCATAAATAATTCGAACGCTATCTAAAGAGTGATAATCCATATGTAGTTTATTTATCGCACGATAAAAACCACTTCTAAGTGCGAGAAAAGGAATAACTATCGCTCCAATTGGCAAATATGAAAGATAACCGGGAGCGCCAACTGAAAGAGTTAGCGAAAACGGAATGTGATGAGCGCCAATCCAAAGCCATAGAGCTGCTCGTATTGGATCAGATGTGTTTCCTGTCGCACTTCCTGCAGTTGCCCAAGCAATTAATGAGATAAATGAAAGTGGCAAGAGCATAACTGCGAGCGTGCGAAGTACGTGTGTGAACGAGACCGAAAGGACGCGTTGCACCATCGGAGTTAGCGTCCGAGAATTTCGCGCATCAACTGCGCGGTTTCACTAGGAGTTTGACCTACTTTTACGCCAGCTGCTTCAAGTGCATCTTTCTTCGCCTGCGCGGTACCCGAAGACCCAGAAACGATTGCACCAGCATGTCCCATTGTCTTTCCTTCAGGAGCTGTAAATCCTGCAACATAACCAACAACCGGCTTTGTTACATATTGCGCAATAAAAGCAGCAGCACGTTCTTCGGCATCGCCACCGATTTCGCCAATCATCACAATAGCTTTTGTATCAGGATCATCTTGAAATGCTCGAAGGCAATCAATGTGAGTTGTTCCGATAACTGGATCCCCACCGATTCCAACAGCGGTACTAAATCCGATATCGCGAAGTTCGTACATCATTTGATATGTGAGAGTTCCTGATTTAGACACCAATCCAATTGAGCCAGGACCAGTGATATCTGCAGGAATAATTCCGATATTTGATTGTCCAGGACTGATAAGGCCCGGGCAGTTTGGTCCAATGATTCGCGTTTTTCCCTTTGAAAGAGAGTAAGCGTAGAAGTGCGCTGAATCGTGAACAGGAATGCCTTCAGTAATTACTACTACAAGTGGCATCGAAGCATCGATTGCATCAATAACAGCTGCCTTTGCAAACTTTGGTGGCACAAAAACAACCGAAGCATTTGCGCCTGTTGTAGCCATCGCTTCTGCAACAGTGTTGAAAACTGGAAGTTGATGGCCGTCGATATCTACAACTTGACCGCCTTTGCCTGGTGTAACTCCACCAACAACTTTTGTTCCTGAAGCAAGCATGCGGCGTGTGTGTTTTGTTCCCTCAGATCCAGTCATTCCCTGAACAATGACTTTTGTTGAATCGTTAATAAAAATAGCCATTACTTCGCCGCCAATTCCGCAGCGCGAGATGCTGCACCGTCCATCGTTTCGGCTTGTTCTACAAGGGGGTGGTTAGCTTTATTTAGGATTGCGCGACCTTCAATCACGTTATTACCATCGAGGCGAACAACGATTGATTTTGTAGCCTTTGGTCCAAGCAACTCTAAAGCTTGAACGATCCCATTGGCAACGGCATCGCATGCAGTAATTCCACCAAACACATTTACAAAAACACTTTTTACATCGGGGTCACCGAGAATGATCGAGAGTCCATTTGCCATGACTTCAGCAGATGCACCGCCACCAATATCCAGAAAGTTCGCGGGGCGAACGCCACCAAATTTTTCACCAGCGTATGCAACGACGTCGAGAGTGCTCATTACAAGTCCCGCGCCGTTACCGATAATTCCTACTTTGCCGTTATCTAGCTTTACGTAGTTAAGACCCTTAGCTTTGGCTGCCTCTTCCAGTGCATTTGTTGAGTCAAGATCAACAAGCTCTGCATGATCTGGTTGGCGAAAATCGGCGTTGTCATCAAGAGTAACTTTGCCATCCAGAGCAATAATTCGGCCATCTGAAGTCTTCACTAGCGGATTAACTTCAACAAGAGTTGCATCCTCGGATTGAAAAGTTTCCCAAAGTTTTAGAAGCACATCCGCAACTTGGTCTGCAATATCTGCAGGAAAAGCTCCCTTTGCAACAATTTCTTTAGCCTGTGCAAGTGAGATTCCATCAACGGAAGAGACTGGAACTTTTGCAAGTTTTTCTGGCGTCTTATGCGCAACTTCTTCAATATCCATGCCACCGGCAACGGATGCCATTACTAAAAATGTGCGGTTAGAGCGATCAAGAAGAATTGCTAAATAATATTCTTCAGCAATCGGCGCAGCCCCAGCAATCATTACTTTATGAACGATGTGGCCCTTGATATCCATTCCAAGAATTGCGTCCGCTTTCAAGCGGGCATCTGCTGCATCTTCTGCAAGTTTTACTCCGCCAGCTTTGCCACGCCCGCCAACTTTTACCTGCGCTTTAACAACAACTTTGCCGCCGATTTTTGCTGCCGCTGATTCTGCTTCGGCAGGTGTTGTTGCAACTGCGCCGGCAAGTACAGGTACTCCATGTTTTTCAAAGAGATCGCGTGCCTGATATTCAAAGAGATCCACGGACCACTCCAATTCATTTTTAGATGTACCCAAAAATTACTAGCGGTTCGAGCCCGCTGATTATGGAGTAATCCTAGAGCGTCACAACGGGTGCATAGCGCAGCAGTAAACGCTTCTCGCCGTACTCACCGAAGTTAATTGTGGCCTCAGACTTATCGCCTTCACCCGCAACGGCCATTACGGTGCCAAGTCCAAATGTGTCATGAGACACACGCTGACCAACTTCAAGAACCATCGCAGAACTTTTCTTTCCCGTTGCGCGAGGCGGTGGGGTTGTTGGAGTTCTACGAAGCGCTGAAGGTGAAACTGAAAAAGTGGATCGTCCCGTATTGCGCCATTCAATTAACTCTTCTGGAATTTCATCTAAGAATCGTGATGCAGGGTTATATGTTGGCGCACCCCATGACGAACGATATTCGGCGCGTGAAATATATAACCGTTGCTCAGCACGAGTTAAACCAACGTATGCAAGGCGGCGCTCTTCCTCTAACTCGTCCTTATCTCCCATTGTTCGCGAGTGCGGGAAAATCCCATCTTCCATTCCAGTTAAGAAAACTGTTGGGAATTCCAAACCTTTAGCGGTGTGCAGAGTCATAAGAGTTACAACTCCGCCATGATCCTCACCATCTGGAATTTCATCTGCGTCTGCAACAAGTGAAACTTTCTCCAAGAAACCAGCAAGAGAGATTTCCTCGTCTTCGCCCAACTCTTCAATTGGACGTTCTTCATATTCCATCGATACCGCAACGAGTTCCTTTAAATTTTCAACTCTGACTTCATCTTGTGGATCGGTACTTTCAGAGAGTTCAGTAAGAAGTCCAGACTGTTCAAGGACCGCCTCCACAATGACTGAAGGTTTAGTTTTCGCCTCAACTAAAACATGTAGCGCAACCATCATTGAAACAAATTCACTGATTGATTGTGCAGCTCGGTTTGGTATATCTGGTGCTTCCTTACATGTACTTAAACCCTGCCAAAATGACAAATAATTATGGCGGGCAAAATCTTCAACCGTTTCGATTGCGCGATCACCAATTCCGCGCTTTGGAACATTAATTATGCGACGAAGAGAAATTTCATCTTCCATATTTGCAAGTACGCGCAAATAAGCAAGTAGGTCTTTAACTTCCTTACGCTCATAAAATCGAAGACCACCGACTACCTTGTACGGAAGTGCCGCACGCATAAAGACTTCTTCGAAAACACGAGATTGTGCATTAGTACGATAGAAAATCGCAGTATCGCCTGGGTTTGAAACCCCTTTATCTTGTAAATCTCTAATTTCGTTCTTAATAAATTCGGCTTCGTCGTGTTCGGATTCAGCAACATAACCAACAAGTGGCGCTCCTGCTCCTGCTTGCGACCAAAGGTTTTTCTCCTTGCGCGAATCATTTTTAGTGATGACCGCATTTGCAGCGCTGAGAATGTTCTGTGTAGATCGATAATTTTGCTCAAGTAAAACTGTTGTTGCATTTGGGTAATCGAGTTCGAACTGCAGAATATTGCGAATTGTTGCTCCACGGAATCCGTAAATTGATTGATCTGCATCACCGACTACACAGAGCTCGGCCGGCGCGATTCCTTCGGCCGCACTGCCAGTGAGTTCGCGCACGAGAATATATTGAGCATGGTTTGTATCTTGATATTCATCAACCAAAATATGTTTAAAGCGGGATCTAAAGCGTGCTTTCGCCTCCGGAAATTGCTGCAAAACTTGGACTGTTTTCAGGATGAGATCGTCAAAGTCCATCGCATTAGCGGCTTGTAAACGCTTTTGATAAATGGCATACACATCAGCTACCACTTGCTCGAATTGATTCGTCGTTGCATTTAAGTAATCAGCAGGACCAAGAAGCTCGTTCTTTGCATTTGAAATCATTGCTTGAAATTGACGGGCTGGGTATCTCTTCGGGTCAAGGTTTAACTCTTTAGCAACAATTGTGATCAACCGAAGTGAATCTGCAGAATCATAAATACTAAATGCACCTGCATATCCGAGTCGGTGCGCCTCTTGACGAAGTAAGCGGACACATGAGGAGTGGAAAGTCGAGACCCACATTGATTTTGCGACGTTGCCGACAAGCTCAGTAACGCGCTCTTTCATTTCACCGGCAGCTTTATTTGTAAAAGTTATCGCCAAGATTTCGTAGGGAGCAACTTGTCGTCTAGCCATTAAATACGCGATTCGTCGCGTGAGAACTCGAGTTTTACCTGAACCTGCTCCTGCAATCACAAGAAGTGGCCCACCCTGGTGCACTACCGCGGCTTGCTGCTGCGGGTTAAGTCCTTCTAATAGCGGATCTGCGCCATCGTGGTCGGTCGAACTCATGCGCCGGAGTCTATTAGGCTTCTGTGACATGGAACCGATTTCAGATTCAGAGATTAAGCGCGTACTCGTTGTAAACGCGCACCCTGATGACTCCGATTTTGGAGCTTCAGGAACTATCGCGCAGTGGGTTAAAAAAGGCATTGAAGTTTCTTATGTACTTTGCACAAATGGCGATCAAGGCGGAGAAGAATCGGGACATAAGAAAGAAGAAATGCCTGCAATTCGTCAACGTGAACAACGTGCAGCTGGCGCAGCCATTGGCGTTACCGACATTACATTTTTGAATTATGTCGACGGTCATCTCGAGCCAACGATTGCACTTCGTAAAGATATTGTTCGGCAAATTCGTCGAGTAAAACCTGATCGCATTGTTTGCCAATCTCCTGAACGTAATTGGGATCGCATTGGAGCAAGCCATCCTGACCACTTAGCAGCTGGAGAGGCAACGGTTCAGGCTGTTTATCCCGATGCAAGAAATCCATTTGCATTTACAGATTTGCTCGAAAAAGAGCAACTCGCGCCCCATAAAGTTTTAGAAATTTGGTTAATGGGATTCGCTAATCCCGATCACTTTGTAGATATCACCGATACTTTTGATTTAAAGATGTCGACGCTTCACGCTCATGCATCGCAGACTGCACACAATGCAGAACTCGAAAACATGGTGCGTGAATGGGGCCAGCGCAATGCGGGTATTGGCGGACTTCCTGATGGACGTATTGCAGAAGCGTTTAAAATAGTTAATACAAATTAACTTATCTAAAGCTGATAATTTCGACTTTCTGCTTAGGCATTGAATCACCTGGGTTTGCAGGCTCTCCGCTACCTTGCTTTGGTCCAAGTCCTTGCTTTGCAATGTACTGAACAACATCTAAGCCACTTGTGATCTTGCCCCAAATTGTGTAATTAGGTCCAAGTGTTGTGTCTTTGTATACAAGGAAGAACTGGCTGAAGTTTGTCCCCGGTCCGCTATTTGCCATTGCAACTGAGCCCGCAGGGTAATTATTTGTTACACCCTTTGGAAGATTTTCATCTTTAAATTGATAGAAAGATTTTCCTGCACCAGTTGCAGAAGGGTCGCCACATTGCAATACGTAAATGCCCTCCGTTGTTAAGCGATGGCAGATTGTGTTGTCGAAATACTTTTTTGATGCCAAGTGCGCAAATGAAGTTACTGTTAATGGAGCTTTATCGCCAAAGGGTTGGATTCCAATAACTCCGCAATTCGTTGTTATCGTGAAGGTCTTTGGAAAAGTCTTGAGTACAGCTGCTGGCGCTCCCGGAGACTTCACGGTCTTGCCCTTGGCTGAGCTGGCCTTACAAGAAATAGCAGCGCTTGCAGGTGCAGCTGCCATAAGTGAAGAAACCAAAATCAGGGCGCTTGCCATCGATACTAACTTTTTCATGAAGAGGATCCTATTCCCACTCAATTGTTCCGGGCGGTTTACTGGTTATATCTAGTACTACTCGATTCACTTCTCGAACTTCGTTAGTTATTCGAGTCGAAATCTTTTCAAGAACTTCAAAAGGTACACGTGACCAATCAGCTGTCATCGCGTCTTCTGAAGATACAGGACGTAAAACTATTGGATGCCCATAAGTTCGTCCATCTCCTTGCACTCCAACGCTTCGAACATCTGCAAGAAGTACTACGGGACATTGCCAAATTACGCGATCAAGACCTGCAGATTTAAGTTCGGCGCGGGCAATTTCATCTGCATGGCGAAGGATCAATAGGCGCTGGGCTGTAACTTCACCAATGATTCGAATCGCAAGTCCTGGACCTGGGAACGGTTGGCGCCAGACAATCTCTTCTGGCAATCCAAGTTCAAGGCCAACATGGCGCACTTCATCTTTAAATAGCGTACGAAGTGGTTCGATAAGTTTGAACTTCAAATCATCAGGCAGTCCACCAACATTGTGATGCGACTTAATATTGGCTGTACCGCTTCCGCCACCAGATTCAACAACATCTGGATAGAGGGTTCCTTGGACCAAAAATTCAACATTTCCGCCGGAGGCAATATCTCTTGCTGCATTTTCAAATGAGCGAATAAATTCACGCCCAATAATCTTTCGCTTTGTCTCGGGGTCTGTAACACCGGCAAGCGCGGTCAGGAATTGGTCGACTGCATCAACTACGACCAATTCAATTCCCGTCGCTTCAACAAAATCTCTTTGAACTTGTTCCGATTCACCACTGCGTAAAAGTCCGTGATCAACAAATACACAAGTGAGTTGTTTACCTACCGCTCGTTGCACGATAGCTGCCGCTACTGCTGAATCAACCCCGCCAGAAAGTCCACAAATGACGCGCTTGCCGCCAATTCTTTCTTTCGCTTTCGCAACTTCGGCTTCGGCAATGTTCTGTGTTGTCCATGTTGGCTGACATCCTGCAATATTGATGAGCCAATTCTGCAGAATCTGTTGTCCTTTTTCAGAGTGCAAAACTTCAGGATGAAACTGCACACCAGCAAGGCGCGCATCTTCATTTTCAAATGCTGCAATAGGAGTGTCATCGGTTGATCCGCTTACAGAAAATCCTGGTGGCACTTGGGTGACCGCATCACCGTGAGACATCCAAACTTTTTGCTTGCCGGGAATGTTTGCAAAAATTTTGGCTTTTGACTCTGTCGAAAATTCTGTACGGCCAAATTCTGATTTACCTGTTTGACTTACAACGCCACCAAGTGCTGCAGCCATAGTTTGAAACCCATAACAAATACCAAAAACAGGAATGCCAAGGCCGAGAATGGCTGCATCAAATTTCGGTGCGTTTTCTGCATAAACACTTGATGGACCACCAGAAAGAATAATTGCTTCAGGATTTTT
>WLNK01000012.1 GCA_009699795.1 Actinomycetota bacterium | reverse complement strand
TTTGGCCACGGAGTAACACTTCTTTCTGCGCTTAAAAATCTCATTTCCAACACTGATTCACGAGGCTATATCGCTGTCATGGCCTACCTTGATCGAGTTGAAGACGAAAAAATTTCTAAGCTTCGCGAGATTTTATCTGCCAAATCTGGGCGCCCTGTAAGTTTTGGCTGGGGCCCTAGATTCTTACATTCAACCGGACAATTTCATAAAGGTGGCCAGCAAAATGGTTCTTTCTTACAGATTACGGGAGAGACTTCAGCTGATTTGAAAATCCCCGGTCAATCATTTGATTTCAAAACTTTGTTGATGGCACAAGCTCTTGGCGATAGTGATGCGCTAGCGAAAAGAAAATGCCCGCTTCTTCGTTTCCATTTAAAAAATCGAAGTGCGGGTATTGACCAAATTCTTAAAGCTGCAATCGCACTTTAACTATTAGTCGTCGTCTCCGCGAAGTTTACGAAGAGCTTCTTCCAAAATCTTGGCGCCTTCTGTATCGCTGCGGCGCTCTTTAACATAAGCAAGATGTGTCTTGTAGGGAACATTAACTACAGCGCTAGGCGGATTGTTGCGATCGCGTCCGGCAGGAAGGCCGCACTTTGGACAATCCCATTCAGCTGGAATAATCACAGTTTCTTCAACAGCAAATGATGGTCGTACTTCATGACCCTTTGCACACCAGTAAGAAACGGTTGCGCGTTCGATCTGATCTCCGCGTTCAGCTTCGCCCATTGGGCCTGCGCCGACACGACTTCCGCGAATTGCACTTGCCATGATTAACCCTTCAAAAGAAGACTAAGAGCGATTACTCCAGCGAACCAAAGACCGCCGATCACAATTGTGATGCGATCTAGATTTTTTTCAACGACTGAAGAACCACCGTAATTTGAAGAAATTCCGCCACCGAAAAGATCGGATAGCCCTGCACCTTTTCCTTTATGGAGAAGAACTAGAAGAATCATCAAAACGCTTGTGATGATTAAGAAGATTGATAGAGCTAATTTCACGATAAAACTCCTAGCTAGTTAGAGCGTAAGGATACTAGAGACTTAAAGGGATTATTCAGCCGGCGCAGCGTGGAACTTGGCGATTTTTGCCAACTCTTCTGGGTCCAGGCTTGCTCCTCCGATGAGTGCGCCGTCAACATCTTCCTTCTTCATGATCTCTACGATATTTGAAGACTTTACGGAACCGCCGTACAAAATTCTCATATTAGATGCGATCTCGGCTGATCCAATAGTTCCAACTTCTTCACGAATAGCCGCGCACACTTCTTGTGCATCCTCTGGTGTGGCAGTCTTGCCGGTTCCGATTGCCCATACTGGTTCATAAGCGATAACAATCTTCTTGAGTTCTGGCTTTGTGAATCCTTCAAGACCAGCACGAACTTGGCGAATTACATGTGAGACATGTGTGCCTGCTTCGCGGATAGCGAGCTCTTCACCGACGCAAAAAATTGGAGTTAATTCATTTGCAAGGGCTGCTCTAATCTTGCGATTTACAAGTGCGTCATCCTCTTTATGAATAGCGCGTCGCTCTGAATGTCCGATTACTACAAAGGTGCATCCAAGTTTTGAAAGCATGTGACCTGAGATGTCGCCAGTGAATGCACCACTTGCTTCCGGAGAGAGATCCTGCGCGCCGTAAAGTAAACGAAGTCGATCTCCATCAACGAGAGTTTGAATAGAGCGAATATCTGTAAAGGGTGGAATTACCGCAACATCAACTGCGTCGTAATCCTTGTCATCAAGTGAGTAAACCAATTTCTGAGCAACTGCAATTGCCTCTAGGTGATTGAGGTTCATCTTCCAGTTACCTGCCATGAGTGGCTTACGCATTATTGCTCCTTTTATTTAAGTGAGTTTGTTAATAGTTAGAGATCAAGTGCAAGCAGGCCAGGTAATTCCTTGCCTTCGAGATATTCAAGTGAAGCGCCGCCGCCAGTTGAGATGTAGCCAAATTCTGAGTCTGCAAACCCAAGAGCTCGAACCGCAGCGGCCGAATCTCCACCACCGACAACTGAAATTCCAGAAACTTGTGTGAGCGCTTCTGCAACGACTTTTGTACCGTTAGCAAAAGATGGGAATTCAAAAACTCCCATCGGACCATTCCAAAAAACTGTCTTACAACCTGTGATTGCCGCTGCAAAAGCTTTCGCTGAATCTGGTCCAATATCGAGTCCCATTTGATCTGACGGAATTGCATCGGCGCTTACAAGAGTCGCAGGCGCATCACTGGCAAATGCAGGTGCAACAACGATATCTGTTGGTAAAACAAGAGTTACTCCGGCATCGGATGCTTGCTTAATCAAGCCCTTAACCGTTTCGATTAAATCTTTTTCTACAAGTGAAGAACCAATTTCTTTGCCCTGGGCAGCTAAGAATGTAAATACCATTCCCCCACCAATAGCCATGACATCAACTTTGCCGAGAAGATTTGAGATGACGCCTATTTTGTCCGAAACTTTTGCTCCACCTAGCACAACACCATATGGGCGCTCTGGGTTCTGCGTGAGTTTCTTCAAAACCTCGACTTCAGCAGCAACGAGTGTTCCAGCAGCATGTGGAAGAAGTTTAGGTAGATCAAAAACTGATGCATGCTTACGGTGTACCGCTCCGAAACCATCGCCTACATAAACATCAGCCAGCGTTGCTAGCTCTTTTGCAAGAGCGCCTCTCTCTGATTCATCTTTAGAAGTCTCTGCCGCAAGAAATCGAATATTTTCAAGGAGCAAGATTTCCCCAGGCTTAAGAGCTTTCGCTTTTTCACTTACATCTGAACCTGTTACCGCGCCTGCAAAAATAACTGGCTTGCCCAATAGTTCAGAGAGTCTTGCTGCAACTGGGGCAAGTGAAAGTTCTGGTTTTGCTTCACCCTTTGGACGACCAAGGTGAGCTGCGATAACAAGGCTTGCACCTTTGTCGAGCAGAAACTTGATGGTGGGAAGCGAAGCTTTAATACGACCGTCATCTGTAATTTTTCCTTCTTTCAAAGGAACATTGAGATCACAGCGCAAAAAGACTCGCTTACCAACTACATCAAGTGTCTGCAACGACATTACTTTAAAGTGACTTTCCGACGTGACCGATGAGGTCTACGAGGCGATTTGAATAACCCCACTCGTTGTCGTACCAACCAACAACCTTGACTTGATTACCAATAACCTTTGTAAGGCCAGCATCAAAAATACAAGATGAAGGATCTGTCACGATATCTGAAGAAACGATTGGATCTTCTGTGTATGAGAGGAATCCCTTTAGCGCACCGTTTGCTGCTGCCTTAATGGCTGCGTTGATCTCAGCTGCGGTAGCTTCCTTAGCAAGTTCAACTGTGAGGTCTGTTGCGGATCCTGTTGGAACTGGAACGCGCATCGCGTAACCGTCGAGCTTGCCCTTGAGTTCTGGAAGAACTAGTGAGATTGCCTTCGCAGCACCAGTTGAAGTAGGGATCATATTTGTCGCAGCTGCACGAGCGCGACGAAGATCTTTGTGCGGGAAGTCCAAAATAACTTGGTCATTTGTGTAAGCGTGAATTGTTGTCATAAGGCCCTTAACAATTCCCCAGTTATCGTTTAGAACCTTTGCCATTGGAGCAAGACAGTTAGTTGTACATGATGCATTTGAAATCACATGATGGTTGGCTGGGTCGTACTTCTCGTGGTTAACACCCATAACGATTGTGATGTCTTCATCAGTTGCGGGCGCAGAGATGATTACCTTCTTGGCGCCTGCAGTGATGTGCTTCTTGGCATCTGATGCCTTAGTGAAGTGACCTGTTGACTCAACAACAATGTCAGCCTTAACTGATGCCCAAGGAAGATTTGCTGGATCGCGATCTGCGAAAACTTTAATAGTCTTGCCACCAACAGTAAGTGTGTCTTCTGTGTGAGTAACTTCTAGACCTAGTCGACCCAAGATTGAGTCGTACTTAAGTAAGTGTGCAAGTGTTGCGTTATCTGTAAGGTCATTAATACCTACGATATTTATATTTGGATTTGTAAGAGATGCGCGGAAGAAATTGCGCCCAATACGTCCGAAACCATTAATTCCAACATTAATCACGTAAAACCTCGCTTAAAAGTGTAAGGACCCACCCGGTATTGCCAGATTAGGTATAAGGCAAAGTAACTGCCACAACGTTGGGGTCGAGAGAAATCCTATCAGCCAAGAATGTGAACGAAATGTTCACTCTTAGCGCACACCTTGCTTCGGTAGCGCTAGTTCAACAAATCTGGCGAGAGCCCAGCTTCAGTATCTGGAATTCCGAGTTCGGCGGCGCGCTTATCTGCCATGGCGAGAAGTCTGCGAATTCTTCCAGCGATTGCATCTTTAGTCATAGCAGGAGTGGCAAGGGATCCAAGTTCTTCAAGGCTTGCCTGACCATGGCTGATGCGCAGTTCGCCTGCCTCTTTCAAATGATCAGGAATTGTGGGCCCCAGAATTTCCATAGCGCGTTGCACGCGAGCTGCCGCTGCAACGGCTGCTCTTGCTGAGCGACGAAGATTTGCATCGTCGAAATTTGCAAGACGATTTGCTGTCGCTCGAACCTCTCGTCGCATTCGCCGCTCTTCCCAAGCAAGAACACTTTCGTGTGCACCTAGTCGAGTAAGCAAAACTCCAATTGCATCACCATCACGGATAACGACTCGATCAACACCGCGAACTTCGCGCGCCTTTGCAACTATGCCAAGTCGGCGCGCAGCGCCAACAAGTGCCAACGCTGCTTCTGGTCCAGGACATGTAATTTCTAAGGAAGATGAGCGACCGGGTTCGGTAAGAGAACCATGTGCAACAAATGCTCCACGCCATGCGGCCTCAGCATCGCAAATATTCGCTGCAACTACTTGTGGTGGAAGGCCACGAACTGGTCTGCCATTGCCATCAATAAGGCCAGTTTGTCTAGCTAACGCATCTCCTGCTTCGATCACTCGCACGACATAACGAGAGCCTTTACGTAATCCACTTGAAGAGAGAACAGCTAAATCACTTTCGTGTCCATAAATATCTGCAATATCTTTCTTAAGTCGACGAGCACTTTGGGAGGTATCTAATTCGACTTCAATGACAACTTTTCCAGCTGCAATGTGGAGTCCTCCTGCAAAGCGCAGAAGTGAAGAAACTTCGGCTTTACGACAGCAGGGTTTAGTAACTGAGAGACGACTTAATTCGTCCTTCACGGATGCGGTCATTGCCATGTGCTTATCCAATCAGGATTTTCTTCGCTATGTGTGCGAAAAGTGAGGTTAATTTTTCGGGGCTGTGGTGAATTTTTTCCTTAGAATCTCTCAAATCCTCGATTAGTAACTCTCCACCTTGACTTGAAACTTCGCCCATTAATACCGATCTATCTCCCACAACTGATGGATCAACAACAACGAAATCAAAATGAAGGCTCGGCGCATATTTTTTAACAATGCGAAGGTGCTCGAGTGCACTTTGGCCTGCAAACTCGCCAACTTCGCTATCGACGCCCTCATCCAAATTCAGTAATAAGACTTTCTTCGCCTTTGATTTAATCAGTGCATCTCTTTGCGCAGGTACAAGAAGGTGGGGAAGAACACTTGAAAACCACGAACCAGGTCCCATTGTTATCAAATCTGCTTCTGCAATTGCTTCCAAGGTTTCAATGCGCGCCTCTGGATTTCCAGGAATTATTCGAAGAGAAAGTAGCTCACCTTTTGCGGTTGCAACTTCTTGCTGTCCTTGAACTTCAATTTCTTCTTCGGCTGTTTTGAAGGTAGCGGCAATATCAAGTGGTACTGCTGCCATCGGAAGCACTCTTCCGACAATTTTTAGTAGCGCACCTACGCGATCTAACCCTGCGACAGAATCTTCGCCCTTATTCCAAAGGGCAGCAAGCAATAGATTTCCGACTGCATGTCCATCCATGGGGCCAGAACTCGTAAAGCGATATTGCATAATTTCTGCCCATCCTCTGCCCCATTCATCATCAGCACAGAGAGCTGAAAGTGCCATTCGTAAATCTCCAGGTGGAAAAATCGGGAACTCTGCCCGCAATCGTCCGCTTGATCCACCATTATCTGCAACTGTTACTACTGCCGTAATATTTTTAGTAACAGAGCGAAGAGCATTGAGCGTGGCAGCTAATCCATGACCACCGCCGAGGGCAACGACCTTTAAATTCTCACTCATTCACGACCTACGTCTCGGTGTGTTGCATGTGCTGAAAGCGTAAATTCACTCTTCAGTTCGCCGAGCTGCTTTGCAATTTCTTCGGCGATTGCCACGCTGCGATGTTTTCCGCCAGTGCAGCCGATTGAAACTGTTACATACTTTTTGCCTTCACGAAGGTAACCAGGCACCATTTGGATAAGAACATCTACATAACTCTTTACAAATTCAGCAACGCCCTCACTTCCTAATACCTTTGAACTAACCTCGGAGGTAAGTCCGGTAAGTGGACGCAGCTCGGGAATCCAATGTGGATTGGGAATGAAACGGCAGTCAAGTAACAAATCAGAATCCACTGGTATTCCATATTTGTAACCGAATGAGAGAACATTGATTCTGATCGCTTGTCCAGCTCCTGTTGCGAAGATTTCTCCTGTGCGCTTTTCGAGTTGATGGACATTAAGATTTGAAGAATCAATAACAATATCCGCCTCAGCGCGAAGTTCTTCAAGCTTTGCACGTTCGCGTTCAATGCCATCCACTATTCGCCCTTCGGCTTGAAGTGGGTGTGGGCGTCTAGTTGACTCAAAACGTTGAACTAACGCCTGATCGGATGCATCTAAAAATAATAACCTGTACTGAACCCCTGAGCTCTTAAGTGATTTCAGCGCAACATTGAGTGCATCAAAAAACTTTCCACCTCGAACATCTACGACAACGGCCATCGATGGAATCGATGAAGTATTGGCTTGCTCGGCTAATTGAGGTAACAGGGAAGGCGGCAAATTATCAACCACCTACCAACCCAAATCTTCGAGTGCGTGGGCAACAGTTGACCGACCGGCACCTGACATGCCAGTAAGAATTAACAACTCATGCTTTGAAGCGCTCATGACGTCATTCTGCATCCTCTGTCAAGCACCTAGGAAATCTAGTTCGCAGTGATTTCACCCGTCTGCATATCAACCTTCTCCCCCGAAATTGATGCCAGATGTTGGAAAATGATGGTTGCGATTTTCTCTCCTATGCCGGGAGTTGCTGCCAATTCACTCGCACTCGCGCTTCGAATCGCAGTTACAGACCCGAACTTATCGAGAAGTGCTGCACGCCGCGACGCTCCAAGCTGCGGAATTTCATCCAGGAGAGACTCCAACATAACTTTCGATCTTCTGGAGCGATGAAAAGATATAGCAAAGCGATGTGCTTCATCTCTGATGCGCTGTAGCAAGTACATTCCTTCGCTCGTGCGAGGAAGAATGAGTGGGTCGCTCTCCCCTGGCCTCCAAACTTCTTCGAGACGTTTTGCAAGACCGCAGAGCGCAATATTAGAAATTCCAAGTTCATCCAGCGCCCGTTTTGCGGCTGCCACTTGTGGCGCACCACCATCTACAACAATGAGTTGCGGTGGATAAGAGAATTTGCTTAATCTCCCTCCGCTCTCATTAACTTCTGCTTGATCTATTTCCTTGTCGGCAAGAAGACGCTTCATTCTTCGAGTGATGACCTGATGCATTGCGCGTGTATCGTCCGTTGCTTCCTTAGTGTCGATAATGAAGCGACGGTATTCGCTCTTCTTAGCGAGTCCATCCTCAAAGACCACCATTGAAGCAACCACCGATGTACCTGAAATATTTGAAATATCAAAACATTCAATTCGAAGGGGTGTTCTGGGAAGTTCGAGTTGCTCTTCAATTTCAAGTAAAGCTTTTCCACTTACTGCTGCGTCAGTTGCTCTTTTACTTAAATATTGAATCAGTGAGTACTGAGCATTTCTTGCCACGGTTGCAAGGAGTTCTACCTTCTCTCCGCGCTGTGGAACTTTTATTGAGACTTTTGCACCCTTTAAAGTAGTGAGCCACTCCTCTAGCGCTAATCGATCTTTGGGTTCATGAGCTAGAAATATTTGAGTGGGAATATCTTGTGGTGTGCTTTGGCTGTAAATGGAGTAGAAGAGCGACGCGTAAGAGTCATCACCTTCGAGAGCTCGCTCTTGATCTACAATCCATGATCTTGAGCCCTTAATCGATCCACCCCGAACTATGAAAATTGATCCGGCGGCATGAAGACCTTCTTCATACATTGCAATGAGGTCGGCACTCAAATCATCTGAAAGTGCAGCGTCTTGAGATTCAAACATTTTTTCAATGGAGGAAATCGAGTCGCGGATCTTTGCAGCGCGCTCGAACTCTTCTCGAATGGAGGCTTCGTCCATTTCTTTCTTCAACATTGGGAGAATGTCACCGTTGCTTGCTCCCATAAAATCAATCAGGCGATCGGCTATTGCACGGTGCTCATCTGTGGAAACTCTTCCAACACAAGGTGCTGCACATTTTCCGATATCTCCGAGTAGGCACTGACGATTAGTTCTCTTTGCTCTCTCAAAATTTCCCACGCTGCAGGAACGAATTGGAAATACTTTTAGAATTACATCGAAGGTATTGCGTAGAGCCCACGTGTGAGTAAATGGGCCAAAATATGTCAGCCCAGGTCTCTTCTCTTTTCTAGTGATAAAAATTCTTGGAACCTCATCTGACATCGTTAGTGCTAAATATGGGTAAGACTTATCGTCTTTGAATTGAACGTTGTAGTAAGGGTTGTATTGCTTAATCCAAGAAAACTCCAAGGCAAGTGCTTCGACTTCAGTACCAACAATCGTCCAATCAACTCTTACCGCTTCGTGGACCATTCGATAAGTGCGTTCAGCAAGCCCAGTTTGAAAATAGTTGCTGAGTCGGTTTTTTAAATTTTTTGCCTTACCGACGTAAATAACTTTTTCGTCCTGGTTATAGAAACGATAAACCCCGGGAAATTCGGGTATCTCTTGTGGCCGATATGAGGCTGGATCTGCCATTTACTTAACCTTCGCGCGACTCTTCTTAACTGGTGCCGATCTATTCGTATTTAAAACTTCGGAGAGGAATTGTCCGGTGTAACTTGCTTTAACCTTTGCCACATCTTCCGGGGTTCCCTCAGCCACCACTGTGCCGCCTCGGAATCCACCTTCTGGTCCCATATCAATGACCCAGTCTGAACTTTTGATGACATCTAAATTGTGTTCAATCACTACAACCGTGTTGCCCGAATCAACGAGGCGGCTGAGTACTCCTAGTAATTTATTCACGTCTTCGAAGTGAAGTCCCGTTGTTGGTTCATCTAAAACATAAATTGTGCGACCAGTGGAGCGCTTTTGAAGTTCAGTTGCGAGTTTTACTCGTTGAGCTTCACCTCCTGAAAGTGTTGGGGCGGACTGACCTAATCGAACGTATCCGAGCCCAACATCGCATAGCGTTTTTAGATATCTGGCAATAGTCGGCACAGACTCGAAGAATGTATGCGCAATTTCAATTGGCATATCTAGAACTTCGGCGATGGTCTTGCCTTTGTAATGAACCTCGAGAGTTTCGCGGTTGTATCTGGCGCCATGACAAACTTCGCATGGAACGTAAACATCAGGCAAAAAGTTCATCTCAATAGTGATGGTTCCATCACCGGCACAGTTCTCGCAGCGTCCACCTTTTACGTTAAATGAGAATCGGCCTTGCTGATACCCGCGAACTTTTGCTTCTGTAGTTTCGGCAAACAAGGCGCGGACTTTATCGAAGACACCGGTATATGTTGCGGGGTTTGATCTAGGTGTTCGACCAATAGGCGATTGATCAACATGTACGACTTTATCGAGCAAATCTATTCCCGAAACTGTTCGATGGCGTCCAGGAACTAGTCGAGCTCCATTTAACTTATTGGCAAGAGTTGTATACAAAATATCGTTTACAAGGGTGGATTTTCCTGAACCACTTACCCCGGTGACTGAGACGAAAACGCCCAGTGGGATTTCTACTTCAATATCCTTTAAGTTGTTCTCTTTGGCGCCCTTTATAACTAACTTTCGCTTTGGATCCAAAGGTCTGCGCTTTTCTGGGATTGCAATTGCCTTGCGACCAGAAAGGTAAGCGCCAGTGATTGATTCTTTCGACGCAAGGAGTTCCTCATAAGATCCAGAGACAACAACTTTTCCGCCATGTTCGCCAGCTCCAGGACCAATATCTACAATCCAATCGGCAGTACGAATAGTTTCTTCGTCGTGTTCAACGACAATCAAAGTGTTTCCAAGATTTCGAAGTCTGGTAAGTGTGTCAATAAGTCTGCGGTTATCGCGTTGATGCAATCCGATACTTGGCTCATCTAATACATATAAGACGCCTACGAGGCCTGAACCAATTTGAGTTGCAAGTCTGATTCGCTGCGCCTCGCCACCTGAGAGTGTTGCAGCAGGTCTAGCAAGTGATAAGTAATCCAACCCAACGTCGAGCAAAAAAGTAAGTCTCTCGTTAACTTCCTTAAGAACTCTCTCTGCAATTTGCGCTTCTCGTTTGGTGAGAGTTACCGACTTCAAAAAAACTGCACAGTCATCGATGGAAAGTTCGCAAACTTCGGCGATGCTTTTACCGCCCAGAGTCACAGCCAACACCTCGGGTTTTAGCCTTGCCCCTTTGCAAACAGGACATGGAGTCTCGCGCATATATGACTCATACTTTTCACGACTGTAGTCACTATCGGTTTCGGAATGTTTGCGATGAATGAATGGAAGAACTCCTTCGAATCCTGTGGAGTAATTGCGAACTCGCCCATATCTGTTCTTATATTTAACGTGCACTTCATAGTCGTAGCCATTTAGAACAGCTTCTTTCGCCTTTACTGAAAGTTTTTTCCATGGAGTATCGAGTGAGAATTTGAGATCTCCGGCAAGAGCTTCTAATAAATGTAGAAAATAGTCGGATGCAGCAATATTGCCCCAAGGCGCAATAGCACCTTCGTAAATAGAAATTGAGTCATCGGGAATGATGAGCTCTTCATCAACTTCTAACTTTGTACCGATACCTGTGCACTCAGGACAAGCGCCGAAGGGTGAGTTAAATGAAAACGAACGCGGCTCAAGTTCTTCAAAGGAGAGATTGCAATCGTGGCATGCAAGATGTTCGCTATATGTGCGTTCTTTTTCAGCTCCTTTAGCATCAACAAAATCTAATAGAACGATGCCAGATGCCAATTTCAGCGCAGTTTCAATTGAATCGGTCAGTCTGGATTTCGATTCAGCTTTCGCAGTCAAGCGATCGATGACAACTTCAATTGTGTGTTTTTCTTGTTTTTTAAGTTTTGGTGGTTCTGTGAGTGCAATTGTCTGCCCATCAACTCGAGCACGTGAATAGCCTTGTGTTACGAGGTCGGCAAAGAGGTCAACAAACTCACCCTTACGTTCGCGAACAATGGGTGCGAGGACTTGGAACTTTGTAGTCGCTGGCATCGTGAGAATTTGATCCACGATTTGCTGTGGGCTCTGTCGTGATACTGCCTTTTTGCAATTTGGGCAGTGTGGGCGACCCGCACGAGCAAAGAGAAGACGCAAATAATCATAAACTTCGGTAATTGTTCCGACCGTTGATCGTGGGTTTCTATTTGTGGATTTCTGATCGATTGAAACAGCAGGGGAAAGTCCCTCAATAAAATCAACATCGGGTTTATCCATTTGGCCAAGAAATTGGCGGGCATATGCAGAGAGTGATTCAACATAACGTCGTTGTCCTTCAGCAAAAATTGTGTCAAAGGCGAGACTGGATTTACCCGAACCTGAAAGTCCTGTAAATACAATGAGCGCATCTCTTGGAAGTTCAAGTGAAACATCTTTCAGATTGTGTTCGCGCGCACCGCGTACAACCAATTTCTCGATAGTCACTAGATTCCTGCCTCATCCATTCCACGTAATTCGCGCTTAAGTTCTCGGAGTTCATCGCGAAGACGTGCAGCGAGTTCAAATTGAAGATCATCGGCCGCGCTACGCATCTGTTCGGTGAGTGAGCCTATCAAGGCAGTTAATTCTTGGCGCGGCAGCGATTGGGCGTTCTTTGAGAACCCAAGGGATAGTGCGGCCTTTGAACCAGCCAATAAATCATCAGTGTCGTCACTTTCACGAGCAATAGTGTCGGTGATATCTGCAATTTTCTTGCGAAGTGGCTGCGGATCTACTCCTCGCTCTTTGTTATACGCAATTTGTTTATCACGTCGACGATTGGTTTCCTCAATAGCCTTGGTCATAGAAGCCGTCATGTTGTCGGCGTACATATGTACTTCGCCCGATACATTTCGAGCGGCGCGGCCGATGGTTTGAATCAATGATGTTGCAGATCGCAAGAAGCCTTCTTTATCTGCATCAAGGATCGCAACTAATGACACTTCCGGCAGATCTAAACCTTCACGAAGAAGATTGATTCCGATAAGTACGTCGTACTCCCCCGTGCGCAATTCACGTAGCAATTCAACTCGGCGCAAAGTATCAACTTCGGAATGCAAATATCGAACGCGCACTCCTCGTTCCTGAAGATAATCAGTGAGGTCTTCGGACATCTTTTTAGTCAGAGTTGTTACAAGAACTCGCTCATTCTTTGCTGCTCGAATATTTATTTCATTGAGAAGATCATCAATCTGACCCTTTATTGGCTTGAGAATAATTGCCGGATCAACCAACCCCGTAGGTCTAATGACTTGTTCAACCACATCACCATGTACCTTTTCCATTTCATACTTTCCTGGCGTTGCTGATAGGTATACCTTTTGCCCGACTCGCTCTAAAAATTCTGGCCACTTAAGTGGTCGGTTATCAAGGGCGCTCGGAAGTCTAAATCCATGTTCCACAAGTGTGCGCTTTCTGGATGCATCTCCTTCATACATGGCACCAATCTGCGGAACGGTCACATGGCTTTCATCTATGACTAGTAAGAAATCATCGGGAAAATAATCAAGAAGACAGTTAGGAGCTGAACCCGCCTCACGACCATCAAGATGTCGCGAGTAATTTTCGATTCCAGAACAAAACCCGAGTTGCTGCATCATCTCTAAATCAAAAGTCGTGCGCATTCGAAGTCGTTGGGCTTCTAAGAGCTTTCCTTGTTTTTCGAATAGGTTGAGCTGTATTTGAAGTTCATCTTCAATATCGCCCATGGCGCGCTTCATAGTCTCCGGGCCGGCTGCATAATGAGTTGCAGGAAAAATATAGATTTCCTCTTCATCGCGCACGATTTCACCCGTCAACGGATGCAAGGTCATGATCTTTTCGATCTCATCACCAAACATTTCAATACGAATGGCTAACTCTTCATACATCGGAATTATCTCGACTGTGTCACCACGAACTCTAAAAGTTCCGCGCTCGAATGCGGTGTCATTTCGTTTGTACTGGACATCTACAAATTTGCGAAGTAAGGCATTTCTTTCGATTTCATCGCCAACTTTGAGACGTATCATCCGATCGATGTACTCCTGCGGAGTGCCAAGGCCATAAATACAGGAGACAGTTGCAACAACTATGACATCACGTCTGGTGAGTAGCGCGTTTGTTGCCGAGTGGCGTAGGCGCTCTACCTCTTCATTAACGCTTGAATCTTTTTCGATAAATGTATCTGATTGTGGGACATAAGCTTCGGGTTGGTAGTAGTCGTAGTATGAAACGAAATACTCGACAGCGTTATTTGGCATCAATTCACGAAACTCATTTGCAAGTTGGGCTGCAAGAGTCTTGTTGGGGGCTAGAACTAAAGTGGGTCTCTGTAGTTCTTCTACAAGCCATGCCGTTGTTGCAGATTTACCAGTACCGGTGGCACCAAGTAGTACGACATCTTCTTCGCCGGCCTTGATTCGCCTGACAATCTCTTTAATGGCTTGAGGTTGGTCTCCAGCTGGAACATAGTCGCTAATAACCTGAAAGGGATTTACCTTTCGCTGCAGATCTGAGACAGGACGCACTTTGTTAGCCTACTTTGAACGGCGTTCTAAGTCTTCCCAAAGATTTTCTACACTCCGAAGTAGATGGTCTTCGTCACCATCATTTCGAATAACAGCGTTCGCGATTGCGATTCGGCCTTCTTCAGGAGCTTGCGCAGCAATTCTTTTCAATATCTCGCCCTGTTGCATTCCACGTTCTAGCAGCCTTGCCTTTCGAATTTCTAGAGGCGCCTCAACGGTGATAATAAAATCGAAATTATGGGCAGCGCTGGTCTCAACTAACAACGGTATTTCGTAAATCATGATGTCTTCTGGCCCTAGTTCTGCAACAGCTTTCTTAAAAAGAGACTTGATTCTCGGATGAGTAATAGCCTCTAAATCGGCTTTAGCCGCCACATCGTTAAAAACTATTTCAGCCAGCGCTTTACGATCGAGTTCACCGTTTTTGAGTATTGCATCACCAAACCTGGCAACAACTTCGTCAAAACCAGCACTTCCCTTTTCAACTGCAATGCGCGCCAATTGATCCGCATCGACAACGATTGCTCCTAGCTCGGAGAAATTCTGCGCGACAAGGGATTTTCCCGCGCCAATCCCACCCGTTAAGCCGACGACCAACATAGCTTTAGCCTACCTTCAACACATATTAAAAAGTTAAAGCCCTTACAGGCGCGATGTGTTCGTTAACATCGCTTTCCCTGCAAGGGCTTTAACTATTAGAAACTATTCCGCGGCAGCGACTGCTTCCGCAGGTGCAGCAGCATCGGCAGCTTTTGCTTCAGCCTTCTGCTTCTTATGAGCTAGGAAGCGAGTCTGCGCTTCTTGGTATTGGCGCTCCCACTCTTCACGTTGTGAATCATGTCCTGGCTTCCATTCCTGTGTATCAGGATCGAAACCTTCTGGATAAATAAAGTTTCCGTTTGCGTCATAGCGAGCAGCCATTCCGTATTGAGTTGGATCGAATGCTTCGATTTCAACCTCATGTCCTTCATTAGCTTGCTTTAATGAAAGTGAGATTCGGCGACGCTCTAGATCAATGTCAATAATCTTTACGAAGAGCTCGTCATCAACGGCAACAACCTGCTCAGGAATTTCTACGTGACGTTCTGCCAGCTCAGAAATATGAACGAGACCTTCGATACCTTCGTGAACGCGAATGAATGCACCAAACGGTACGAGCTTAGTTACTACACCCGGGACAACCTGATTGATTGTGTGAGTGCGAGCAAATGCTTGCCATGGATCTTCCTGTGTTGCCTTGAGTGAAAGTGATACACGCTCGCGCTCGAAATCAACTTCGAGAACTTCAACAGTTACCTCGTCGCCAACTTCAACAACC
>WLNK01000011.1 GCA_009699795.1 Actinomycetota bacterium | reverse complement strand
TTACGTGGGGCGCTACAAATAAAATCTCTCGCAGGTTCTGTTCAAAGTTTCGCACTGCAAATTGGAGATGGTGAACAGTTTGCAACAGAAATTGAATACATTGACTGTGGCATCGAAGCGAGTTCAGAAGTCGAATCAGCACAGAGCGTGGATGTAAGCGTACTTACACGCTCAAAGACAAGTACAGTGGCCGAAAATTTTAGAGAAGCGACATATTCAATATTAGAAAAGCTGGATTTAGTTTAAGAAGAGAATTTCTTTGTTCGAACCCGTGTGCGCTCCTTGCGGGGGGCTGTTTCAGATTTAACGGGCTTTTCACGTCTTGATTCAGACTCAGTTTGCTTTTGAACAAGTTTGGCTTTGACCATTCTTCCGGTTGAACCTGCTGGAATATTCAGAGCGCTATATAGGTGTTCCGATGATGAATACGTTTCTTCTGGCTCTGCAAGTCCTAAATTAAGAGCTGTATCAATCATCTTCCAACGAGCTAACTCATCCCAATCGACGAAAGTTACAGAAATACCTTTTGCACCCGCGCGAGCTGTACGTCCGATTCTGTGTACATAGGTTTTTTCGTCTTCAGGACATTGGTAATTAATCACATGCGTGATTCCGTCGATATCAATGCCGCGTGCGGCAACGTCAGTTGCAACCAGTACATCTGATTTACCACCCTTAAAATCATTCAGTGCTTTTTCACGAGCGCTTTGTCCTAAATCTCCGTGAATTGGTGCCGCTTTAAATCCGCGCTCAACTAGATCATCCGTAGTTTTTTGACAGGTACGTTTTGTGCGGCAAAAAACAATTGTGGGGCCACGACCGTCTGCCTGGAGAATTCTTGCAAGCATTTCAATTTTATCCATTGCATGTGCACGAAGTACATGTTGTTCGATGCGAGAAACCACCGCACTTTCATCTTCATTATCTTGTGTACGGATATGAACAGGTTGATTCATAAATTTTCTTGCCAAAGCGATGATGTCACCAGGCATAGTGGCCGAAAAGAGCATTGTTTGTTGGCGATTTGGAGTGCTTGAGAAAATCTTTTCTACATCGGGCAAGAATCCAAGATCTAGCATTTCATCAGCTTCATCGAGCACGACTCGAGAGACCTCTTTTAATTTAAGTTGTCCTTGGCGATAAAGATCGAGAAGGCGACCTGGTGTTCCAACAACGATTTCGATTCCATTTTGCAACGCTTCAATTTGGGGCTCAAATGCGCGGCCTCCATAAACTGCAAGAGTTCTGATTCCTCTATTTCCTGTGAGTTCATCAATATCTTTTGTTACCTGAACACAAAGTTCGCGAGTTGGAACAACGACTAATACTTGAGGAGACCCTTTGGCGCTTAACTCAGCCCATTCTTTATCTAACGGGGCAATAACTCTTTCAATTACCGGAATTCCAAAAGCTAAAGTCTTGCCAGTTCCAGTTTTTGCCTGACCAATCACATCGCCATCAGCAAGTGCGATAGGAAGTACTTGTTCTTGAATTGGAAATGGGGATTCAAATCCGTGTTCTGCAAGCGCCGCGAGAGTTTCGGGGCGAAGTGGAAGATCGGCGAAGGTGTTGCCCACTTAGAGTGCGCCAAAACCGACGCGGCGCTCTGCCGGCTGGCCGATTTCTACATAACCAATCTTGTCTGCAGGAACGATTACTTCATGACCGCGGATATCCGTCAGTGTTAGCGGGGATCCAGCAGAAATTGCTGCAGCGACTGCAGCTTTAATGTCGGCGGGAGATGTAGCTGTTTCGAATGCTAATTCACTATTGATATTTGTTACGGCAATTCTTACGTGTGAAGCGTCTGAGTTATCTGATTTCTTTGTAGCCATACCTTTATCCTATCTGCCAATTGCAGAGTTCATTTACGAATTATGTGCGAGGAAATCCTGAAATACCGCGCCACATCAAATTTTCAACGATATCGACTGCTTGCTGACGAGTTAATTTGCTATCTCGTTCAAGCCAGTGTCGTGCCATAACTTGGGCATAACCGATCATGCCAACTCCAAGAAGCATTGATGCTTCTTGCGGAAGTCCTGTGTCATTGGAAATAACTGCAGAAACGGCGGCAGCGCAGTCGTATGTCATTCGATTTAGCCGTTCGCGAACTTGTGGTTCAACGCTCATATCACTTTCAAAGAGAAGTCTGAATGCTTCGCCTTCTTGTTCAATGAAGTTGAAGTATGCAAGGACAGTTGCTCTTACTCGCTTTGCATTATCTGGCGTGGAGGAAATTGCTTTTTGAATTTCAAAAACCAGGGAATCAATATGAACATCCAATACCGCAAGGTATAAATCCAATTTTGAAGGGAAGTGTTGGTAGAGCACGGGCTTGCTCACACCTGCGCGATCTGCAATTTCATCCATCGCTGCTGAGTGATATCCAGCAGCGGTGAATACTTCAAGAGCGGCACTGAGCAAAATTGCTCGACGCTCATCACGAGGCAGGCGAGCTTTATCGTTCTTAATCTCGCTCACATTTGGAGAATTTTCTGCGGTACTCATTGCGCTTATCGTAGAGCCAAACAAATCAAATTGGCACCTCTTCACTGGCTACGGCAGAATAGCGATATGAAGATTCCACCATTGGTTACACCAGGACCAGCGCTAACTGTTGATGAAGTTCGCAGATACAGCCGCCACTTAATCATTCCTGATGTCGCGATGGCAGGGCAGCAGCGCCTAATGAACGCAAAAGTTCTGTGCGTAGGAGCGGGTGGACTCGGTTCCCCAGCCCTTATGTATCTTGCAGCAGCAGGAGTTGGAACAATTGGAATTGTTGAGTTCGACACTGTCGATGAATCTAACCTCCAGCGACAAATTATTCATGGGCAGTCAGATATTGGAAAGAGTAAAGCGCAATCAGCAAAAGAAAAGATTTCTGAGATTAATCCAAACGTTGAAGTTATAACTCATGAAATTCGTCTAGATGTAACCAATGTAAAAGAAATTTTTTCAAAGTACGACATCATTGTCGATGGAACAGATAATTTTGCTACACGCTATTTAGTAAACGATGCTTGTGTACTTCTTAAAAAGCCTTACGTCTGGGGATCTATTTATCGATTCGATGGACAGGCAAGTGTTTTTTGGGCCGAGTACGGACCTTGCTACCGATGCCTTTATCCAGAACCACCTCCACCGGGTATGGTTCCAAGCTGTGCCGAAGGCGGAGTACTCGGAGTTCTTTGCGCAACGATCGGTTCGATTCAAACAACTGAAGCTATAAAAGTTATAACAGGTGTTGGCGAGCCAATGGTTGGATCATTGATGGTGTATGACGCCCTTGAAATGTCATTTAGAAAAGTAAAGATTCGCAAAGATCCTAACTGCCCAATCTGTAGCGATAAGCCAACACAGACCGAACTACTTCCGGATTATGAAGCGTTCTGTGGAGTTCTTTCAGATGCTGCCGAAATGGCGGTTTCTGGCTCAACTATTTCAGTAACTGAACTCAAAGAAAAGATTGATAAGAAAGATAACTTTTTGTTGATTGATGTTCGCGAACCAAGCGAATTTGAGATAGTTCGCATACCTGGTTCAGTCTTGATTCCAAAACAAGGTTTTCTTGATGGAAGCGCCCTGGCAGGTTTGCCGCAGGACAAGCCAATAATCTTGCACTGCAAGAGCGGTGTTCGTTCTGCAGAGTGCTTGGCAATTTTAAAGAATGCAGGATTTGCAGATGCAACTCACGTTCAAGGTGGTGTTGTAGCGTGGGCGAAGCAGATTGATAAATCACTTCCGGTTTATTAAACGACGGATAAAAAATGAGCGCCATGCAGAGTGATTACAGTGGTTTTCGTCTCTTATTAGTGCATGCCCATCCAGACGATGAAACCATTAACAATGGCGCAACCATGGCGATGTATGCCTCACTTGGCGCAGATGTAACTCTCATTACTTGCACTCGCGGCGAAGAGGGCGAAGTTTTAGTTCCGGAATTGAGTCACTTGGCAAGTACACAATCAGATGAGCTCGGCGCTCACCGCATTGTTGAGTTAGCAAACGCTATGAAGAAACTCGGAATCGAAGATCACCGTTTTCTGGGTGACGGAGATGAGATTTTTAGAGATAGCGGCATGATGGGAACCGATCAAAACTCGAATCCAAATGTTTTCTGGCAGGCAGATGTTGAGCACGCAGCGGATCTAGTTGCGAAAGTTATTGATGAAGTAAAACCTCATGTTTTAGTTACTTATGACGAAATCGGTGGTTATGGTCACCCAGACCACATTCAAGCCCACAAAGTCGCCATGCGAGCAAGTGAAAAATCTAAGTGGCAGATTTCAAAAATTTATTGGAACACGCTGCCAAAGTCCGTCATTGCAGAAGGTATCGAAAAGCTAAAAGGTACTGGTACTGATTTTTTTGGAGCAGAAAGTGTCGATGACATTCCATTTGCCGCTGATGATTCACTTGTTACTACAGTAATTGATGGGAACAAATTCGTTGATGCAAAAATGGAAGCGATGAAAGCTCATCGAACACAAATTGCACTCGATGGACCATTCTTTGCTCTATCTAATAATTTGGGTTTGCAAGTGTGGGGTAACGAGTACTACCGCCTCGTTAAGGGTTTAAAGGCGCAACCTTTTAATTCAGAAGGTCGTGAGATGGATCTTTTCGCTGGAATTTCCAAATAAATGAATTATTTATTCTCCGTTGCAATCGGCGCTCTAACAGGGGCTTGTGCAGTTCTTTTGCACAATTTCGCTCTTCCAATTGGACCCATACTCGCAATTCTTGGAACCCTTATTTCAATCTGGGCGGTGGGACGAAAATTTGGAAAGCGCACCTACAAAATAGTTGCTGCAATTTCTTGGATTCTCATTTTTTCTAAAGCTTCACTTCTGGGTTCGGGGGGAGAGCTTTTAGTGCAGGGAGATAATTCTGGGTCAGCACTTCTATTTTTTGGTTTCACTGCACTTATAGTCGCAATTGTGCTGCCCGCCTAAGACCATTCCCATTCTTGACTATCGGCTTTATCTTTAATTACAAGTCCACGACTTTCTAACTCTTTTCGTAGGCTATCGCTTTGCGCCCAGTCTTTATTTTTTCTGGCAACATCACGAGCAGCAAGAATTTCTTTGAGATCTGATGGAAGAGGTGCCTTCTCTATTTTTCTAGTTAAATCTAAACCAAGGACTCGATCGGCATAATTGAAAATTGCACGCTTCTCTTCCGGCGCTAAATTCTTATCCTTTTCGACGATTCTTATTCTCTGCATCGCGCGAGGTGTATCTAAATCTGTTTCTAGCGCTTGCTTGATTTCTAAATCTTCTAATTCATTGGTTGAGTCGCCCCAGTTGGCCATGGATTCTCGCATCCTACGAAGCGTTGCATGTGCTGTATCCAGGGATGCCCAAGTCAGATCCATCTGAGATCTGTACCGATTTTCAAGTAATACAAAGCGTAGGGCGAGCGGGTCCAGTCCACGAGAAATTAAATCTTCTACGAGTACCACATTGCCCGCACTCTTCGACATTTTCCTACCTTCAAATAAAAGATGTTCACCGTGAACCCAAATCCCAACTGCTTCGTCCGCGATTATCGAATTAGATTGCGCGCGCTCGTTTTCATGGTGAGGGAAACGTAAATCAATTCCACCCACATGTAAATCAATTCGCTTATCAAGATACTTAAGTGACATCGCAGTGCACTCAATGTGCCAGCCTGGAAATCCTGGTCCCCATGGCGAGTCCCAAATCATTTCAGTTCTGTTGCCAGCGGTTTTCCAAAGCGCCCAATCAGCATGAAATCTCTTGCCACCATCATCGGTGTATTCATATCGATGGCCAGGCTTTAGCGCATCAAGTTTGTTTCCACTGATTGCGCCATAAGTTGGTAGAGATTTAGCATCAAAGTAAACCGAACCATCGCTACCGATGTAGGCCGCGTTTTTTTCAATCAACTCGCAAATGGAGCTGATGATCAAATCCATAGTTTCACTTGCTCGGGGATAGCCTTGTGCTGGTTTTATATTCAAGCGTGCTAAATCAGTATGAAATCTCTCTTCATATTTTCTAGCTATTGCGAAGGGTGAGATGGATTCAGCTTTTGCTTGCTCAAGTACTTTATCTTCACTCTCCAAATTTTCTGCCATATGGCCGACATCGGTGATGTTTTGAATGAGTTTTACTTTCAATCCACCGAGTTCAAGAGTGCGAGCAATCAAATCTGAGAGAAGAAAGGTACGAAGGTTTCCTACATGAGCATCTCGATAAACGGTAGGACCACAGCAATACATATGTACGACACCATTTGTCATTGGGACTTGGCTAACTTGACGCGACTTTGTATCGTAAATAGAAAGTGTCATCGAAGCACCCGATAGTTGTAGCGGTGGTGAATCTTGTAGCCAAGACTTGAATACAGGGATAGCGCGACCTGATTACTTGAATCAACTTGCAAACTTATTTTTATGGCTCCTTGCTTCCAGGCAATGAGAGAAGCTTCTTGCATCAGAGCTTTACTGAAACCTTTTCCACGAAAAGCATCTTTTATGAAAAGTCTCGTCACGATTGCCCAATCTTTATCTACTGCCAGCCGAAGAGTTGCGATCGTTTCATTTTCGAAAGTAAGCGCCAAATATGTAGCCGGAAAAGCGCTCATGACATCTTCAATTCCTTGATCTCCTTGAACCCCTATCCACTCAGGAGTCGGAGCCGTTGTGACCACTAGTTTTACACCCTTGATTTCAGGTGATTGACCTGAATCGATATCCCTTACAAGAAAGAGCGCGCTAATTTCAGATTCCCAACCGAGGGATTCAAGCTTTTCATCTAGCTCTCGATAAATTGGTAGCGGCGTCACAATAGTTGGCGTCAAACCTGCGCTCTTGTAATAGTCAATGCAGAAATTTATTTCATCTTCAATACTTTGAATTGGTTCACCAAAAGGTGCCTTACCTTTTGGAAGAACCGAATTAGCACGCAAGGAAATTCCATGAGCTTTTCTATATAGCCATTGGCCGCGATCGAGAGTCACAGGTGCGGGCCATGTTTTGTTCGATAAGAATTCAAGCTCCATTATGCGAAGTGATAACGGTGCACCAGAGCCTGCTCGATCTGGAAGAGGTATAACTTCTCGCCAAAGAGCTATTTCTTCACGTGAAAAATCTATTTTTTCGCCTTTGCGATTTATAAGCGTGCTCGAACTTTCCAATATTCCGACGATGTCTCGAAAGCCATCGCCATCTTTGAGCCGAATTGTGACGCGCTTTCCAATGAGCCCGGCCAGCGATGTGCCAGAGGCCACGCCCGTGCTCTCACTCATGTCACAACCATATTGCGACTTCTTCGAGTTGGCATGGTTAGAATTAACTCTCACATAACGCCTCTGGAGGTTCGAGAAGTGACATACATAGTTGCCCAGCCTTGTATTGATATCAAAGACAAGTCTTGCATCGAAGAATGCCCAGTCGATTGCATCTATGAAGGCTCACGAATGCTTTACATACAGCCAGATGAATGTGTCGATTGCGGTGCCTGCGAACCCGTATGTCCGGTGGAAGCTATCTACTACGAAGATGACGTCCCTTCACAGTGGAAAGATTTTGCAAAAGTGAACACTGAATTTTTCGTAGAACTTGGCTCACCTGGCGGCGCATCTAAACTTGGTCCAACAAATAAGGATCATGCAGATGTTGCGGCGATGCCTCCAAAAGATTCTTAAACAAGAACAACAGGCTGTAAGTGCGCAAACAACTTCCTGATTTTCCATGGGATGCACTTGCTCCATATGCAGAGATTGCACGCAAACATCCTGAGGGAGCCATAGATCTCTCTGTCGGCACACCAGTTGATTCCACTCCGGAATTTATCCAAGATGCGCTCGCAAGTAATTCAAATTCACCGCGTTATCCTCTAACTGCCGGTACGCCTGAACTTAGAAGTGCCATTTCGCATTGGGCAAAAAGTAAATTAGGAGCAACTGGCGACTTCGATGTTCTGCCACTAATTGGCTCAAAAGAGTTAGTGGCGTGGCTTCCTACATTTTTACAATCCAAGAAAGTGATTTTTCCAGAGGTGGCTTACCCGACATATTTAGTGGGAGCCATACTCGCCGAATCTGAAAGCCTTGCCGTAGGTATTGATGCAGGTGATTGGCCCAAAGCAGATCTTGCATGGATTAATTCTCCGTCAAATCCAACAGGTCGTGTTCATAGCGGCCCTGAATATAAAAGTGCAATTAATTGGGCAAGAAAATCTGGATCAGTTTTAATCTCAGATGAGTGTTACTTTGAATTTGCAGATACAACTGAACCAACTTCTATTCTCAAATACACAGATGGAGACAATACAAATATTCTGGCGGTCCACTCTCTTTCCAAACGATCATCGATGGCGGGATACCGTGCAGCTTTTCTTATCGGTGACCCATTGCTCATCGCAGAAATTAGAGAGGTAAGGAAGCACGCAGGGATGATGGTGGCGTTGCCGGTTCAGCACGCAATGATTGCCGCCCTTGGCGATGACAAACACGTAGAGCAGCAGCGAGCTCGCTACAACGCTCGCCGAGCAGCACTTAAACCAGCCTTAATTCGCGCAGGTTTTAGAATCGACGAGAGCGCAGCCGGTTTGTATATCTGGTGCACTCGCAATGAAAGCGCCTGGGAATCGGTTAAGTGGCTCTCTGAAATCGGAATTATCGCCACGCCAGGTATTTTTTATGGGGAAAAAGGAAGTTCGCATATTCGCATTGCAATGACTGCAACCGATCAAGAAATTCAAAGTGCGGCGAAGAGAATAGAAAGCGCGCTACAAAAGTGAGCGCCGGGATTCTTTTAGTTGGAGGCTTTGGAACCAGGCTCAAGCCATTGACCGATGAGATGCCAAAGCCAATGCTTCCGATTGCGGGTATTCCAGTTACAGAACATCAAATCCTTGCTGCTAAAAAAGCCGGTATCACAACCGTTGTTTTAGCCACCTCATATCTTTCAGAGATCTTCACACCGTATTTCGGTGATGGGTCTAAGTGGGGAATGAAGCTTTTATACGCAGTTGAAAAAGAGCCACTCGGTACTGGTGGAGCAATTCGTAACGCTGCCGAGCTTTTGGATCGCGATGAAAATGTAGTGATATTTAATGGTGATGTCTTAAGCCACCACAACATCGCAGCCCAAGTTAAATTCCACGAGGAGAAAGGCGCAGATGCAACTCTGCACCTGATTTCAGTAGAAGATGCACGAGCCTTTGGTTGCGTGCCAACTGATCCAGATGGCCGAGTCACTGCATTCCTCGAAAAGATGGACAACCCCGTAACTAATTCAATTAACGCTGGCTGTTATGTTTTCAATCGTTCGGTCATTGATCAAATTCCCCTTGGCAAAGTTGTCAGTGTTGAACGCGAAACCTTTCCGGCTCTCGTTGCAAGTGGTCGCCCGGTATTTGGTTACCAAGAGCAGTCTTATTGGTTAGATGTTGGAACACCTGCCGCACTTTTTAAGGGTTCAAGAGATGCGGTGGGCGCGGAGTTTAAGGTGGGCCCGAATTCAACGATTGGCCAAGGCGCAACCATTTCTGGGGGCAGCTCAATTGGGGCAAATTGCCAGATCGGCGCCGAAGCGAGAATTGTTGATTCCATTATTTGTGATGGCGCATGGATTGGTTCCGGAGCAAATATTTCCCATTCATTTATTGCACCGGGTGCAAAAGTCGAAGCCGGCGCCGAAATATCGCGCCATTACTTATCCAAAAAGGCATATTCACCCATTTCTTTGTAAAAAATCTCCCGATAGCCCCAGATTTAGGCTTATTTGCCCACCTCCCGCACTTGACATAGTCGTATTACAAGCGTGTAATTCGTTTCTAGCGCGCACCATTCATGGGAATGGGCCACTCACACAAGGCTTTAAATAGGTCTGCAAGGAGATTAGCGAATGCCAATCCGCCCAGAAGCAACATCAACGGGAAAGCCATCAGCCCCCACTGCTGGACCAACAATTCAATTAGCCAACGGCGAGAGCATGGAGCTCTCCTGGCAAGAGCGCGCACTTTGCGCGCAAACTGATCCAGAAGCATTCTTCCCAGAAAAGGGGGGATCAACTCGTGAAGCAAAGCGCGTATGTCTTTCATGCGACGTTCGCCAAGAGTGCTTGGAATATGCGCTCGCACACGATGAGCGTTTTGGAATTTGGGGTGGACTCTCCGAACGTGAGCGCCGCCGTTTGAAGCGCCGCCCAGCGTAACTCTTATGACTTCCCATCGCGTAACTGCGATTCTTGTTGTGCACGACGGCGCAACATGGTTACCACAAGTTGTTGCTGCAATTTCATCGCAGAAACGTAAAGTTGATTCCATCATTGCAGTTGATACTGGATCAGAAGACTCATCAGTTAAATTATTAAAAGGTGCTCGCATCCCTGTTCTCTCCCTAGATCGCGATGCAGGTTTTGGTCAGGCAATTTCTTACGCGGTTTCAACGCTTCCTGAATTAGATATTGATTACAACAAAGAAAATGATGTCGAAGAATGGCTTTGGATTATTCACGATGATTTGGCACCTCATAATAAAGCGCTGCGGTACTTACTTGAAGCGTTAGAGGATCGTCCAAATGTAGTGATGGCTGGACCAAAGCTCTTAGGTTGGCACGATCACTCGCACCTACTCGAAGTTGGAATAAGTATCACTGCCAACGGTGCAAGATGGACTGGTCTTGAACCATCTGAATACGATCAAGGACAACGAGATGGAATTCACGATGTGCTCTCTGTAAGCACTGCAGGTGCGCTAATTCGACGCGATGTTTTTGAAGAACTTGATGGATTTGATCCCAACCTCGAACTCTTTCGAGATGACGTTGATTTTGGCTGGAGAGTTCGTACGGCAGGACATACAGTCATTGCAGTTACCGATGCACTTGCTTATCACGCCGAAGCTTCAGCATCAGAGCGTCGTTCTGTTGATGTTCAGGGCGCTTTCTTACATAGACCTCGCTTACTCGATCGAAGAAATGCGGCTTATGTTCTTTTAGCAAATTCATCATGGTGGATGCTGCCCTTGCTTGCTGGTCAGATTCTATTTGGAGCAGCGCTTCGGGCAATCGGCTACTTATTTGCAAAACTTCCGGGTTATGCAAGTGATGAAATTCTTGCAATTGGATCCCTACTCTTTAAGCCAAACGAACTGATTGCTGCAAGAAAATTTCGGAAAAAACATCGCTTAGTTTCACCAAGAATTGTCGCCCAATTTATTCCGCCGCGATCTTCACAAATCCGTGCAAACTTCGCTCGCAGTTTCGATTGGCTTCGAGAGCAGATATTTCCAGAGCAAGCACTTGATCAAAGCGTTCCCGCAAAGAGCGTAATTTCTCTTGAAGATGAAGATTTACTTGAACCGAAATCTCGAAGTGCTTGGTGGACGCTTTTAAAGCGCCCGCTATTTTTAATGGTGACTGGTTTAACCCTTATTTCTCTTGCCTGGTCCAGACATAGATTCGGAGCACTTTCGGGGGGATCTCTGCCAGCTCAGTTGCATGGTGCTAGTGATTTGTGGAGTGCGTATTTTTCTGGTTGGCATAACGTGGGAATGGGTTCAACAAATCCTTCGCCACCCTGGATTCCAGTAATTGCAATCGCATCGATTCTTACTCTCGGAAATGTGCCACTCTTCATGACCTTATTTTTTATCGCTGCGCCAATTCTTATTTCGCTTTCGATGTACTCGTTACTTCGGACTCTGACCGAAAAGCGATGGCTGGCCGCTGCTGCTTCAGTTCTATATGCGATATCTCCAATTGCAATTTCTGCCAATAACACAGGGCGCTTTGGGTTGCTCGTTGTGATGGGGCTCTTTCCCTTTGTTATTAAATTGTCTAAGAATTGGTATGAAATCGAAAATGTTAAAGCACGCAAAATTGCCCAAGTCTCATGCATCTTGGGGTTGGCCTTTGCATTTGCACCCCAGGCACTTTTAGCACTCTTAGGCTTGATGGTTTATGCAGTCGTTAAGGATTACTTTTTCTTCGAACGAAATTTTAAATCAACAATTTTTATTGAAAGAATTAAGCGGAGAGTAGTCGTTGTAGGTTTTACATTCTTAATGAATATTCCATGGAGCCTGGCTCTCATTGTGCATCCCCATCGCCTGCTTTTGGATGCTGGTTACGCAATTGCTGGTGGTGGACCAAATTATGCAATTCTGGGAAATCCTGGTGGTCCGGGAGCCCTTCCTTGGTGGAATATCAGTCCGATGTTTGCCGTATTAATTATCGCTCTCTTCTCAGTCACAAGGGCGCGCGTTTTTGCAGAATTTGGTCTGGCACTCTTAATGGTCGCAACGCTTTTTTCCTCAATTTCACTTACTGGAAATGGAACTGCGGCATCAGATCCAATTTATGCTGGCACCTTCATCGCGATTGCGACAATTCTTGCAATTATTTCTGGCGTGATCATGCTCGATAAATTACGTGAAACGCTTATTCAAACTCACCTAAATTTCAGACACTATGCCGCGGCCCTTCTACTTGCTGTAAGTGCAATATACGGAGTTGCCACAATTGGTTGGATTACTACTCAAGGAGCAGTCTCACCCGTTCAGTCAGGTGCGCCGGAGGTGTTACCGGCGTTCTTGGCGGTAGAACGCGATGCCAAGACAGTGGTACTTAGAGTTCAAGATAAGAATGATTACGCGCTAAATTTCTACGTTGCGCGAGGTGGCGATGTAACACTCGGCCAACCCGATGTAGCACCTTTTGAAAGTAAACCTATTTCAGAAGCTGTCAGAAATATCGCAGACGGAAGTGGCCTTTCAAGCGGAACAACGCTGGCGGCTCATGGCATTAAATACTTATTTTTTAAGAGCCCAGTAAATCCCAGCATTGTTAGAACAATTGATGGCCTTGGTGGTTTTACGCGAGCATCCTCAACTTCTGCAGGCGTTTCATGGAAAGTCATTGGCAATGCGGGCCAATTGGTTTTCACTCCAGCTAGTGGGGAAAGCCAAGTTCTAGTTTTGAACAAGCAATCAGGAACTTACTCTGTGCCATCAACAGGAATTGTTACTCTGACAGAAAACTTCAGTCGAGGTTGGCAACTTTCCCAAAATGGAAAAAGACTTGCAAGATCCAGGAGCGCACTCGATTTACCAGTATTTTCTGTAACAGAGCCTGGAGAAGTTGAACTATTTTATGATGGCACTTTGCGAAGAGGTTGGCTCTCACTTCAAATAGTTATTTTGGTTACCGTAATTACTCTCGCACTCCCAGCGGGTCGACGTCGACGTGAAATCTCCGAAGAGGAGTTAGCATGAAATTACATAGACCATTAATTGTTGCTGCAGCTATTGCAGGGGTTCTTGCAATTTCTAACGTATTAAATGCCACGGTTACGCCAAGTCGCTACATCAAGAGCTATCCGGCAGTTGTTTGCCCCTCAACCGGTAAAGGTTTACTAACCGCAATCTCACTTTCATCGAGTAAGACTCCATTTAAATTAATTGGAAGTTCTTCAACAACATTCAAGCCCTCTAAAACTCGCAGGTATAACCAAGCAAGCTCTGCGGCAGTATTTGAAAGTAACGACATGACTCCAGCGGTATGGCAAGTGCGTAGCGGTGTTTGGGCGGGTGCAACTATTTGTAAATCACCAATCTCCTCACAATGGTTTGTAGGAGGAGCCTCTGATGTAACTAGCCGTGGCGATTTATTACTCATCAACAGTGGATTGAGTCCTGCGATTGCCGATGTAAGAGTGTGGAATGAAGTAAGCGAACAACCAAATAAAGTTGTAACTATCGCACCGAACTCTCAAGTTTCTGTAGGCCTGGATGCACTCTCACCGGGTTCGAAAGCAATCGTGATGCAGGTCGTGCCAAGGGCTGGACGACTTAGCGCTTACATGATCGATGAAAGAGGAAAAGGTCTTAAGAGTCTTGGCGGAGATATTGTTAATGCGACGACGAGTCCGTCAAAAGATATTTTTATTCCAGCCATTCCTCAAACGGTCAAAAGCATTGCAAAGCCGAGTAAGAAAAAAGTAAATAAAAAAATTGCAAAGCCTTCAGCAGCAGCAACTTCTTCACTCTCGCACACGATTAGAGTATTGAATCCATCAGATGTCGATGCACGTATTAGCGTCGAGCTTGCATCTTCGGAAGGCTCTTTTTCCCCCGTTGGATTGCAAGATTTAGTGGTGCCAAAGGGCAGAGTAATTTCTATTCCATTTGATCCAAGTCTTAACCAAGGACGCTTTGGTTTACATATAACGTCTGAGCAACCTGTTGTTGCTGCAGTTTTCTCTTCTACACTGATGAAAGGTAAATCCGATTTTATTTGGAGCACCGCAGCAGCAGAATTAACTTCGTATAACCTCGCTCTCACAGGACTTTCGCCAGAGTTTGTCTTTATCGGTGGCGACATTTCCCTTGGAGCCGAAGTTATTTACCTAAATGGCAAACGAAAAACATTTGATATTAATGGAATTGATTTTGTCGCTTACCAAGTTCCACAAAATGTGCGAGCCATTATTTTTTCAAACGTATCAAAGGGAGTTCATGGAGCTGCCTTGATTTCCACGCAGAGCGGATCAGGTTATTTCCCACTGGAAGCAGGCAGCGTTTTAACAAAATCTGCGGTACCGACGTCAAGTATTCAGGTACTCACTCCGTAGGCACCGCCTTGTTCAACGATGAAATCCACAAGAATCATCACCTCTGGCGTTAATGTTGTATCTATGAACGCACATGTACGAACCGGTCGAGGTTGCTCTCGAGTTGGTTGTCGCGCAATGGCCTCGATGACACTTACATATATTTATGCAGATTCAACGGCTGTTGTTGGTCCGCTTGCAACTTTTTCAGAACCGCATGCATACGATTTGTGTGAAGTTCACGGAAAAAAATTAACCGTTCCTCATGGTTGGAACGTGATTAAAGAAGAAGCGAATTCGGATAGAAATATTGGTCCATCCGAAGATGATTTGATGGCAATCGCAGATGCAGTCAGAGAAGCAGCTGCCGCTCCAGTGGAGCCCGCCCAGTCAATGAATTCAAATCAATCATCACAAGCAAATATTGGAAGACGCGGACACCTGCGAGCTGTTCCATCTCAGTAATGTCAATTTTTAAAGCGTATGACATTCGCGGTTTAGTCGATAAGGAATTAACTGCAGACTTTTGTTTTAAGACCGGAGTTGCGTTCGCAATTTTTCTACAGCAAGAGCGCGAACCAGCCACGGTCGTCATCGGTGAAGATATGCGACCATCCTCACCAATTTTTGCAGATGCATTTTCTGCCGGTGTTACATCTCAGGGAATGGATGTAATTCGAATTGGTCTTGCCTCGACAGATATGTTGTATTTTGCGGCCGGAAAATTAAATTTTCCTGGAGCCATGTTTACGGCTAGTCACAACCCCGCCGAGTACAACGGAATCAAACTTTGCTTTAGTGGTGCAAGGCCGATAGGAAAAGAATCAGGGTTGTTAACTATTGAGAAATTTGTTACGCAAGGCGCACCAATAACACCTCGAAGCGTCGGAGTAGAAAAAAGTGTTGATCTCCTAGAAGAATATGTTGACCATCTTTTAACACTCGTACCATTGGATGGGATTCGTCCATTAAAAATTGTCATCGATGCAGGTAACGGAATGGCTGGCCATACTGCTCCAGCCGTTTTTAAAAAACTCAATGCAGAAGTAATCGAGATGTATTTCGAACTTGATGGGACTTTTCCAAATCATGAAGCAAATCCAATCGATGAAGAAAATCTCAAAGATTTAAAAGCTGCAGTAAAAAAACAGAAAGCAGATATAGGGCTTGCATTCGATGGCGATGCTGACCGTTGCTTTTTAGTCGACGAGAAGGGCAATGGTGTTAATCCATCAACGCTTACAGCCCTCATCGCAGATCGTGAGCTTAGAAAGAACCCTGGTTCAACCATTATTTATAATCTGATTTCATCTAAAGCCGTTCCTGAAATTGTGGAAGAGAATGGCGGGAAATCAGTTCGCTCTCGCGTGGGGCATTCATATATTAAGAAGCTTATGGCTGAGACTGGCGCAGTTTTTGGCGGCGAACACTCAGGGCATTTCTATTTCCGAGATTTTTGGAGAGCCGATTCTGGAATGCTTGCAGCCCTTCATGCAATTGCAGCGTTGGGCGAAGTAAAGGAACCACTTTCGCAAATTCTTAAGCCATACAGTCGCTACATCGCGAGTGGTGAAATTAATTCGAAGGTCAATGATGCAATATCTTCGATGAAAAAAGTTGAGGATAAATTCGGAGAAAGCGCCGGTAATAGCGTTGATCATCTCGATGGTCTTACAGTTAATTCAAGTCAATGGTGGTTTAACGTAAGAGCTTCAAATACTGAGCCACTTCTTCGCCTCAATGTCGAAGGTAATACCGAGGCCATCATGAAGAAAATTCGTGATGAGGTGCTCGCCACAATACGCGCCTAGCCTGAACTAGCGACTTTTCTACTTTGGGCAGTAATCTAGGCAAATAGCCGCCTAGCAAAGTAGAGCCCTACGCCTTAGGTAAGCACAGTCCAATCAACTGTTTTTTATTACCGTTAAAGGAGATTTACGTGAATTCACCAGTTACATCAACTCTTCCGCGCCACGACATTGCAGATGCGGCGCTTGCTGCAGAAGGACGAAAGAGAATCGAATGGGCAGAGCGCAACATGCCAGTATTGGCGCAGATTCGTGAACGTTTTGAAAAGTCTCAACCATTTAAAGGTGTTCGCATTGCAGCATGTATGCACGTGACCACAGAGACAGCAAACCTCATGCGCGTTTTAAAAGCCGGCGGAGCGGATATCGCACTTTGTGCATCAAACCCTCTCTCAACCCAAGACGACACTGCAGCTGCACTCGTACATGAATTTGGAATTTCTGTTTTTGCACGCAATGCAGTAGATCGTGATGGTTACTACGCACACATTAATGCAGCACTCGATATCGAACCACACCAAGTATTTGATGACGGTTGCGATCTCGTGAACACACTTCATACGACTCGCAAAGAACTTCTTCCAAATATCGCTGGTGGATGCGAAGAGACAACTACTGGAGTTATTCGACTCAATCAAATGGCAAAAGATGGCGCGCTTACTTTCCCAATGATTGCCGTCAATGACACTGATACAAAGCACATGTTTGATAATCGCTACGGAACTGGTCAATCAACACTCGATGCAGTATTTCGCGCAACAAACTTCTTACTAGCAGGGCGCATATTGGTTGTGGCCGGTTTCGGTTACTGCGGTAAAGGCGTTGCAGAACGTGCAAAAGGAATGGGCGCGGATGTAATTGTTACTGAAATTGATCCAACAAAGGCGCTCGATGCGATGATGCAAGGATTCCGAGTTATGCCGATGGAAGATGCCGCAAAGGTGGGAGATGTTTTTATTACCGTTACGGGTAATCGAGATGTACTTCGCGAAGAGCATTTCAAGGTAATGAAAGATGGCGCAATCATGGCTAACTCAGGTCATTTTGATATCGAAATCGATGTTGCATGGCTTGAGCAGAAGGCAAAGAGCAAGAATTCAAAGATGCGCCACCAGACCGATGAATATGTAATGGCTGACGGTCGTCGCCTGTTGCTCATCGCTGAAGGTCGACTAGTAAATCTTGGAGCTGCCGAAGGTC
>WLNK01000010.1 GCA_009699795.1 Actinomycetota bacterium | reverse complement strand
TGTCTTGGCTCAAGAAGAAGCACGCATGCTCAATCACAATTACATCGGAACAGAGCACATCCTCCTTGGCCTAATCCATGAAGGTGAAGGCGTTGCCGCAAAAGGACTCGAATCACTTGGCATTTCGCTCGAAGGCGTTCGTGCACAAGTAGAAGAAATTATTGGACAAGGTCAGCAAGCACCAAGCGGGCACATTCCATTTACTCCTCGCGCAAAGAAGGTTCTTGAACTCTCACTTCGCGAAGCTCTTCAACTTGGCCACAACTACATTGGAACAGAACATATTTTGCTTGGTCTTATCCGCGAAGGCGAAGGCGTAGCAGCTCAGGTTCTTGTAAAGCTTGGCGCAGATCTAAACCGTGTACGTCAGCAAGTAATTCAACTTCTCTCTGGATATCAAGGAAAAGAAGCTGTTGCATCCGGTGGACCTGCAGAAGGAACTCCATCGACTTCACTTGTTCTTGATCAATTTGGACGCAACCTCACACAGGCTGCTCGTGAAGGAAAGCTCGATCCTGTAATCGGTCGCGAAACCGAAATCGAAAGAGTTATGCAAGTTCTTTCACGTCGTACAAAAAATAATCCAGTTCTTATTGGCGAACCAGGCGTTGGTAAGACTGCTGTTGTAGAAGGTCTTGCCCAAGCTATCTTTAAAAATGATGTGCCAGAAACTTTGAAAGATAAACAACTTTATTCACTCGATCTTGGAGCACTCGTTGCAGGTAGCCGTTACCGCGGAGACTTTGAAGAGCGCCTAAAGAAAGTTCTTAAGGAAATCAAAACTCGCGGTGACATCATTTTGTTCATCGATGAAATTCATACTCTTGTTGGCGCTGGTGCGGCAGAAGGTGCAATTGATGCGGCAAGCATCTTGAAGCCAATGCTTGCGCGCGGCGAGCTCCAGACAATCGGTGCAACAACACTTGAGGAATATCGCAAACACATCGAAAAAGATGCAGCCCTTGAGCGTCGTTTCCAACCAATTCAAGTTAAAGAGCCATCAGTTGCACACACCATTGAAATCTTGAAGGGGCTTCGTGATCGCTACGAAACTCACCACAGAGTTTCAATTACAGATGGCGCACTTGCAGCTGCTGCAAATATGGCAGATCGTTATGTTTCAGATCGCTTCTTGCCAGATAAGGCGATTGACCTTATCGATGAAGCAGGTTCACGTCTTCGTATCAAGCGAATGACTGCTCCTGCCGAACTCCGCGAATTCGACGAAAAAATTGCAGAAGCCCGCAAGGCAAAGGAATCTGCAATCGATGCACAAGATTTCGAAGGCGCAGCATCGCTACGCGATAAAGAAAAGCACCTCATCGCAGATAAGCAAGAGGCTGAGAAGAATTGGAAGGCGACCGATCTAGATAAGGTCACCGAAGTTGATGAAGAACTCATTGCGCAAGTACTTTCTGCTTCAACTGGAATTCCAGTATTTAAATTAACTGAAGAAGAAACAGCTCGCCTCCTACGTATGGAAGATGAGCTACACCGCCGTGTCATTGGTCAAGATCAAGCGATTAAGGCGTTATCACAAGCCATTCGCCGTACACGAGCCGGTCTTAAAGATCCAAAGCGTCCTGGCGGGTCATTTATCTTCGCTGGTCCATCAGGTGTTGGTAAAACAGAACTTTCTCGCACACTTGCTTCATTCTTATTCGGAGATGAAAGCGCACTCATCCAACTCGACATGTCTGAATATTCAGAGCGTCATACTGCATCTCGTTTATTTGGTGCACCTCCAGGATATGTGGGTTACGACGAAGGTGGACAGTTAACTGAAAAGGTACGTCGTCGCCCATTCTCTGTTGTTCTCTTTGATGAAATTGAAAAAGCGCACCCAGATATCTTCAACTCGCTTTTACAGGTTCTCGAAGATGGTCGCTTAACTGATGCACAAGGTCGCACAGTTGACTTCAAGAACACAGTCATCATCATGACAACAAACCTTGGTACTCGCGATATTTCTAAGAGCCTTGGACTCGGTTTTGCTAATTCAGATGACGATCTCACTAACTATGAGCGCATGAAGGGCAAAGTTAATGACGAACTCAAGACTCATTTCCGCCCTGAATTCCTTAACCGTATTGATGATGTCATTGTCTTCCACCAGTTGAATAAGGATCAGATTATTCAAATCGTTGATTTGATGATTGCAAATCTTGATGACCGCCTAAAGGCGAAAGATATGGGCATTGAACTCACACAAGCGGCAAAGGATTTACTTGCTGCTCGTGGCTATGACCCACTTCTTGGTGCTCGACCACTTCGCAGAGTTATTCAGCGCGAAATTGAAGATTCGCTTTCAGAGCGCATTCTCTTTAGCGAACTAAATCCTGGCGAAATCATCGTCGTTGATGTTGAAGGAGAAGCAGAGGCTGCAACCTTTACATTTAAGGGTGCGCCTAAGGCTTCAACTCCTGATTCACCAGGAGATCTCGCCGAAGCTCCAACTGCTTAAATTTCTTTACTTCGGAAGGCTGTAGTAATTCTTCTTTGGTGAAGTGATTAAGCCATCTTTAGTTAGCGAACTAAGAGCTTTCTCCACTTGCGAATCTAAGTGCCAAAGTTTCTTAACATCTTTACTAGATAGCACTTTGTTTTCGCGCAGTGCTTGAACTATGACGCCACGACATTGCCTGTCGGTTCCGTGCCACGCTTGTGTGCGCTTCTTCTGTTCGGTCTTTGGAAAATCAAGTGATCGCCATTTGCAAGAATCTGCAATGGGGCAGATCTGACATTTAGGGTTTTGTGCAGTGCAAACAAGGGCCCCGAGCTCCATCGTTGCAGCTGCCCAGAGATGTGGATTTCGAGCCGGTATTAACTCTGCTCGTTTTTTACGCTCATCCTTAGTTACAGATGGCTTTGGAACTTCTAGACCATCTAGTGCTCTTGCAAATAAGCGACGAATATTTACATCAAGAACCAATGAGCGTTCTTTAAATGCAAAGGCAACTATCGCAGCTGCGGTGTATTCACCGATACCTGGAAGCGCTCGGAGCTCTTGCTCGGTCTCTGGCAATCGATTGTTGTATTGCTCGGAAATAACTTTTGCACATTGATGTAATCGAAGCGCCCTACGGGGATAACCAAGTCTTCCCCAAGCAGTAATTATCTCTGATGTCGTGGCTGCGGCTAAATCTTTTGGAGATGGCCAACGCTTCATCCATTCGATATAGATTGGTAAAACTCTTGCTACTGGTGTTTGTTGCAACATTATTTCGCTAACTAAAACACCCCACGCATCGCTCTTGCGCCAAGGAAGATCACGCTGGTTTTTCTTAAACCAACCGACAATCTCTTTTTCGTAGAGGCTCATTCACCTGTGATTTTTACGCGTTGCAGCGCTTGATCAAGTCGTGAGACTTCAAATATTTCCATTCCTTCAATTTTCACATCACTACCAGCTGGAACAAGTGCGCGTTTAAATCCGAGGCGATGTGCTTCCTGCAATCTGCGTAATACTCCGCTAACTTTTCTAATTTCACCTGCAAGCCCAACTTCTCCAATTGCAACTAAATCTGCGGGAAGTGCGAGTGCTTTTGCAGCAGATGCAACTGCTAGCGCCAGTGCTAAATCTGCCGCAGGTTCTGACATCTTCATTCCGCCAACTGTTGCTGCATAGACATCGCGACCACCTACTCGGATATGTGCACGAAGTTCAAGCACAGCAAGTGTCATAGATGTTCTAGCTGAATCAAGTCCACTTGTAACACGTCTTGCATTTCCGAAATCATTCTCGCGACCTTGGCTTACTAACGCTTGGATTTCTGCGAGCAGCGGTCTGCGCCCTTCGAGAGTAACTGTGACGCATGTTCCGGGAACTGGTTCGGCGTGACGAGAAGTAAATAAACCGGTTGGATCTAAAACACTTTCGATTCCAGTATCACTTAAATCAAAGCAACCCACTTCATCGGATGCACCAAAGCGATTTTTTATTGCACGAATGAGACGCAACCTTGAGTGGCGTTCGCCTTCAAATTGCAGAACAACATCGACGATATGTTCGAGAAGTCTTGGGCCTGCAATTGATCCATCTTTTGTCACATGGCCAACGAGTAGAAGAGTGATATCGCGATCTTTACAGATTCGTATGAGTGCTCCTGCAACTTCACGCACTTGGGTTACACCACCGGGTGCTCCATCTGCTGCTGCGCTACCAATTGTTTGCACGCTGTCGATGATGAGTAACTCAGGTTTAACTGCATCAATATGTGCGATTACTGCGCTTAAATCTGTTTCGGAGGCGAGGAATAATTTTGGATCCACTGCGTTAATACGCTCAGCACGAAGACGTACTTGTGATGCTGATTCTTCGCCACTTATGTAGAGCGCAGGAATTCCTTTAGCGGCAGTTTGCGCAGCAACAGAGAGAAGAAGTGTTGATTTACCAACGCCAGGTTCGCCGGCAAGAAGAATTGCAGCTCCCGGAACTAGACCACCACCGAGTACGCGATCTAGCTCTGATACTCCGGTTGCTCGTGCACGCGCAGATGAAAGATCAACATCGCCGATAGGAGTTGCTGCTTGAGTGACGCGTCCAGGAACAAGTGAGAGTTTCTTCGGCGCTGAAATTTCTTCCACGCATCCCCATGCCTGACATTCACCGCAGCGGCCAACCCATTTTTGCGATGTCCATCCGCATTCGGTACAGCGGAAGGGATCCTTCTCAACTTTGGCCATGAGAGGAGAGTAGAACCAACCGGTGACTAGCGCCCGTTGGCCAGTGTTGCTGGGTGTTGAATTACAAAGAGCGGGAGTGAACGAGCCTGGGCATCTTTGATTCCAGCGATTCTCTTGTCGCAATGTGCGGCGAGTACGTCGTAGGCATCCTTACCCATCAAGGCTTCGAGCTCGGTCTTATTTGAAATATAAACAGGCTCGCTACCAACGTGCGCATCTGTATTTGATGTGCAGTACCAATCGAAATCATCTCCACCATCGCCCCATGCCAGGCGCTCGTATTCACCGATGACGGTCACTGAGTATTCGCGCTCGCCAACTTCGCGAGTTTCATAACTTCTGCGAAGAGGAAGTTGCCAACAAACATCTGGCTTGGTGTCTACAAAGTGGCGATTTTCTTTCTGTGCGAGGTGGTGAAGTACACAACCAAAAGTTCCAGTAAAACCTGGAGCAGAATAATCTTTTCTATTTAAGAAAATACACGCTTCATCAACGGTACGTGTTTTTCTCTCTTTATCTTCATCTATATCTGAGATTCGAAGTTGGCCATTTGGCTTCTTAGGTTGCGCTTGCTCCCAGAACTGCCACATATCTGGCGTTAAATCTGCAGCAGCTTTGCGAACGCGCTCTTCGTCGTCTTCATCCGAATACATCGCGCCTTCTGTGCAGCAGCCATCGTTTGGACGATTTTCAAATACACCCTTGCAACCATCACCGTAAATACAGGTCCAAAAAGATGTAAGCCATGTGAGGTCACATTTAAAGATTTCTTCTGGGTCATTTGGATCGGTGAATTCAACCCAATCGCGTGCGAAACCTGGCTTTATTTCAGACATAGTCGCAGAGCCTACGCGTACTCTTTCGCTATGGCTAATCTTGAATTTCGCGTCGGAGTAATTGGCGCCGGGGTAATGGGCGAAGCTTTAATTGCTGGCCTCATCTCATTTGGAGTGAAGCCTTCATTAATTTCAATTTCAGAGAAGCGCAAAGAACGCTCTGATGAATTGGTTGACCGTTACAGAGTAAAGGCCGCGACTCTTACAGATGTCTGCAAAAGCGATGTTCTGCTCCTAGTGACCAAGCCTCAGGATATGCAGGCCCTTCTAGCTGAGATCAAAGAGCTACTCGGCGCAAAAACTCTGATTGTTACTTTTGCAGCCGGAAAGAAGATTTCATTTATCTCTGAACATACAGGTGGTTCAAATCCTGTAATTCGCGTAATGCCAAATACACCTACGTTGGTCGGTAAAGGTGCAGCCGCAATATCACTTGGTGACGGTGTTACAAATGAACAACGTGACTATGTCAAAGGTTTCTTAGCTGCTACTGGAAAAGTTATAGAAGTCGCCGAAGATTTACAGGATGCGGTAACTGCAACAAGTGGATCTGGACCTGCCTACTTCTTTGCATTCGTCGAGTCGATGATTGCAGGAGCGAAAAAACTTGGGCTATCCGATGCTGATGCAACAACTCTTACGATTCAAACAATCGTTGGATCTGCTGCGCTCTTGGCTGAATCAGGAGATAGTCCAACCACTCTTCGCGAGAAAGTCACGAGTCCAAAGGGAACAACGGCAGCCGCTCTCGCATCTTTTGAAAATTCACATCTTTCACAGATTGTTGCTGACGCAATGTCTGCTGCGCATAAGCGCTCACAAGAATTAGCCTAAAAATGCGAAAGCTCGTTCTTGTTGCCTTTGCGATTATCGTTGCGAATTCCAGTTCTGCAATTGCTGCACCAAAACCAATTGCAATTAAGGAAGCTACTGTTATTACCGCAGATATTCAAGCAGAAGGCATTGCAAGTAGCGGGACAAATTTAATTACATTTACTTCAACGACTTCGGCAACTCTTGATGTAACAGTTGTTGCTAAGAATTTAAGTGGTTCAGATGTGTGGAGCAAAGTAATAGATAGCGGTCAAAATGAAATGGCTACGGTAATCACTTCTGATAGCTCCGGAAATATTTGGCTGGCCGGAAGTAGTTCATCAATTCCAGCGCCTGAGACTGTTACTGCACAAATCGGTGCAATTAACCCCGACGGAGTAAACATCGAAACACTTCCAAAGTTGCGCAAAGATATGGACCAAATAAGCCTCTGGCTTCTATCGCCAAATGGGGATTTAATTTCAACATTTTCTTTTCCCCTGAAAGCCTCCGCACTCGTCACAGCCATTGCAGTAGATTCAAAAGGAGCCACTATCGCTGGATTGCGGGCGAATGGTGCATTTGTACTTTCAGTTTCTCAGACCGGAATCTTTGGAAAACTGGTACCTATTGGAACAAGTAAGACTTCGATTAATGCAGTGACTAGAAATTCTGACGCAACGGTGAGCGCCTTTGGATCTAGTAGCGAAACACTTGGTGGCAAGAAATTAGTCGGAGCTATTGATGGAGTATTAATTAAAATTTCAAAAACAGCGACAATAGCTTCAGTAGTCAGGAGTTCGGCCCCGAAGGCGAAGAGAAGTTGGAATAGTTCGACCCCATCATCCTTTCTTACCGGTGATGTTATTTCGCCGAAAGGAAATGAAATAGCAATTACTAAATTCACTTCACAATTTGCTCCTACATGGACGACGAGATATTCAGGAAGCGGGAAAGCGATCGGCATGAATTTGTCAGGTGGCAACTTTGCAGTTGCAATGGCTCCTTCAGCACTTCCAGCTGGATTATCCGGATCAAAATTAGCGAAAGGGCAATCTTTAGTAGTGCTCTTTAATGGCAAAGGTGTAATTACTTCTGGCTATACAAATCCAGCTATGGGGGCGCCAATTGCGGCTACATATTCTCCAGATGGTGGGATTAGCGTGCTTGCGAAGGGGATAGGCGCGCAAACGATTTCGATTTTCCACCTTATTTCGCGGTAACCTTTGCACTCAAGTTCAACGATAGAGAAAGTGTGATTTATGGGTTCGGTTATTAAGAAGCGACGCAAGCGTATGGCGAAGAAGAAGCATAAGAAACTTCTTAAGAAGACTCGCATTCAGCGTCGTAACGCTAAGTAATAGCTACTTCTTTACGGACGTAAAAGTGTTAGCTGGCCTTTAATACCAGCAACAAGGTAACGAGTTTTATTGATCAAGACCCAGGCGGATTTAACACCGTCTGGGTTTTGTTCTTTTGAAACCAAAGTAACTTTACTTGTAGCAGTGTCGAGGGCACATAAGCGCTCTTGGCAATTAAATATAGTTGTTTTGCCATCTCCGGTTAGGAATTTATCTGGTGTTCCAAAGTTTGGAACAGAAATAGTTTTTGCTGATCCACTTTTTTCAACGTTAACCCAGCGAATTTGAAGAGGGTTTGGCACATTTGCAACAGGTGTAATTAACCAGGTTGCATTTACGCCAGTTCGGCTTGGCGTTATATCAACGTCGTATCCCGGAACAAATGGCGCAGTAGAAGTCGAATCTAAGGTCTTATAGTTCCAAGTGCGAGCAGTGATTGTCGAACGCACCGCCAATCTAATTTCACCAAACTTTGCATCACGCGAGTTATCTACCGGGCGCATAGAGTCATATAAAACCCAAGTTTTCTTTCCGTCAGAGTATGCATCGAGCGCGAAAGCAACATTTCCATCGCTTCGTCCATCAGCCACGAGATCACCATCGACGAGTTCGTATACCCAATCTAAAGCGCCGCTAAGTTTTGCAGCTCCCAAAAGGATGCCTTGCGTGTCATCACGATAGAAAACTTGAACTCCTCGGCCATCAGCTACGCAAGCCATCGAAGTACTCAATTTCCCATTTGTCTTAGTGCGATTAGCATCCCTGTAATCGTTCACAGTGGGTGCGTTACCGTCGACGATTTCATATGTGAAGTTTTTTCCATCGAATGTTGCATATCGCAGATCTTGATCAACAGGCTCGCTATAGAAAATGTGAAGGAGTGGCTTCTTATCAACGGTGTTCGCGCACATTGTTGTAACACCGCTTATGGGATTTGTGGTTTGGCCTTCATCTCCGCCTGTTCCATCTACAACGTTCTTAACCCACTTCTTTCCGTTCCAAGTTGAAAGAATGAGCTCACCAGATTTGGAATTACTGTAAAGAAGGGCAGGGTTAGAGCCAAAAGTTGCAGTCGATAAATATCTCGCATCTGCTGCGCCATCTAAAATTGTTTTCTTCCACGTCGCGCTAGGCGTTATTGGCGTTGTAGTTTTTGCCTCTGATTGACCAACTTCATTTACTGCTGTTATTGAAAAAGTATATGCGGTTCCGTTTTTTAATCCTGTGAAATTGGCGGGGCTTGAAGAGAATTTTTTCGTTATGCCAGTTTTAAGATTTTTAATGCGATATTCAGTTACTTGAGCTTCACGATTATTCTCCGGAAGACCAAAGTAAATCAGCGCAGACGAATCAGAAATTAGCGCCTTAACGCTCTTGACGCTCTGCGGAACAACTTTTGCAAGCCCTGATGAAGGCTTACCTCGCATGTCATCCATCATCGCCAACACCAATGGACCGGGTTGATGATAAATCTCGGCTGGTGCAATACCGGGAGTCATTACTGAATTAATTCCTGTATTTGCAAAAGTATTTTCATCAAGATGGCTTACTGATGAACCTTCTACATATGGATTTGGAGTATGTAAAAGAGGTCTAACACCACCGTTGGCTTGAATACCGAGTTCGCCCACCCATTCAAGGCGAGATGTCACGGCGGTTTGAAGTTCAGGTGAACCTGATTGGTAATCGGCAAGTCTTTTTCCCTCGAAGGTAACTGCAAAAGCATCGAAGGGAGTTGGATCATCTAATGTGATTTTTCCGTAATTTGGTTTAGTCGGATTATCTTCAAAGTGGTCACTCGAAAGGAATCCGAGTCCGTGAGCAATTTCGTGAAGGAAGACTGACTCGAGATCAAATTCATTTCGTGAAATAGATCGACCAGTATCTGGCCGATACCAAGTGGTATTGGAATTTACATCAATGAGAATTTCAGCTCGGTTTTGATTTAGATCTCGACCTGATATCGCATTGGCTAGCGCGATGGGATAACTCAAAGTCGAGTCGGGCGCACCTGTAAATTCGCTTCGAAGTGATTCAGGCCGTGCCTGTCCTAGCACTCCTGGTGTTGCAATTGAGGTCCAAGAAACTTCAATATTGATTGGAACCGTTGATGCGAAGTTTGCAGCCCAAACATCTACCGCTAGTTGGAATTCATTTTTTGCCCAGTCTGGAAAATCAATGTATTTAACAAAGATTGTAGATTTTTTCTCAAGTACGTATTTAGGTGATGGGCCTTGCGTTAGTGGTGTATTAGAAACTGAAGTTGCGTAAACCGCGCCCCAAACATTGGCTTCTGACTCGCGCCCATATGCGAAAGCATCACTTGGTTGCAGAAAAGCTACGAATAGGGTGAAGACAACCAATACCCTGCGCAGCTTGGTTGACATGGCGCCAACGCTATCAGGATGCGAGAATGCGCCTATGTCAGATAAGGATCAAACTATTGCTCGTATGCGAGCAGAGCGACCAATTCTGCTGGAATTTCAAGGAAACGTTAAGAAACCAGAACCAACGCTGGACCAAGCTCGTGCCGAACTTGCCGATTCTGTCAGCCAAATAATTCACTCACTTTTTTCAAAGAAGTATGGACCAATGGTTGGAAACGTTACAAAAACAACTGTCGAAACTGTATTAAAGAATGCCGAGAAGAACGCTGCACAAACTAAACATGATGCAAAGCTTGTGGCAGATGAGATCTTGCTAAGAATATTTAAGCAGGGAAAGAAGAAGTAATGAGTAACGTGGTGACTGTTTATTCAAGACACGGTTGCCACCTTTGTGAAGAGGCAGTTCAGACGCTTCAAGAGCTAAAACTCGAACTTATTTTTGATATCGAAGTCAAATATATTGACGGAGTTGCAGAACTTGAAAAACTATATGGGGAACAAGTGCCGGTCATTCATATCGATGGTGAACACCATGATTTTTGGAAAGTTGATCCAGTTCGATTTAAAACTTCCCTTGAAAAACATCGTCGGCATCAATAATTTTGTATGAATATCCTTGCTCTGCAAGGAAGCGTTGTCGGTTCTGCGCAAAATCTTGATCGATTGTGTCGCGCGAAACTACCGAGTAAAACTTGGCGCCTCGCCCATCTGCTTTAGGTCGAAGAATTCTCCCAAGTCGCTGAGCCTCTTCTTGCCTAGATCCGAATGCGCCTGATACTTGGATTGCAATTGTTGCTTCCGGTAAATCGACTGAAAAGTTTGCAACCTTTGAAACAACCAGGCAGGTAATTTCACCAGTTCTAAAGGCGGCAAAGAGTTTTTCTCGCTCTTTGATTGGAGTTTCTCCTTTAATTACTGGAACTCCTAGAGTCTCAGAAAGATCATCTAATTGATCCAGATACTGGCCGATAACCAAAATTTGCTCACCTGCATGGTGGGATACAAGTTCTTCTACGACATTTCGCTTTGTCCGAGTTGTTGCGCAGTAGCGATAACGTTCTTCGGGTTCGGCCGTTGCATATGAGAGACGCTCTGCCTCAGTGAGATTTACCCGAACTTCAATACATTCTGCAGGAGCGATATATCCCTGCGCCTCAATCTCTTTCCAAGGCACATCAAATCTCTTAGGACCGATAAGTGAAAAAACTTCACCTTCCATTCCATCTTCTCTTACTAAAGTTGCAGTTAGCCCAAGGCGACGACGAGATTGAATATCTGCAGTAAATCTAAAAATTGGCGCTGGAAGTAGATGCACTTCGTCATAAATAATTAGCCCCCAGTCATGGGTATCAAATAAATCTAAATGGGCGTAGACGCCATTCTTTTTCTTGGTCATAACTTGGTAAGTGGCAATTGTGACCGGGCGAATCTCTTTCTTTGCTCCAGAGTATTCGCCAATTTCATCTTCATTGAGAGTTGTTCGTCGCAGTAGTTCGTCTCTCCATTGGCGTGCAGCCACAGTATTTGTGACAAGAATTAAAGTTGTTGCCTTTGCATGCGCCATTGCTGCTGCCCCGACGATTGTTTTTCCAGCCCCACATGGCAGAACGACAACTCCAGAACCACCGTGCCAGAATCCTTCAGCGGCCAGGGATTGGTAGGGACGAATTTTCCAATCACTTTCTTTAAGAGCGATTTCATGCGCCTGGCCATCAACGTATCCAGCGAAATCTTCTGCAGGCCAACCAAGACGCAAAAGCGATTGTTTGATAGCTCCACGCTGGCTTGGATGGACAACAATTGTTTCGTTATCGATACGCGCACCAAGAAGCGGTGCAATTTTCTTTGCACGTATAACTTCTTCAAGGACTCCAACATCAGTTGTGACGAGAATTAAACCGTGTACAGGATCGGCCTCAAGACGCAGCCGCCCATAGCGAGACATAGTCTCGGCAACATCAACAAGAATTGAATGTGGAACTGCGTAGCGAGAATATTTAATTAAGGTATCGATAACCAACTCAGCATCATGACCTGCAGCGCGTGCATTCCACAAACCCAAGTTGGTCAAACGATAGGTATGAATGTGCTCCGGTGAACGTTCAAGTTCGGCAAATGGAGCAATCGCTCGCCTACATTCGGTTGAAAGTGGATGGTCAATATCTAGCAGAATTGTTTTATCGCTCTGAACGATAAGTGGACCATCACTCATTTAAGAAGATCCTTAATGAATGCGTGTAAAAGCGCGCTTCGCTCTTCAATAGTTTTAAGGCTTACCCATTCATTTGCAGCGTGGGCGCCACCACCAACTGCGCCAAGTCCATCAAGAACTTGTGCACCTGCTGCAGCTGCAAAGTTTCCATCACTTGCTCCTCCAACTTCTGCAGAACCAAGCGGTGCCATTCCAATTTCTTTAGCCACCTTTTCAATGCGTTGGTAAAGAGCTGAGGTAGATGATGGCGCAAGCGGAGGTCGGTTTAAACCACCAGTCACTTCAATTCGAGCACCTTCAAGCTTTGGTTTGAGGGATTTAATTGCAGCATCCACTCGCTTTAGTTCTGATTCTTCAAAAGAACGAGCATCAATTTCTAGCACAGCAAGATCTGGAACAGTATTTGCGCTATTACCTGAATTCATAAGTGTTGGCACAACAGTTGTTCCATACTTCGAATTTTCAAGAGATGAAAGACCCAAAACAATGTGTGCAATCTCAGTTGTTGCATTTATACCTTTTTCTGGCTCAAGCCCAGCATGGGAAGCAAGTCCATGAATTGCAATTTTGTACATCGCTGTACCTTTACGGCCAGTCTTAACTTTTCCATCTAATGAGGCTTCAAGAACTAATACGGCTTTAGATTTCGAAGATAAATCCTTTATGAGTGCGCGCGATGCGAAGCTTCCAGTTTCTTCGTCTGTAGTTGCGATAAGTGCAACAGAATTTTCAACTTTTTCAATTCCCTTGAGTGCATAAAGTGCCTGAACAAAACCGGCTTTCATATCAAAGACACCCGGACCGCGGACTACATCACCGCTAATTTCCCAAAGGGGACTATAAGAACCGTGTGGCCAAACCGTATCTAAATGCGCAAGAATTAAAACTTCTGGAGTCTCTGAGCCCCACCAGAACACGGGACGACCCTCAACTTCTTTAATTTGTGCGGGTGTGCCGAGAACGCGAGTCGCAATATCGCTCGCTAGTTGGACTACGTTCTTACATGCAGCAAGATCATCGCTTGGTGATTCGCACCTTACGAGAGCTTCAATTGCTGCCAACATAGGGTCAAGTCTGCCGTATTTGGTCGCATTCTCGCTCGTCATAACGCCGCCACTCCAGTTATACGCGCGATTCTAAAGCTCGTAATTTCACCTGTCGCATGGTCACGAGCCATGAGTGAGCCTGCAGATAATTTAAGTGGATCAATTATTCGGTGCGAAACAAGTCCATTGTTATCGGCATATCCAATCGAAAGAGATTTAGTTGGCTGATTTTGCAAGAAGTCACTTAACATTTCTAGCGTTTCATTTGCAGTGGTTCTTGGTAACGAGCCAAGTGCGTTACTTGCAATATTTCGAAGTGTGCTCTGTTTGTGTGTCGATTTCTCTCCTGTGCGAAGCGCTCTTAGAGCTCCTTGCAATTGAATTTCATCTGGAACTTCTACCTCACCAATGATGCGCGGAGGGCGTGCCTTTGATTGAGCACGCATAATTCGCGGACCACTTAGCAAAGTTCCTCGTGAGTCTTCACCCGCAGGTAAATAACCACAAGAGCGTAAAAGTGAGATTGAATCAGCTGAATCCATATTGCAGATAATCACATCAGTAGAAATCTGACGAAGAGAGAGGACATCCAACCGCTTGTCATTCATGATCTGCGTAATTATTGAAGGATCTTCTGAGCGAATAAATGAAGAGGTACTTCCAACTCGTAACTTGCCATGTTTTTTGGCCACGTCTGTAATCAGATATTCAAGAGGCTGAGGGACTGGAGTTTTAGAAGTTTTCGTTAAGAAGATCTTAATCTCATCGCCAGTTTTCCCATGATCTAAACCACGACGGATTGTTGCCTCTGAGAATCTATATACAGTTGCCCCGCCACGGCTTTCAATGTCAGCAATAATTGCCAGAACTTGCGCAACTTCATGTTCAAGTGGGCCAGGTGCAATCGCTGTATGGTCACTTTGAATAAGAATGTGATCAACAGTCTTTGGCATATCTTGATTGATTGAATCAAGTTCGGCACCATCTAGAAGTTCTGCACCATATTTAGATAGCGCTCCTTGACCAGTGATTCCAAGCCATTCGGCTTCTCTTAACGCCCAGGCAATGTAATCTCCTTGTAATCCACCATAACGTTTTGATGGTCGATGCCATAGCGCGGCCTTGTAGATACTTTCAAAGTTTGGTTCGCAATTAGGAATTTCCTGTAAGAGTTTTAAAGTCAGAGTTCGAGTAGATGCTGCCGCGGCACGATCGAGTTCGGGACCAAGAGGTGCAATATTTTTATTTTCAACTTTCCCCACAAGCCCACTCAACCTAGAAGTTGTTAGCCAAGGCGCGACAAGGCGTTGCCATTTCTCGGAAGGTGAAAGTGTTAACCAAATATCAAAGTTTGTTGTCGGCAAAATACGATCATCTGGATCAATTGTAAGTAAGCCACTTATGTAGGCAAGTTCCATGACAAAGGCAGCGCAACTTTCATCAACACCCAAGTGAAGTGAGATTTCTTTCAGATCCCGAATCCCAAGCCCGCCGGAACGAAGCGCGTCTGCGGGTTCTTGCGCCCAAAAATTTAAGAGTTCTTCTACCCACCGCAGTACTGTTGAAATATTTGCAATAGCTGCGAGTGAAATATTTTTTTCATCTCTATTCTCTCCGACGATTGCGGGGGACGAAGTCAGTAATTCTCGGTGAATTTTTCCTCCACGAAGATGAATTGCGACTTCGCGAGGGAGCAGTACAGTTTTTTGATTAAAAGGAATTAAGAAATTCTCTTTGAGAAGCCATTCAACGCCAACGCTTGGTTTCTTTATATCCGAAACACTTCCACGTGGTGGACCCCAAACCATTGCGTCCAAGACTTTTTTCGATGCAGGGGGTGCATCTTCTAGCTTTTTTAATGAAAGTTTTGCCATGGTTTCTGGCCCAAGTCCTGCAATTTCATTTCCCAAAACTTCTCTCAAATTTGTTGGTACGTAATATCCGTCTTTGCCTGTGAAGATTAACCCTCTTTCAAGTAGGCCCGGAATAACAAATAGTGCAGCCTTATCGGTGAGTGCAGAAATTACTTTTTCAGTAAACGGTTCGGGAGTTACTGCACATGCTTCGAGTACTTGAAGTTGCCATGCGTTAAGTGCGTCTACTGCCCGCGCAAGACTTGGTGCAGAGGTCGCACGAATGGCAAGGGAGGCAACATCTGGCGGAACAGGTGAAATCAAATCTGGGCGATGTGCAAATAAGGAAATTAGCGCAGCATCATCGAGGCTACGTAAGTAATCTGCAAAGGAGCGCGTTTCCATAACTTGCCTACATTACTGGCAAGTTGGTAGCTAGCGCGAACGGCGTCTTGGCGTCAGCAGCGTACCGAGAGCTGCCATACGGCTAACAATCGGGCCAAGTAAGCGATTGGCAACTCGCATATGTCTAAAGTCATGAATTGGCCAGCCATCACGCAGAGCACGCAAACGAAGAATTGCATCTGGATTAATCGCTGAAGGATTTCCAACCGTTAGTAAAAGCGGCAGATCGTTATGGCTATCGGAATATGCAAAACATTGACTCAAATTAAAATTTCGAGATTTCGCTAATTCCTCTACAGCAATTGATTTTTCTTTTCCGTGCAACAAAGGCCCGGTCATCTTGCCGGTATAAGTTCCATTTGAAACTTCAGCCTTACTTCCTAAGGCTCCAGTAAAACCGAGACGCTCAGCAATGAGAGTTGCCATATCTTCAGGGGCTGCAGTTACCAGCCACACTTCTTCTCCCGCTCTTAAATGGGATTGTGCTATTTCAATAGTTTCTTTCCATAATTTCGGAGATACGAATTCGTCGTAAATTGCTTGGGCTACATTTCGAATTTCTTGAACATTGTGTCCACCAATGAAATCTGTAGCAGCATCTTGAAATCTTTGAATCTCTTCTTGTTTCTCTGTACCGGTTAATCTAAATCGGAGGTTTGCCAACACGAATCGCGAAATGTCGGCTTTGGAGAAAAAACCACGTTGATACATGCCGCGGCCCAAGAAATAGATTGTGGAACCACGAACGAGGGTGTTATCGACATCGAAAAATGCTGCTCGAGTCGAGTTTTGGTCCATGTGAGTACCCTAGCGAACACGTTCTAATTCCACGCTTTATGCTTAAGCCATGAGTTCCACAGTCCACGTTATTCGCCACGGTGAAGTCGAGAATCCAAAAAAGATTTTGTACGGCCGCCAACCAGGATGGCGATTATCAGATCGTGGTCAGCAAATGGCCGGCGTGATTGGAGAATGGTCAAAAGGCGTTGATCTTGGAGCCCTTCACGTTTCTCCATTACAAAGAGCACAAGAAACTGCAGCGCCGATTTCTGCAGCGCATAATATTAAAATCACAACAGATGAGCGCTTAATTGAAGCAGCAAATATTTTTGAAGGAAAATCATTCGAACCTGGAAGTGGCGTCTTAAAACATCCAGCATCGTGGAGACATTTATACAACCCATTTAAGCCATCATGGGGCGAACCGTATGAAGAGCAGATCAACCGCATGCTTGCAGCAGTTTTTGCTGCGAAAGATGCTGCGAAAGGTAAAGATGCAATCGTTGTTTCACATCAACTTCCGATTTGGAGTTTGAGAAGTGCGATTGAAGGTCGCTCATTACTTCACGATCCTCGCAAGCGCATCTGCACTCTTGCATCCGTCACGAGTGTTCATTTCGATGATGAGGGAATGATTTCAGGTTTAACTTATAACGAGCCCGCTGGGCATTTGTTGCCTAAGAAAAAGAAGTAGTAGTGCGCAAATCTCATCTGGTATTCCTGCTTCCTCTAGCGATTGCTCTTACAGGTTGTAGTGGTGGCGTCTCGACGCCACAAGAAAGTTTCGTATCCGGAAACGGTTCTGTGACATTTATTTCGAAATCAGATCGGGTAAATGCACCCGCTCTTGAAGGTAAGACACTTCTCGGAACTAACTTTAAATATTCTGTTGGAAAAATTGGTGTTGTAAATGTTTGGGCTTCTTGGTGCTCACCTTGCCGTGCCGAAATTCCAACTCTGATTGAATTTGCAAACAATTATCCTGATGTGCAATTTATGGGAATCCTCACTAGAGATAATCCTGTCAACGCAGAAGCTCTTTCTCGCAAGCTTTCCATCCCTTATCCAACATTTATTGATGACGCACTTCTCATTGGATTTAAAGGATCTTTACCTGCCAACGCAATACCTTCTACGGTAATCATTGATTCGAGCGGAAAAGTAGCAGCGAGAATTTCTGGAGCAGTAACGGTTAATTCTCTTAAAAACTTACTCGAGAAAGTAGCGAGCGAGTGACCGATTTCGTTGTGAATAATTTATTAGACGGATTCTTAATTACAGCATTTCCGATTGCAATATTTGCAGGTCTTGTCTCCTTCCTATCGCCTTGCGTTTTACCTCTAGTCCCGGGTTACATCTCATTTGCGGCTGGTTTTTCAAAAGCAAGAGGCAAAGTTTTTCTTGGCTCACTACTTTTCGTATTTGGATTTAGCG
>WLNK01000001.1 GCA_009699795.1 Actinomycetota bacterium | reverse complement strand
CTTCAACAACTGCAACGAGTCTTGCCACCTTGATGACGGGTGCGATGCCTGGTGCTCACGGAATGCTTGGTTACACCGTGCAAGTGCCACGAAGTGGTGGGCGCTTACTTAATTCGCTGAAGTGGGATGAGCGGGTTGACCCTGTGATGTGGCAACCAGTTCCAACGCTCTTTGAGCGCGCGGTCGAAGAAAATATTGCAGTAACTCACGTTGCGGCTAAACGTTATGAAAATACTGGCTTCACACAAGCCGTTTTTCGTGGAGCAAAATACAGCGGCGCTAATGTTGTACAAGATTTAGTTACACAAACTGTTGAAGCTCTACATAAGACACCTGCATTTGTTTATCTCTATGTAAATGATCTCGATTCGGCCGGGCACAGTGATGGCGTTGGTTCGGAGAAATGGCTTGCAGCCTTCACCGGAATCGATCAGATGGTTACGGCGCTACTTCATAAACTCCCACGCGGTACGCGCCTATGGCTTACCGCCGATCACGGAATGATTAATGTCGGAGAAAAGATTGTTATTGGTCAAGATAATCAACTTGATAAAGACGTTGCAGTCATTGGCGGCGAACCTCGTGCCAGACATCTCTATCTAGCAAGCGAGAATGATTCTGATTCTGCCCGCCACGAACTTGCCGCAAATTGGCGCGAAACTTTGGGTGCAAAGGCGCAAGTTTTTACTCGAAGCGAAGCAATCGCAGCTGGACTTTTTGGCGCAGAGGTAAGCGCTGATGCAGCCGACCGTATTGGCGACGTTGTGGCAATCGCCGAAGGTGAAACGATATTTATTGAGAAGGCTCGCCATTTGCAAGAAGGATCAATGGTGGGTCATCATGGAGGAGTTTCAAATACAGAAAGTTATGTACCGCTTCTAACAACAACTGTGAGTTAAAGCCTTTAGTTCTCGTCATCTCTTTCTTCATCAGAGGCTGATCGACCAAACATAATTTCATCCCAAGAAGGAACCTTCGCTCTAGCAACAATTCCATCTTCAGTATCTGCCGCAGCTGGCGTCTCACGAATGGCCACAAGGCGCGGAGTCTCTCGTACTGGTTCTTCGGTCAGGACAGGAGTTGCTTGGATATTTTCTACGATGCGCGAAGGATGTGTGGCATCGGAGTGAATGATTCCTGGTTCCACGCGACGAACCGGTGCATCTTCGCCGAGTAACCAGCGACCGTTGTCATCGAGGGCTGCAATGGTTCGCTTGCTTTGATCAAATGACCATTGCGCTTTTCCAGATCCATCTCGATTCGGAAACGCTAATTCGATTGTCCATGTGCCATCGATTGCGCGCCATGTCTGCCATGCGAGTTCATCAATATTTACGCCGCGAGCCGCAAGCTTTGCTTCGATTACTTGCAAGAATTCGCTCTCTTCGCGAGCTGATTCTTTGCGAAGTGAAATTTCATGCACCATATTTATGATGAAGAGACGCTCTTGGAGGATTGGTCCAGCAAATCGCTTCACTTTATCGACGCTGATGTTTCCTTCGCGTGCGATTGCCTCCATTGATTCACCGCTTCGAAGTCTGCGCTGAATCTCTTTAACGCTCATCTCTTCGCTTTGATCATCTGAATTAACTGCTGAAAGTCTTGGTTGATTTACATTTGCACGAAGGGTGTCGCTAATTCGAACGGTGAATTCTTCACCTTCTGAATTTGTGAGTGCGAGGTGCAACCCGTCAGGGGTCTTACCCGTTAAACGCAACTCAGTCATGCGCCCGAGAATATCTGATGAACCCTTGCAAATCCCGGTCTTACCTGCGGTTTCATGCGGGGGAATTGGCCGATTTACTCCTTAGCCCCCCTCTATGGCAAGATACGCATTCTGCGCCACTGAAGTTAGCCGGCGCTTAGCAATATACGAATCAATTTGAAGAGGACTTGAAATGAACATTCTTGATGCCGTCGACGCAAAGTCATTGCGTAAGGACATCCCACAATTTCGCGCAGGCGATGAATTAAAAATTCACGTACGCGTTATTGAAGGTAACAAGTCACGTCTTCAGGTTTTCCAGGGAATCGTTATCCGTCGTCAAGGCGATGGAGTTCGTGAAACTTTTACAATCCGTAAGCTTTCATACGGCGTTGGAGTAGAACGTACATTCCCAGTTCACACACCAGTTATTGAAAAAATTGAGCTAGTAAAGAAGGGCGATGTACGTCGCGCAAAGCTTTACTACCTACGCGATCTTCGCGGTAAGGCTGCAAAGATTCGCGAAAAGCGTGATGGCATTGAAGGTTACGGTGACGGAATTCTTTCGACGCCAGAACCAATCGTTGAAAAGGTTGCTGAAAAGGTTGAAGAACCAGCAGCCGTTATTGAAGAGACTCCCGTAGTTGAGACTCCAGCAGCAGTAGAAGAAGTTGTAGAGGCACCAGCTGCCGAAGCAACTGAAACTCCAGCTGAATAAGTTTCTTTAGCAAATGCCACGTAAGGGCTCGCTTGCTCGCGAGTTTCCAATCCTTGTAATCGTTGCACTTCTTGTTTCACTTTTTATCAAGACTTTTTTGGTGCAATTTTTCTTCATTCCATCAGGCTCGATGGAGAACACGCTTCAAATAAATGACCGCGTGGCAGTAAATAAACTTCCAATAATTAGTCGCAATATTCATCGCGGTGATGTTGTGGTTTTTAGAGATCCTGCTGGCTGGCTCCCTGGAGCCGCACCTGTAAGTGGCGGGAAAGTTGCAGTCAAAATTAAAGAAGGCCTCGTAGCTGTTGGCGTACTTCCAAATCCAGCAAAACAATATTTAGTTAAGCGCGTAATCGGTGTAGCGGGCGACAAGATTATTTGTTGCAGTAAGAACAAAGCTCTGATGATTAATGGCAAAGAAGCAGTTGAGGGATATATCTACGCTGGCAATACTCCGAGCGATATGGAATTCAGTGTCACTGTGCCTGAAGGAAAAATTTGGGTAATGGGCGACCATCGCGGGGCAAGTGCAGATTCTCGATATCACCAAGAAGACATCAATAAGGGTTTTGTTCCGCTGGAGAAAGTTACAGGTCGCGTTGTGGGAATTATTTGGCCATTTAAAAACGCCGGACTTGTTCCATCGCAAAATCCAATTAAGTAATTCACATGAAGTTCATCGAAGCTCTGCTGCTCGATGCTGGAATAACTCCACTTGCCGGCGTAGATGAAGCTGGACGAGGTGCATGTGCAGGTCCGCTAGTTGTTGCATCCGTAGTTTTAAAGGATCCCTTCGCTGCCGAGCTTGCCGTTGTTCGAGATTCAAAAGAAATATCTGAGGCAAAGCGCGAAGAAATATTTGATTTAGTTCATGAACACGCACTTAGCGTGAGCGCTGTAATTATTGCGGCGAAAGAAGTAGACGAACGCGGGGTGCATGCTGCAAATCTCGATGGAATGCGCCGTGCGGTTCAGGGGCTATCAATTTCTCCGGCTTATGTACTTACTGATGGTTATGCAATTGAAGGACTTGCCGTTCCAAACCTTGCAGTGTGGAAAGGCGATCAAGTTGTTACATGCATTAGTGCCGCTTCAATTATCGCCAAAGTTACGCGTGATCGAATTATGCGCGAGTTAGATAATGATTTTCCGCAATACGGATTTGCAGGCCACAAGGGCTATATCACCAAGGTTCATACCGAAGCACTTACTTTGCATGGCCCGTGTATAGAACACCGTCGCTCCTTTGCAAATATTGCAGCCCTTCTTTCGTAATTACCCACAAGTCATAATCAATTAATAGCTTCTGACGGAGCCCGTCTCTAACCTGCCCGCCATGAGCAGAACAAAAATACAAACGGGTGCATTTGGTGAACAAATCGCAAGGGATTTCCTTGAACTCCGCGGAGATGAAATTGTTGATCGAAATTGGAGAATTCGTGAAGGCGAGATAGATATTGTTTCTCTCGGTCGTGATGGGCGCTTTCATTTTGTTGAAGTAAAAACTCGGTCATCCCTTGCATTCGGCCACCCATTTGAGGCAATTAATCGAGATAAAGCCCATCGCATGCAACGTCTAGCACTTGCATGGCTTGCAACTCATAGTTGCCTTGGTTGCGATTGGCATATTGATGTCGCGGCGATATTGATAGCAAAAGACGGTTCGCACACTCTTGAATACCGCGGCAATCTGTTGTGACACTGGGGACTACAACGAGCGTGGCTTTACTTGGTCTATCAGGCAATGTCGTAACCGTAGAAGTAGATATTGCAGATGGACTTCCAATGTATTCACTCCTTGGCTTACCTGATGCAGCACTTAGTGAATCTCGTGATCGCGTTCGAGCAGCAATGGTTAATTCTTCGGAAATCTGGCCGAACAAAAAAGTTACTGTTTCACTTTCACCTGCATGGCTTCCAAAGAGTGGCTCGAGCTTTGATTTATCTATAGCAATTGCGATTGTGATTGCTCAGGGAAATGCAAAGCAGGAGAGCGTGGATGCGACTCTCATCCTTGGGGAGCTAGCTCTCGATGGCCGTATTCGATCTGTTCGCGGAGTTTTGCCTGCGCTAATTGCCGGTTACAAAGCAGGAATCACCCGCGCGATTGTTCCCGCGAGCAATCTTGCAGAAGCAAAACTCATGTCAGGTATGCAAGTACTTGGCTTTGAATCGATTGCCGAGCTGTTGCGATTTCTACGTACAGGTGAAGTAAGTGTTGCAGTGCCACTTGATTTAGAAATTCAAGAGAACGATGACCTTCCAGACTTTGCTGATGTTGCAGGACAGCCCACTGCAAGGTTTGCTGCTGAAGTTGCGGCAAGTGGAGGTCATCATTTAATTCTGATTGGTCCGCCAGGTGCTGGAAAGACCATGATTGCATCCAGGCTTCCAACTATTTTGCCTGCGTTAAGTATGGAAGAAGCGTTAGAAGTCACTGCGGTGCATTCAATTGCGGGATCTCTTGCTTCCAGATCACCGATGTCGCGTATTGCACCGTTTGTTTCGCCGCATCACAGCGCATCGCGAGTTGCGATGGTCGGCGGGGGAGCCCACGTTATAAAACCGGGCGCATGCTCACTCGCACATCACGGCGTGCTCTTTATTGATGAAGCTCCAGAATGTGGTGTTGGCGTACTTGATTCACTTCGCCAACCTCTTGAATCCGGAACAATCACAATCGCGCGCAGCGTTGGAAGTCTTACCTTTCCCGCAAATTTCTTGCTCGTACTTGCAGCAAATCCATGTCCATGTGGAAAGTTCACCGGAAAAGGTCGCAACTGTACTTGTTCGTCACAACAAGTTAGACGCTATCTTGGAAAACTTTCAGGACCTCTCATGGATCGAATTGATATGCGAGTACAGGTTGAACCAGTAGGGCGAGTTGATATGGCCGATTCAAATATTGGCGAATCAAGTCAAGCCATCCGAGCGCGTGTGAGTAGTGCGCGCGTGAAAGCCGCCAAGCGATTTTCGCACGACGGGTGGACTCTTAATTCACAAATTCCAAGTCGCGCGCTTCGAACTCAATATAAACCGGAACGAGGTGCGATGAACTTCTTGCATGAAGAATTGGATAAAGAGCGTTTAACAGCCAGAGGACTACATAAAGTAATTCGCCTTGCGTGGACTCTGGCCGACCTGACCGAAAAGGATATTCCAACACTTAACGAAGTTAAGAGCGCATACAGTCTTCGCGAGGGAAGCGAACTTTGAACGATGAATTGCGCGCACGCGTTTTACTCTTTGCAAATATTGAGGGCGGTGTTGCATTTTGGGCCAATGAAATCTTCAACTTTGGTGCGACCTCTGTTTTGGAAAAATTGAAGGGCGGAGGGTATGACCCGATAAAGTATGAAAAATTAATTAAAAATGTTCGTGCTGCAAATCCCGAAGAGCAATACTCATCCATTCTTGGAACAGGGTCGGTCTTTCTCTACCCAGGTATTTCTGGTTGGCCGGCTTGCCTCGACGAGTTGGCTGCGCCTCCGATTGGTTTGGTAGTCAAAGGCTCGGTTGAAGTTTTATCTCAGAAATCTCTTGCAATAGTTGGAACTCGAAACCCCACGCCATATGGAGTGAGAAACGCAGGAGATTTCGCAGCAGGTTTTGTTGATCGCGAATGGGCCATAACAAGTGGTGGTGCTTATGGAATTGATTCCGCCGCACATAAAGGCGCGCTCTATGCAGAAGGAATAACCATTGCCGTTGTTGCTGCAGGTATTGATATCAATTACCCCGCCGGAAATATTCGACTCTTTGCTGAGATTGCAGAAAGCGGAGCCATCGTTAGTGAAGTAATGCCAGGATGTCGTGCACTTCCAGTACGATTTCTTACACGCAATCGATTAATTGCAGCGCTTTCAACTGCAACGCTCGTTGTTGAAGCAGCTTTTCGTTCTGGATCCCTTCGCACTGCCAGAGATGCTGCAGAATTAATGAGACCAGTTATGGCGATTCCTGGGCCAATTAATTCACCAACTTCAGAGGGGTGTCATCGTTTAATTGGTGAACGCGCTGCCGAAATCGTTACATCGGTTAGCGATGCTGTTGAGTTTGTATCTTCCTTCTAGGCAGGGGATGATATGAACCTATGAGTGATTTTCGATCTGGTTTCGTTGCCATCGTTGGCCGTCCAAATACCGGTAAATCAACTCTCATCAATGCGCTAGTTGGAAGCAAAATTGCAATCACTTCCCACCATCCAAATACAACGCGTCACGCAATTCGCGGAATCATTAATGGCGAAAATTTCCAGGCAGTTCTAGTTGATACTCCAGGAATACATAAGCCAAAGACTTTGCTTGGCCATCGACTCAACGCCGTAGTGGGTGAGAGTTTAGATTCAGTCGATATTGTCTTGATGTGCTTGCCTGCAGATGAAGACTCTGGCGCGGGTGATGAATTTTTAGCTGCCGAACTCGCAAAGTATCCACGAGCCAAAAAGTTCGCACTAGTCACAAAAACAGATCTTGTTGCAAAGAAAAATCTAGCCAATCGTTTACTTGGGGTCAGCTCACTTGCAAAGGGTTTTCAATGGGATGAGATCGTCCCAATTTCTGCAGCTATTCACGATCAGATTGATTTACTTGCCAAACTCATCGCCGATAAATTGCCAGAAGGACCTGCCTTTTATCCAACAGATATGAAGAGCGATCAAGGTGTTGAACAATTAATCTGTGAGCTCATTCGCGAGGCAGCCCTTCGAGACGCGCGCGAAGAGTTGCCACACTCAATCATGGTCACAATTGATGAAATGTCAGAGCGTGAGGAAAAGGGATCAAGGCCATTCTTTGATATCCACGCAACTATTCACGTCGAGCGTGATTCACAGACTGGAATTATTCTGGGGCACAAGGGTGAGCGGTTAAAAGATATTGGCATGCGCGCACGAAAAGATATCGAGCGCGAATTAGGAGCAAGAATTTTTCTCGGGCTTCACGTGAAAGTTTCTAAAGAGTGGCAGAGAGATCCAAAACTTCTTGAGCGATTGGGTTTCGGAGAAAACTAAACGCTCGTAGTTTTGCGGCTTGCAAAGTATGAGCCGATAAGAATCAAAGGTAGTCCGATAACTATTCCTGGAGTGAGAGGTTCGTTAAGGATTACCAGACCGAGCAACACTGCAAATGCAGTATTCAAGTAAGTTACAAACGAAGCCCTTGCTGGACCAATATCTTTTACGACAGCGAAAAAGATTGCGAACGCAGCCCCAGTTGATAACACACCAAGTGCGACGACTGAATAGATTGCATTTGCCTCGACATGATGTGATGGCCAGAGCGCGATAGTAAATGGAAGATAGAAGAGGGCAGAAATTGCCATTGCAAGACCGTTGATAGCAATCCCAGAATCGTTGGGAAGTGCTCGACGAATCATGATGATTGCATATGCATAGAGCATTGAAGCTGCAAGCATCATTGCAATTGCAAGGGGGCTAGATGAGCCAGTAATACTTTCGATGCCGACAACGAGAATGACTCCCACAAAACCGACGAGCATTCCGAGAAGTCTCTTGTAGTGCCAGACAGATTTATCTCCGTGGAACGAGGTAATAATTGCTGACCAAATCGGAACCGAGGCAACAAGAAGGCCGGCAAGGCCAGAAGGAATTGATTGCTCCGCTGTTCCAATGAGAATCCAAGGCGCAATCATTTCAAGCAACGCGTAAAAGGCAATGTATTTAATTCCAGAGAGCGCTTTCTTCAGAGAACCATCTCTCATGGCTATGGGTAACAAAATTGCAGCACCGATTAGTACGCGCCCAAAGACAACAATGGCTGGAGGAAATCCAGTTTCTTTATCTACGGCAACTTTAATAAATAGATAGGGAATACCCCAAAGTAAACCGACAAGCAAAAATAGGGTTAATCCTCTGCGTGACATTTGTAAATGATCTCCGTTAATTAAGAATTCGTTTTATCTCTGATGCACAGAAATCAATGGCTTTTGCTGCGCTTGGCGTGATGGCTAGGTTAGCAAAGAAGCCATGGTTCATGCCCTCAAACTCCTTGTAAGTAACCTCTACTCCATCACGTTTTAGGAGTTCCGTGTAATTTTCGCTATCGCTAAGTAGTGGGTCGTATTCGGCAGTTACAACTACTGTTGGTGGAAGTCCCTTTAAGCTCTTTGCTTTTGTTGGACATGCATATGGATTTGAATCGTGAGAATTTCCTTGAAGGTATTGATCCCAGAACCATTGCATTGCGCGTGTCGAAAGTCCATAACCATCAGCAAAGTCAACATATGACTTAGTTGTGAAGTCACGATTGTTACATGGATAAATGAGCACCTCAAAGGCAATATGTACATTGTTATCTCGGGCTTTTAGCGCAACCGCGCTGGCTAAATTTCCACCCGCGCTATCGCCAAGTACTCCGATTTTTTTCGGATCAATCTGTAGCTTTTGCGCGTTCTTAATAGTCCAAAGAAGCGTTGCATAGCAATCATCAAAGGGAACGGGAAATGCATGTTCTGGTGCTTTTTGGTAATTGACACTTATTACCGTCGCTCCGCTTTGATTGGCAAGGCGATGCATCGATGCGTCATAGATATCAATGAAATTTAAAACCCAACCGCCACCATGATAGAAAACTATGGCGCTGTTATTAGGGTTGTTATTAGGACGATAAATTCGCACCGGCAAATCAGCTGTTGGGCCAGGAATAAAGGTATTTACAACTTCAAAGATTGGATCAGGCGTTCCACCATTTGCAGTTCTACTTTGGGTATTGGCACGAAGTACATCAACAGGTGCTTGCCATACATCAGGTAAGCCAGCAGCTTTTGCTTTTTCAAGGAAGGCAACAATTTCAGGGGCTAATGACACGTTATTTTTCCCAACTGATAGTTCGATCGCGAAGTGTTCGGTATTTTTCTACAACTTCTGGTGTCGGCTTCGATGTGACGCTCTCAATTTTTCCAAGGTTCCAAACTGGAGCGCTCTGACTTTCAAGTAAAGCCCATGCTGCTTGTCTTGCTGCTCCATCTGCAACATATTCACCAGGAGGTGGAACAAGAACTTCATGGCCAAAAAGGGCAGAAGCAATCGATGCAATTGCTGGATTCTTTGCGGCTCCTCCAATGAGAAGAATGCGTTTTACGCCAACGCCCAATTGAGAAAGAGCATCTACTGCATCCACCAAGCCACACAACATTCCTTCAATCATGGCTCGAGCAATATCTGCTGGATTTGAATTATTTAAATTCATTCCAGAGAGTGTTCCTGTTGCAGTTGGGCGATTTGGCGTGCGTTCACCTTCAAAGTAAGGAAGCAGAGTTAAGCCATGTGCACCCGGTACGGAAGTCAGCGCTAGCTCTCCAATTTCATTATGTGTTTTTCCAAGAATGTGTGTTGCTGCATCAAGAATTCTTGCGGCATTCAAGGTACAGACAAGCGGTAGGTATCGACCAGTAGCATCTGCGAATCCTGCTACGGCTGCTGACGGATCATGTGTTGGAGTATCAGATACGGCAAATGCTGTTCCACTTGTGCCGAGTGAAACAACGACATCTCCTGGCTCTGCCTGTACACCAAGAGCCGCCGCTGCGTTATCTCCGGCGCCCGCAGCGATTGGTATACCCGAAGTAGTTCTCGCGCCAAAGGCAGAAGGAGCAATGATTGTTGGAAGGGTAATTTCTTCCTGGCTTCGAAGTGCCATAGACAAAATGTCACGCCGATATTGCGAATTTGTTGGATCGAAATAGCCAGTACCTGATGCATCACTTCGATCTGAAAATAGCTTTGTTAAATCTTTGCCACCCGTGAGTTGCCAAGATACCCAGTCGTGAGGGAGTGCAACTGCGCGCACTTTTACAGCGTTTTCCTTTTCATTATCTGCAAGCCATCTAAGTTTCGAAGCGGTGAAAGCTGCAACGAGTACAGATCCAACTTGGTCTGCAGTTTTAGCATCACCACCGAGTTCGGCATTTAAATCCGCTGCGGCTTTTGCAGAACGAGTGTCATTCCAAAGAAGTGCAGGACGAATAACCTTTCCATCCTTATCCATCGCAACCATTCCATGCTGTTGACCGCCAATCGAAATTGCATCGACGTCATCCAATCCGCCTGCTTCTTTAATTGCTGAGTTAATTGCAGTTGCCCAGTGAGTTGGATCAACTTCTGTTCCGTCAGGATGAGGGGCGCGACCTTGTCGAATAAGCTCGCCAGTTTGCGCATCTCGAATCACTATTTTTGAGGACTGAGTTGAGGAGTCCACGCCAGCGACGAGTTTTCTATTCCCCATAATTTTTAATCCTCATGGGGCAAGGCTAGACTGTGCCAGTCAATGATGACCAGTTTTTAATTCTCAATCTTTTGGAGTTTTTATGCGTATTGGTGTACTTACAGGTGGCGGAGATTGCCCAGGACTTAACGCTGTTATTCGCGGCATCGTTCGCAAAGGCGTAAAAGAATATGGACATGAGTTTGTAGGTTTTCGCGATGGCTGGAAAGGCCCGCTTGAGAACTACACAATGCCACTCACACTTGAATCAACTCGTGGAATTTTGCCAAAGGGCGGAACAATCCTTGGTTCATCACGCACCAACCCATTCAAAATTGAAAACGGCGTAGAAAGAATCAAACAGAGCCTTGCCGATCAGGGAATTGACGCGCTCATTGCAATTGGTGGCGAAGACACTCTTGGTGTTGCTACAAAGCTAGATGCACTTGGCGTAAAAGTGATCGGTGTTCCAAAGACAATCGATAATGACCTTAACAATACGGATTACACATTTGGATTTGATACATCTGTAAATATCGCTATGGAAGCAATTGATCGCCTTCACACAACAGCAGAATCACACCACCGTCTTCTTATCGTAGAAGTTATGGGACGCCATGCTGGATGGATTGCGCTTCACTCAGGAATCGCCGGCGGTGCAACATGTATTTTGATTCCAGAAATTAAGTTCTCTCTCGACAAAGTTTGTGAATGGGTTGAATCCCGTTACAAGGATGGTTTTGCACCAATCATCGTTGTCGCAGAAGGTGCAATACCTCAAGATGGCGACATGGTGACAAAGGATGCAAAACTTGATGCATTTGGTCACGTAAAGCTTTCAGGAATTGGCGATTGGCTTTCTGAGAAGATTGAAGAAAGAACTGGCCACGAAGCACGCACAACAATTCTTGGTCACATCCAACGCGGCGGAACACCAACGGCATTCGACCGTGTACTGGCCACTCGCTTTGGACTTCAAGCAATTACTGCGGCTTCTGAGGGCGACTGGGGCAAGATGGTTGCACTTCACGGCACAGATATTGTGCGCGTACCTCTAGCAACGGCCACTGAGAAGTTAAAGACAGTTCCGCTTGAGCGCTACAAGGAGACAGAGATCTTCTTCGGGTAATTACCCGTCAAGATAAATCCTCTGACATCTACTCTTATACCTATGACAACAATCGAAAATCTATTTACCCCTGGGCTAGTTGCTGCGCAGCAACCACAATGGCCTGGTGGCGTAGATGGTCCTGCAGTTAAAGCAGCTGTTGCAGAACTTAAATCTCTGCCACCGCTAGTTTTTGCTGGAGAGTGTGATGATCTTAAAGCTCGCATTGCAGAAGCAGCAGAAGGTCGAGCATTTTGGTTACAGGGTGGCGATTGCGCAGAAACTTTCGCAGCAGCAACTGCAGATTCAATTCGCGATCGCATTAAAACAATTCTTCAAATGGCTGCGGTTCTGCAGTACTACTCAAGCCTTCCAGTAATTAAAGTCGGTCGCATGGCTGGGCAGTTTGCCAAGCCACGATCTAGCGATTTTGAAACTCGTGGTGATGTAAAGCTTCCCGCTTATCGTGGCGATGCTGTCAATGACCTTGAATTTACAGAAAGTGCCAGAACTCCCGATCCACATCGCTTGGTTCGCGTTTACAACACATCGTCTGCAACTCTGAATTTGGTGCGTGCTTTTACTCAAGGTGGTTTTGCAGACCTTCGACAAGTTCATGAATGGAATAAAGGCTTTATTCGCGATTCCTCCGTTGGTGATCGCTACGAAAAAATGGCTGACGAAATTGGTCGAGCCCTTGCATTTATGAAATCGGCTGGCGCAGACCCAGATTCATTTAAGAGCGTTGATTTCTACTCAAGCCACGAAGCCCTTATTCTCGAATACGAGAAGGCGCTCACTCGCATCGACTCTCGCACCCAACTTCCTTATGACGTTTCTGCGCACTTCCTTTGGATTGGCGAGCGAACACGTCAACTCGATGGCGCACATGTTGATTTCTGTGCAAAGGTAAATAACCCCATCGGTATCAAGCTTGGTCCAACTTCGACTGTGAAAGATGCACTCACACTGATTGAAAAGCTCAATCCGAATGACGAACCAGGTCGAATTACATTTATTACTCGTATGGGTGCCGGCAAGATTCGTGAAGCGCTCCCTGCTCTCGTTGATGGCGTCACCAAGGCCGGCGCTAAAGTGCTTTGGGTTTGCGATCCAATGCATGGAAATACTTACGAAGCGCCATCGGGATATAAAACTCGTCGATTCGATGATGTCATGGATGAAGTAAAGGGATTCTTTGAAGTACACAAAGCTCTTGGCACTCATCCAGGTGGAATTCATATTGAGCTCACTGGAGATGATGTAACAGAGTGTGTTGGTGGTGGCGAAAAGATTTCTGAAGAAGATTTAGCTTCACGATATGAGACGGCATGCGATCCTCGACTTAACCACGCGCAATCTCTAGAGCTCGCATTTTTAGTTGCAGAGATGTTGCGCGACCGCTAATTTAGGCGACGTGCCACTTCTTTTTGCTTCGCACAAAACTCCAATAGGAGTCTTAAACCTCATTGCAGATCAAGATTTACTCCTTGGTGCAAATCTATCTACTCAAAAAGCTTTGCGAGAGAGCTTGTCTTTGGAAGATTACGAGAGAGAATTTAAAGAAGTAAAGCGAATTCCCGTGGTTTCAGATTTGCTAGATGACTATTTCGACGGCGATATATCTGCGATTAATTCAATAAAGGTCTCCCAACCAGGTGCTGCTTTTTCTCAGTCGGCCTGGAAGGCAATGCGCAAAGTTGTGCCCGGAAAAACTCTTTCGTATGCAGATTTAGCCGATCGAGCTGGCAGTCCTGCCGCTGTTCGTGCGGCAGGCAGTGCTTGTGCAAAGAACGCAATTGTTCTTGTTGTTCCCTGTCATCGCATTGTTAAAACTGGGGGAGCACTGGGAAATTATGCCTACGGATTAAATAAGAAAGAATGGCTACTTCGCTTTGAGGGCGCTCTTTAAAATTTCAATTGCTTCATCACATTGGCTTTCATTGAAATCTAGATGAGTCACAAGACGCGCATATTTTGGACCTAGAGCACTAATCCATAAACCTTTTTCGCGAAATGTCGTGGCAAGTTCAGCTGCACTCATTCCAAGGGATGCAAGATCTAGACCAACGATATTAGTGTCAACAGTTGTAGGGTCGATAAGAGCTGGATTTAACTCTGCAACTGCTACTGCAATTTTCTTTGCAAGACGATGATCCTCTGAAAGCCGCGAAATATTATTATCGAGGGCATAATGACCTGCAGCCGCTAGCAAGCCAATTTGGCGCATGCCCGCTCCATATCGCTTACGCCACACACGTGCTTTAGCCACACGATCTTTTGTCGAGAGCATGAGAGAACCAACTGGAGCGCCAAGTCCTTTAGAAAGACAGACGCTAATCGTGTCGAAATATTTTCCATATTCCTTGAAGGAAACTCCTGATGCAACATGGGCATTCCAAATTCTTGCGCCATCGAGATGAAGAGCTACTCCAAGGTCGTCGGCGCCTTTACGCAACGCTTTTATCTCTTCAAGCGGTTGGACAGTGCCGCCACCAAAATTATGTGTATTTTCAACGGCGATTGCAGTTGTTGATACTAAATATGGTCCAGAATTTGGTCGCGCAATTTCGAGTGCGTCACTGGCCTTAAGCAAGCCGTTCTTGGCTGGCCAAGTGCGCGTGGTGATTCCGCTAAAAGTGGCGGCAGCGCCTAATTCTGCTCTGACAATGTGAGAATTTGTTTCAGCGAGTAGTTCCTCGCCCGGCGCAACCAACATGCGAATTGCTAATTGATTTGCAAGCGATCCAGTTGGAGTAAATAGTCCAGCTTCTTTCCCAAACATTTCAGCGACTCGTTCTTCAAGTGAATTTACAGTTGAGTCATCACCATAAACATCATCGCCTACAGGTGCTGCTGCAATAACTTCGCGCATAGCTTTGGATGGTTTTGTGACAGTGTCAGATCGAAGGTCTATCGCCATGTGCAGAAGCCTCTCATGCCTCTTTGATGACAATCAAATACATCGCAATGAGAACGAGTATTCCACCGCTTAAGACTTGGAAAGTAAGAACTTCTCCGCCAAAAATGACGGCAAAGAGTGCGGCAAAGACAACTTCCATAGTGAGGATTACCGCCACCTTTGTTGAAGTCATATGAGCCTGCGACCAAGTTTGTACGATAAATGCCACGGCCGTGCAAATAATTGCGGTGAAAATAACTACCGACCAAACTCCGCTATCTGGTGGCGCTTGAAAACCTTGAGAGAGAGAAATGGCACCGGTTAAGAGCGCACAGACCGAAAGTTGAACGATAGTCATGGCATAAGAATCTCGCCCAGAACTCCATTTGCCGAGTGCAAGAATGTGAGCAGCAAAGGCAATTGCGCTAATAAAAACTAAAAATTCACCAAAACCAACGGACCAACCATGCAGCGAAAGTAGTGCCAATCCAATCGTTGCTAGAGCAACACAGAACCAAGTTAGTTTGGTTATACGTTCACGGAAAAATAAAGCGGCAAATACTGGAGTGAGTACGACATAGAGGCCAGTAACAAAACCAGTAACTGCTGCTCCTGTTCGCTCAAGACCTAGTGTTTGAAAAATGTATCCGGTTCCAAGGAAGAATCCGGCTGCGGCTGCGCGTACGAGTAAATCACCATTGATCTTCTTAATGACTTGAGGACGAATCGCAAGCATTGCAATTACAGCGACAATAAAGCGCGTTGATAAGAAACTCATCACATCTTGTCTGACGAGCGCATCTTTCATTACTACGAAGGCAAGGCCCCATGATGCTGATACAGATAAGAGTGCCCAAGGAGCGAGTTTTAATTGAAGCTGATGACGTGCGCTCATCCGCGTAGTTTCTTAAGCAGTGCTACTTCCTTGCCATGTTCAGGTTCCATTCCGGGTGTTTCCAAAATGAGAGGAGCATTTATAACAGCGGGGTGCTTGAGAAGCTCTTTAAATGGATCAACCCCGATGAATCCATCACCAATGTTTTGATGACGATCTTTAAGCGCACCGCAGACATCCATAGAGTCATTTGCATGGATAAGTTGAATTCTCTCTATACCGGCAATTTCAACGAGAAGATCAAGGGTTTCTTTCATTCCACCTTTTTTGGCGATGTCATGACCTGCAGCAAAAACATGACAGGTATCCAAACAGATGCCAACTTTTGGATGATATTCGAGCGCTTTAAGGTAATTCGTTAAATCATCTAACTTTTTCACAAGTGATTGACCTTGCCCAGCAGTTGGTTCAAGCAGAAGCATTGGTGCGTCATCTGTCAGCGCGCTAAGGATTGGCATCATTCCCTTATTTATTTGCTTCCATGCTTTTGCAACAAAGTCTTCATTTACAGCCGAGCCGGTATGCACCACAACGCCAAGTGCACCAATTTCTTTGCCTCGCTTAAGTGAGTATTCGGTAGAGGCAAGTGAGTTTTTATATGTTGCCTCAGTTGGTGAACCGAGATTAATCAAGAAGGGAGCATGAACGTAGGTTTCGATGTCTAGGCTTTGTGTCTTTTCGCGAAAGAGCGCATCTGCTTCATGATTAGTATCTGGCATTGCCCAACCACGAGGGTTAGAGGTAAATACTTGAATTGCTTCGGCACCAATTGTTTCGGCATAAGCAATTGATCGCTTTGCCATTCCACCAGTTGTGGGGGTGTGAGCTCCGATTCGCGGTTTTTTCGCTACCGAAGACATGCGCCCAACCCTACCAAACCTTGATAGTTACCTTGCTTCCACGCTTAAGTTTTAGAGGTGGCTTTGGTGTCATCGACCAGTTCTTGCCACTCTTCTTGATGTAATTAAATTTAATTCCAATCTCAAGATCGGCAAGTAAATTCTTTACTTCAGCTAGCGATTTACCTGTGATTGCTTCAGGGATATAAACATATTCAGATCCTTTTGAAACTAAAAGTGTGATTTTTGAGCCCTTAGTCGCAGGAGCTCCGCCAGCAGGGGTTTGGCTAATTACCAGGCCAGCCATTATTTTTTCATCATAAACATCTTTAGGGACAACAATAAATCCAGAATCGGTGAGTTCATTTAACGCTTGATCACGACTCTTACCAACGTAGGAATCAAGATTTACCGTTTCAACACCTTTGCTTACCAGGATATTGATCAAGGAGTCACGCTTTACTTTTTCACCTGTTTTAGGTGTTGAAGAAATTACAAATCCCTTAGGAATAGTCGAGTTAAATTCCTCGCTGATATCTCCAACTTTAATCGGTAGTTTGGCAAGTAGATTTACCGCAGCCTCAGGAGTTAATCCCGCAAGGGTAGGTATTTCGTAACGTTCTGGGCCTTTGGAGATTACAAGTTTTACTTGACCATTTGCATCTACTCGACCTCCACCACCAGGAATCGATTCGATAATTCGTCCTTCAGGAATTTCTTCATCAAAGCGCTTTTCAACAACAGCAGATGTAAGCCCTAAAGGCTTGAGTGTGCTTTGTGCATCACTCTCGGTTCCACCGATTACGGAAGGAACAACAACTTTAGAACCAGGTCCGATGAGTACATACCAACCGCCTGCCCCTAACGCTATTGCTAGGAAAAACGCAATAAATCTATTGCGACGCACTCGCTTGCTTACTCTTTTACGTTTTCTAACCTGAGCTGTTGTTTCTATCTTATTTATGCTTGGTTCTTTCAGAACTATTGTTTTTTCCTTTTCGTCCTTCTTCGCTTTATTTTTCTCTTTACGAGATTTTCTTGAAGGTCTCATGGGCTCCACTGGAATATCGAGTTCGAGACTCATTTGGTTTTGCTTAGGATCGAGTGCAATTGAAATTTTTGAGAGTTCAAAATGAAATTCAGATGCATCGCGTGGACGCTTATCTGGATCTGCGTTTGTGGCTCGATAAATTAGCTCATCTAACGCTTCAGGAATATTATTTGTCATGGCGCTCATCTTCGGGACACGGTTATTAACGTGCATATAGGCAATTTGAATTGGTTCTTCTCCGGAAAAAGGTTTTTCTCCAGTAAACATTTCAAAAGCCGTCACCGCTACTGAGTAAACATCGCTTCTGGGATCTGCAATTCCCCGAGAAACTTGCTCAGGAGAAAGATAGGAAACGCTTCCGAGAATGACACTTGCTTCCGCTGTCATTGTTTCACCGATAAGAGTTCCTTTAGCAAGCCCAAAATCCGCAATCTTTATACGACCCTCTTTAGAGATCAAAATGTTTTCGGGTTTGATATCTCTATGAACAATTCCTAATTTGTGTGCCGCAGAAAGAGCGCTCAATATGGGAAGCAGAAATTTGACCCCGTCTCGGACAGTCATCGAACCTTGCTCATTTAAATATTCTCGAAGCGTGTGACCCTCAACCATTTCCATGACAATGAATACAGCGGGAACTCCACTCTGGTTCCAACCTTGGTCTTGTACAGAAACAATATTTGGATGTGAAAGCGCGGCTGCTGCTTTTGCTTCGCGAATGAATCTCTCCACAAATTTTTCATCCTGAGCTAAATGCGGATGCATTACTTTGACAGCAACCTTGCGATCAAGACGAGTATCTAGAGCTTCATAGATAGTGGCCATTCCGCCGCCGGCAATATTGCGGATGAGCTGATATCGCCCATCAATTAATTCGCCAGTGAGGTCAGACATATCTGCCATTTTATGCAGAAGGACCCTCTCAATTGGTGAGGATGAACTCTGATTCTTCTTGTGTCGAGTTTGCCCGAAAGTGTTGAGATTGTGCGATAAGCCACTCGCGCATTTGAGGCTCTAGATCAAAACCGTCTCGATTAAGTACGCGAGCAACTCCGGCTACGGGTGCAATATCAACCCAAATAAGTGTTGATAAATTCTCTCGTATTGAACGTTGCCCGCTACCAACGCCTTCCAAAATCAATAAATCCGCAGATTCCAAATTCTGTTCCTCACCAAAATCACCTTGACTCCAGTCATATTTATTAAATACATATGGTTTCTTATCTTGGTGGGCTTTAACAATATTTTGGAGCACCGAAGTTAATTCATTACCCAGCGCAAAACGCCACCCGTTATATAAATCATCCATGTGAATCACCTGAACAGATAATTGCGGTGCGAGTGCCATTTTAATAGTTGCAGCAAGCGTTGTTTTGCCAGCTCCTGCAGGTCCATCAATTGCAATTATTGGCCGTTCGCTTGCCTTACAAAGATCTAATAGCGCGGCGATGAGATCCATACCAACGGCTCCATCCAAATGCTGCAATCACTGTAAAGGCTGCATAAAGGGCGGCAGTAAACCAATAACCAAGAGAGGCATACAAAATTGTGCCAACACAGTCAACTACGAGCCAGATTGGCCAAGATTCATATTTCTCATAAACCATCAGTATTTGAGCGATGAGCGAACCAAAGAATAGAAATGAATCTGTCGTCGTTGAGGCAGCTCCCAAGTTTTTCAAAAGTGGAGCAAGTGCAAGAGTTGATGCAAAGAGTGCTGCGATGCAAAGAGCTCGTTTCTTATTTGAGAGAGCGCCCGGTTTAGCCCCTTTAGGTTCCCAGCCAAACCATCCCCAGACCGCTGCGATGATAAAAACAATTTGCAGTGCTGCACTTGCAAATAATTTAGCTTGTAGAAAAAAGATTCCATAAAGTGCGCTACTTAAAGCCCACCATGGCCAAGTGATTCTCTTGGCGGTGACGCCGAGCCCAACTCCGATAAAGGATGTAATTGAAGCAAGTGCCTCAAGGACTGAGACTTGGTAACCCCAAGCTGTGAAGAGAATTGATGACATGTTTATTACCTTTCCGCATCCGCATTACCGGACGGGTCTAGCGGTCGATCTGAATTTCAGATCCTCTCAGCCAAATATTTTCGGCTCCCGCAAGTCAAACTTTACCTAATGCGCGCCCTTATTGCTTGCAAATAAGCACGGCCTGCAACGCGAGCCCTTCGAAGAGTAGAAGTTTTGGCGCGCTTTTTGAAGATGTCATAACCAATGGCTTCGACTTCATCGACAATGCCACAATAAAGTTCACTTGCAGCGCGAATACATGGGCGGCTTGTTTTATCCAAGAGTTCAATTCCCGGCGCAGCCTCATCTTGCAACTTTCGTACGCGTTCAATCTGAAATTTCAGTGCGCTAATAATTTGCGGTGTCAGGATTCGTCTTTCAAGCATCTGGCGATCGACTCCATGCTCGGCTAATTCATTCAAGGGCAGATATACACGCCCACGATCTAAGTCTTCACCGACATCACGAATGAAATTAGCTAATTGGAAAGCGATTCCAAGTTTTTTCGCCGCCTCAAAAGCTTTCGCATCGCTGTAACCAAGGACCGGAACCATTTCTAAGCCAATCACTGCAGCAGAACCGTAAACATATGCGAGTAAATCTTCATAACTTTGATATTCGGTAATCGTAAGATCCATAGTCATTGAATGGAGAAAATCAACAAAATGTTGATGGGGAATATCAAATCTCTTCGCAGTGTCAACGAGAGCTCTGCCAATCGAATCTTGGCTAGTCCCATTTTTCAAATCCAAAAGAACGCCAGCGCTCCATTTTGAAAGCGCATCTGCTTTTTCTTGAGGAGAAAGTGTGGAAGCTAAATCATCGACAATTTCATCTGCAAATCGAGCAAATCCATATAGTGCATGAACGAATGGTCTCTTAGATTTTGGAAGAAGAAGTGTGGCTAGGTAGTAAGTCTTTCCGTGTAAAGCATTGAGCCTTTTACATTCCGCGTACGATTCACGAAGACGAAAGTCATAAATCTTCGCAGCATCGAGTTCATTCATTATTTGACGGGTCCAACAATTCTTTCAGCAGCAAGTCGCCCCGAAATTAACACCATCGGAACTCCCACACCTGGTTGTGTTCCAGAACCAGCAAAGACAACATTTTCAAATCCAGCAGCCAAATTTCGCGGTCTAAATGGACCTGTCTGGAAGAAAGTATGCGCACTTGCAAATGGAGCACCACGTTCCATTCCCTGTGCTTGCCAATCAAGGGGAGTAGTCATAACTTCCGTTTCGATTGAAGCACCAAATCCGTTGTATCCGCGATCTTCAAGAGTCTTAATCATTTGATCTCGGTATGGTCCTGCTTGTTTGGTCCAATCTATATCTGCATCAAGGTTTGGCGTTGGAAAGAGAATGTAATAAGACTCTTTACCTGCAGGTGCGAGGGATTTGTCGTCATGAGTTGGAACTGTGACAAGTACTGAAGGGTCGGACATTAGCTGCTTCTTATTGATTAGTTCATCAAAGACGCCGTCCCATGAATGGCCGAAGTGAATATTGTGGTGAGCAATATGTTCATACTTTTTGGAAGAACCCACTAAGAGGGTTACACACGATGGGGAGTAACGTAGAGATTTAATTTTTGCAGGAGTTTTTCCGAGCAAATCACGCCAAACAACTGGTAAATCTGGGTTCATCACTACAACATCACAGGCAATTCGTTCGCCTGTATTGGTCATTACAGCTTTGACTCGCGAATTCTCGATATCGAGTTTGGTCACCGTAGTGTTGTACTTAAATGTGACGCCATGCTTTTCTGCAGCCGCTGCTAGTGCTCGTGGAACAGCATGCATTCCTCCTTTGGGGAAGAAGACCCCGTTGACTGAATCCATATATGCAATCACTGCGTAGATTGCCAATGCCTGCTGTGGACTTACACCCGCATACATGGCTTGGAATGAATAAACCTTTTGCAGGCGTGGATCTTTGAGAAATTGATTAACCTTTGGCGAAAGCCTGCGAAATCCACCAAGAGCGATAAGTCTTGCCAGGTTTGGTGTTAACAAGTTAAGAGGCGAATCAATATTTCTATCGATAAAATCGTTCATCTCATACTTGTATAACTTTGTTACAAAGTCCACATACTTGCGATAGCCCAGCGCTTCTTCGGCACTCACGGTGCGACGAATCTCTTCTTCCATCTGAGCAGTATTTGCGTGGACATCAATTTGAGTTCCATCAGCATAAAAAGCTCTGTACAAAGGTGAAAGCGGCATGAGTTCGAGCCAATCCTTCATATCTTCGCCGACGCAATTAAAGGCATCGTTAATGAGTGACGGCATCGTTAAAACAGATGGGCCAGTATCGAATGCATATCCATCTTTATTAAGTAGCCCATTGCGCCCGCCAGGAACGCCTTCACGTTCAACAACTGTAACTTTTCTTCCAGCACCAGCTAGTCGAAGCGCGGCGCTTAATCCGGCAAGACCTGCGCCAACCACAACAACATGATCGGTTGGTCCTTTAACGCGTGCGGTCATTAATGACTCCTATGAATAGCTGATGTCGCAAGTAGTGTGAGTAACTGCCTTGCTGAGGAACCAATTTCAGCAGAAGATGCAGCTTCTAGCGCGCTGGAAAGTAGACCATCGATGAGATCTTCGACCACTTTTACTGAACCGGACTCTGAAATAAGCGTGCGAGCCGTATCTATATTTGAAGGGCTTAAGTTTTCATTTCCAAGTAGCTCTGAAAGTTTTGCTTTGGCACTTTCTCGGGCACGATCAAAAGTCATAGCCATCAAAACAGTTCGCTTACCTTCACGAATGTCATCGCCTGCAGGTTTGCCGGTTGTTTGTGGATCTCCAAAAATTCCGAGTAAATCATCACGTAATTGGAATGCCTCTCCAAGTGGAAGTCCATAGGAACTCAAAAGATGCGTTAGATTTTTTCTCGCATTTGAATCAGGAATTGCAATAGAAGCTCCGAGATGAAGTGGACGTTCGATTGTGTATTTTCCAGATTTATATCGAGCAATTCGAAGTGAACGATCGACGTTTGGATATTTTTCACCAGCTTCTCGAACATCTAAATACTGTCCTGCCATGAGTTCTATGCGCATCTCATCATGAACACTTAGAGCTGAGAGCAAAGACTGCGCTGAAATTCCAGAAGTATGCAGCATGTGATCTGACCACACCAACGCCAAGTCACCAAGAAGCACTGCAGCTGCTTCACCAAATTGTTCTGAAAGTCCATGCATGGCCTGACTCTGATGCAGATTTTCAAAGTGGCGATGGATTGCTGGCTTTCCTCGCCGAGTATCTGATTTATCCATAAGGTCGTCATGAATCAGCGCGCAAGCTTGCAATAGTTCAAGAGATGTAAATGCACGAATGTCTTCTTTGCTTGGAATTTTGTCAGTAGCTAAGAAGCCGGCATAGGCAAAGAGCGGTCGTAATCGTTTTCCGCCATCAAGTAGAAAGGATTCGAGGGCATCGCACACTGGAATTAATTCAGAGCCGATGCCACTTAAGTATTCGCGTTGAAGTGTCAGATAAGAATTCAGCTCTTCTTGAATCTCTTCCCGGACCCTAACAAGCGTGCCCTGTGCATCGTTGACCACGACGCAACGGTACCCTGACCGTGTGGAAAAGCGCACTGCGATGAAAACTACGTATTCATTTGAGTTCTTTCCCCCTAAAGATGTCGACGGGGAAGCGCGCCTTTGGAAGGCAATGGCCGCACTTGAAACTATTGCACCGGATTTCATTTCAGTCACTTACGGTGCTGGCGGAAGTACGAGAGACCGAACAATAAAAATTACCTCTGAAATTACATCTAGGACAAATATCCCAACTGTTGCGCATCTGACTTGTGTTGGTTCAACCAAGTCAGAACTCCTAGAGATTTTGGGTCGGTACCAAAGTTCTGGGATTAAAAGTATTTTAGCTTTGCGCGGAGATCCAACGGGAGGACCACGTGCGCCATGGACTTCAACGCCAGATGGTCTAAACCATGCTGATGAATTGGTGAAATTAGCAGCCGATTTTGGTGGCTTCGAAATCGGAGTTGCAGCATTTCCGGATGGACACCCTGCTTCTAATGGAAATCTTGATATTGATATTGATGTATTGATTAGAAAAGAATCGTTAGGTGCCAGTTTTGCGACAACGCAATTCTTTTTTGAGGCAGATAAGTGGAAATCTCTCGTGGATAAATTGGCGGCTAAAGGTTCAAAGCTTCCTATCATCGCTGGGATTTTGCCTGTCACAAATGTTAAACAACTTAATCGAATGTCGGAATTGACCGGAACCCCAATCCCAAGTCGACTATCTGGAGCATTTGAAAAAGTTCAAGACAATCCCGAAGATGTTTACAAACTTGGGGTTGAAGTTGCAACGAAACTTTCACAAGATTTACTCAATGCTGGTGTACCAGGTTTGCATTTCTACACAATGAACACTTCTAACGCAACGAGAGAAATCTACGCAAACCTCAAAGTGGGTGACAGGTGATGCAAAAAGAAGTGTTCTACGCCAAATGGAGCGCGCTTCATGGCCAAGCTCACGTTGTTGGAATTGTTAAAAGTTGGCTATCAATTTCCTTTATCTGTGCAAGAGTTTTAACTTCCATAAAGGTTTCGCCTAATTTCTTAACGCTTTTTGGAGTAGTAACAGCGGCGTTTATGGCTTGGCACCCTCTCACCCTTCTCGCAATAGCACTACTCGTTCTATCTCTTGCCGCAGATGGCATCGACGGAAGTGTTGCAATTTATCAAGGGCGCTCTAGTAATTTCGGTGCAACTCTTGATTCAGTCGCAGATCGAGTTACCGAAGCGCTCTGGTTATATGTTGCTTATCAAGTGGGAGTTCCAGCCTGGCTTGCAATTTCTTTATGGGTACTGGCAGCTACGCAAGAGTATGCGCGAGCTCGCGCGGCATCCCTTGGCCTTTCAGTAATAACTGTTGTGACCCCAACAGAGCGTCCCGTCAGGGCAAGTGCAATATTTATTTTGCTTATAGCGGTAAATCTTGGCCTGAGTGGCGCTAACGCAGTGATGTACTTACTTCTCATTGGTCAATGCGTGAGTTTATTTCTCGTAATGAGAAATGCATACACCTCTCTTAAGTAGTCGCTTTCACTTATTTTCTAGCATGGCTAATGAAACTATTTCAGCACTTAAACCAACCAGTGGAAGTCCACCACCTGGATGAGCTGATCCACCTACAAGATATAAACCCTTAAGAGGGGAACGATTCTTTGCACGCAAGAATGCTGAACGGGCTCCATTACTTGAAGTTCCATAGATTGAACCACCAGGAGCCAGGACTTCATTTTGAAGATCAAGAGGCGTGCGAAATTCTAAAACTTCTATGCGAGAACGCACCGAAATTCCAGCCTTTTCAATTTGGTTAATGATTTCTTCCACATATCCCTTTGCAAATTTTTCATCGCTCCAGTCGAAACCGTTAATCCCATCTGGATCATGCCTCGGCGCATTTACTAAGACAGACCAAGCTTCATATCCGCTTTCTTTCACCATTGATTCATCGTGTGGCGCACAGATATAGATTGTGGGTTTAACGACAGGTATTTTTTTATCGAATATCGATATGAATTCAGCATCGTAATCTTCGGGAAAAAGAATTGTGTGGTGTTCAAGTCTTTTTGAATTCGGATCAGGTCGAAGCCCGAGCAAGATTGAAAACCCCGCTAGCGACGGTTCTGATTTGGCGATGGCTCTTCGAGATTTAGCTATTTTCCTGACTTTTCCTTTTATTAGTTCGTTATAAACACTTCCCGCATCAGCATTAGCAATAATTTTTGTGAATTCTAATTTCTCTCCATCAGCGAGCACCAAGCCAGTTACCTTGCTTGAATTATGTGAAATCTCTTTTACCTTTGTATTGAATGCAAAGGTGACACCAAGGTCACACGCACGCTTGTAGATAGCATCGCTCAGTGTTCCAACACCACCTTTGACGTGCCACGCCCCGAATGCTTCTTCAATAAATGCGATTGTTGAAAGTACAGCAGGAGCCACTCGAGGATCTGATCCGCTATATGTTGCATAGCGGTCAAGAATTTTTCGAAGGTAGGGACTCCTAATTTCAATATTTCGAAGCGACTTCCACGGAGCAATTACTCGAAAATCGCGTAGAAGTTTTGGGCGCTTTAAGAGCGAGAGAGGACTATTGAGTTCTGATTCGATAAATGGTTCACGGGATACATCCCACATAGCTTCCGCACGGCGCATCATCTGATCCCACTCCAGCGCACTCTCGTTATCAAGGGCCTCGGTAATTGCAGCGAGCGTTTTCTTACGTGAGAGATTTTCAAATTTAATTGATTTACCATCACTAAATCTGTAATCAAAAGATGGATTAACTGGTGAAATATCGAGTATTCGTCCCATCACTTCACCTGTGCGCTGGAAGAAATCCCGATAAACAGCAGGGATAGTTAAGAGTGATGGACCGGTATCGAATGCAAACTTTCCGATCCATTCAGTTCGGCACTTACCTCCATGCCGTGATGACGCTTCAAACACAGAGACTTCGAATCCGGCTTTTGCAAGACGGGCAGCTGTTGCCATGCCACCAATACCCGCACCAATGACTGCAACTTTTCCAGAGCCGCGGGCAAAATGATCGTTTTTCATACCGTGCGACCCTTCCACTGTGCACTCTTTCTATTTCTCCACGAAAAAAAGATGAGATAAATAAGTAAGGCGCAGGAAAATGGATGCAAGAACGAATCCAAATACGAACCGCGCGAAGCTTTTGCGCTTATCAGTCTGGCGGCAATGACCGCTTCGAGTGCAAAGAGTCCTAGAGGATGGAAATTTAAAAATAGAACAAACGGATAAATCCCGGTGAAAAAAAGAAAGGCAATTGCAACGGTAGTACCAAATTTTCCACCGAATGCTTGCCATAACGATTTGCCGTATCCGGCACGCAACTCGGTAAAAGATGTATACATTCGAGTAGTTGCAATATCAGAGCCACTTACGACGGTTCCTTTACACCCAGACTGGATAAGAGCTCTAGCTAATTCAATATCATCCAAAACTTTATCTGCATTACTTTTAAATCCATTGACCAGGTCCAGGCTTTCACGCTTTGCAAGAAAGAACTGACCATTAGCTACTGCCAGAGAAGTTCGGGAGCTTCGTTCTGCTATCACAAGCGGTACTGTGCTCATCCAAGACCATTGAAGAATCGGTTGAATAAGACGTTCAGAAAAAGTCTTTGCGATTTGTTTTGGATAGGGTGAAATAAAGTTCAAATTCGAACTTTGCAGCAAATTTATTGATTTAACCAATGCATCTTTTTCTAGCCTTACATCTGCATCAATCGTGACGACTATTTCTCCATTCGCAGCGAAATATCCTTGCTGAAGCGCCCAAGTCTTACCAATCCAACCTGTCGGAAGTTCTGGGGCGCTAATAAGTTTAAATCGTGAATCTCTGGCGGTCATTGTTGTGATGATGGACGCGGTGGCATCGGTTGAAGAGTCGTCTATGAAATAAAACTTCGCTCTAGGCACGCCAACTTGAGCTTGGAGGCTCAAAACGAGTTCGTTGATGTTTTCGGCTTCATTACGTACGGGAATTAAAACATCCACCTTAAGCGAAGTCTCGGTCGAGTCGGTTGGCTTTCGCAGTGTGAAGAAGTTGAGTGTTGCGAGAGCAAGTAAGAAAACATTAATGAAAAAAAGAAGAATCGCCATGAGATTTGGCAATTATGGGCGGCCGAGCCAGCGAATGAAGAAGTATGGAGTTAAGAGGGCGCCGAGAATAAGCCCACCAAGAAAAGCGATACCAGGCCTATGAAAGAAAAATAGATTTGAAATAATTCCCGCAAAGAGACTCCACCCAAGAAAAATATCTGTAGCTAAAAGTGATGCACTTACCTTGCGTCGGTCAATTGGCAAAATAGCGTGAAGGATTGCAATGAGTGCCATTCCTGCAAGTAACCAACCAAAGGCGTTAGAAAGAGGTACTTCTGGAGTAAATGGAACATGGGATCCCTTTACCTCCCAAGTCCATCTCCCCGCAGAAACCATTTGTGGATCAAGGAAAAGGTCCCATGCCATCAGAGTCAGACCGCCATATAAAAATCCCCAGTTTTTTGTAATTGTGCGCGCGGCCACCAGAACAGGATGAGCCATCATCACCCACGCAAATGGAACAACAAGTGGGACGTTTAAGAATTGAACTCCAAGAGAAAGATCATATGTATAGACGCCAAATGGCCAACCAGTTGTGACCCCAATGGATTCAATGACAAATGCAAAAGTTAGCGTTGCAAGTAAATACGTAAAGGCGTACCTGGCGCCATAAGTCATGAGTGCATGAAGTGCCATTGCGCCAGCACCCCAGTAAACCGTAGAGATAGTGACGAAGCGTAGTGGTTCCCCATTTAAGAGTGGATATGCAACTTGAAGAAGAATTGCGATTCCAAGAACTGCATATAAAAAGGTCATTGCCCGCATCGAGATTCCTCGACGGCGATTACGTCGTGGCGAGTAGTGGCGAATAGACATGGGCATAGTCTGCCTTAGGTCACCTACTTACTTGAAATCTCACCGCGCACTTCTCGAACGGAAAAACGTGCGAATAACTCTTCTCGGTACCACTTATTGCGTGCGGTGGCTGCAATAACTTCTTGGTGAGCGCTGCTTTTATATGCAAATTCTTTGAGATCTTTAGCGCTCTTCCAGTAAGAAAAAGTGCCCTGCAACCCAAGCGGCGCCTCACCAATCCCAATAGCTGCTATTAGACCGGGTGAATTATGAAGACTCTTAGTTACAGGTGGTACCGCGCTCCAAAATATTGCATTTTTTAAAGTTGCGATGCGGGCACGAGTTATAGCTATGACTGCGCCATTAGCCGATGTAGTCGAATAAGAAAATGGATTTTCTTTAGACCAATGGCCATGTGAAGCAATAGGGTCAAGAAGTGCTCTAAATTCTGATTGAGATTTATTGCGCCATCTAGTAATAATTCTTGATGAATCAAGAGCCGTTAACTGATTTTCTTCAATTGTGATGATTGCACCCCACCGAGTGGAGTCGGCATCTTTTGGAGTAAATGTTTCACCGTTTCCCGTGCCAAGCATTTTTGCAAAAAGAACACCTTTAGTTCTGCGGAGTCCACCTCGATCAAGGGCCATGCGCAAAAGGGCAAAGGGAATACTTGACTTTGAAATTCTCCAGAAGTAAGCCACGGTTACGATTTTGCTACTCACGGCTTCATTCATGAGTAGAGTTTAACTATGAGCAAACAAATAAAGACAGTTATAGCCGTTGACTTACTAAACCGAAATAAGGCCACAGTATTTTGGAGAGGAATCTTGGTAGTTCCGGCAGCTATTTTTCTTGCTTCTTTTTCGCAAATGTCGGGCATGGGTTGGGGCTCTACTGGAATTCTTGTTCTGCCAGCGGCGCTCTCGCTGCTCTTTAGAGGTATTTATCCAAGTTATGTTCTTGGATTTAACAAAGCATTCATTGAACTTGAAACACGAGTAGTGGCCTATTTGTTATTACTCAATGACGAGTACCCATCGATTGAGGCAAATTCAAAGGTAAGCGTTACTTTCCCTGAAGTTAATGGGGGAGCGGCTCTCAACCGAGGCCTGCCACTTGTTAAATGGTTCTTAGCGATTCCACTTTACATTGTAGGAATTATTTATTCATTGGCAGCACTTGCAGTGAGCGTTGTTGCGTGGGTTGTGACTTTTACATCCGGTGCTTATCCAAAATGGGCAGCAGAGCCGGTACTTGGGACCATTCAATATTGGAACCGTGTTTATGGATACGCAATCTTGCTTGTCACAGATGAATATCCTTCTTTCAAGATTTAAATCAGACCAGAATTAATCTCCAACAACCATTGGTTTAGCGTCAGTGCAGGCGATTAGCTCTGCATAGGTTGTCGGGTATACCGCGTGTGGATGGCCGGCAGCTGCCCACACAACGTCGTAATCACTAAGCGCTTGATCGATAAGTATCGTTGCCGGAGATAACCAACCAATGGGTGCAACGCCCCCAATTGAAAATCCTGATTTTTCTTTGACGTAATCAGCATCGACTCGACCAAGTTTTTCCACGCCTAAATTTTTTGCAACTAGATCCGTATTTACTCGATGTCTACCGCTTGTAATGACAAGCAATGGCGATTCGTCGTCGAATTTAAAGATGAGCGAAGAAGCAATTTGCCCAACTTCAATTCCGAGCGCGCTTGCTGCATCTTGGGCTGTTCTGGCGCTATCGGATAGAACTTTGATTTGGCCAGAAAGGCTGTGATGGGTCAGCGCCTCTTGCACTCGTTTAACAGCGGCTTTCTCTAGAACTCCGTCCATAGGCAAAAACTACATGACCCAAGTCTTTAGAATCGTGAAAATTGCAACGCAGTATAAAAGTCCAGCGAAGGATATCTTGAGCACGAGCGAATCAATCTTTGAATGAATTCTTGAAGTCACCCCGGCAACAACTACAGCCGCGAGAGAAATTACCAAGGGAAGTGTCCAATTTATTTCACCCCATTGGCGAAAGTGGCCAAGGAAGGCGGTAAACGAGTTGATTGCAATTACCGCAAGAGATGTGCCGGCAGCCGTGGCTACGGGAGTCCCGAAGGCTAGAACAAGAACTGGAAGAATTATAAATCCCCCTCCAATTCCAAAAAAACCAGTTATGCATCCAATGGCAAGGGATAGCAGAATCAATTTTGAGTTAGAGATTCGTGTATGAGATCGCTCTATTGGCTTAATCACCATCGACGTAGCCGCGGTAATCAAAACAACAGCAAAACCTGTTGTGATTACTGAAGGCGAAGGGATGTGCGCCAATAGAGACGCGCCGACATTAGTTACTAGGCCAAGACCCCAAATTACGAATACTTCTTTATAAAGAATTGATTTGGATCGAGCTTTTGGATAAGCACCCGAAAGAGCTGCAGCAAATACGATTGCAAGAGCGGCTGTTGTGGCGTGCACAGGTTTGAGTCCAAAGCCGTACATTAAAATCGGAACAGCGAGCATTGCTCCACCTGCCCCAATGAAACCCAGGACTGCTCCGATGAAAGCCCCTGCGAGCAATCCTGCAAGTATTTCCATGGCGAAATAGTCGCAGAAGAAATGCAAAAGCCCCCGGATTAACCGGGGGCTTTTGTGTAAGAAGAATTACTTATTGAAGAATGAGATATTTCCAACGTGAGGTCCAAACTCGGCACCTGTGATAACTCCGCCCGCAACGAGTGCGAGAATAATCAAAGCTGCACCGCCAAGAGCTAGGTCTTTATTAAATGCAATTGTTTCCTGCATCTTTGTGTTGGCATCAGTTTCTTTCCAGTACTGGTGGAAAATAAGCGCTGCAAGAATTACAGTTACAGCGATCAAAAGCGCGCCAAGATCTACCCAAACACCGAGAAGGATGTAGATACCTCCGAGAAGGAAGAAGAGACCACTACCGATCACGCCGAGCTTTGCTGCAGGGAGCTTCTTGTACTTTGCATAACCTGTCATTGCTTCGAGTGATTTGAAGTGCCCAATGCCTGACATGATGAAGAGTGCTGCGAAAAGCACGCGACCGATAACTAGAACTGCGTTCATTTTTCTCCTGTTTGTACTTGTGTGAATGTTACGAACATAAAGAAGAGTAAATGAAAGTAGTTGAAATTTCAATTACTTGCCCCTTTCGACACGCTTGAAATCATCGAGGTTTTCCTGTATTTTTCGAACATATGTTCGAGAGGTAGCGTGGATTTATGAGCGAAGAAAGCGCGCTTGCATCGACGATCCTGCATGTAGATATGGATGCCTTTTATGCCTCCGTTGCCGAACGTGATCATCCAGAACTTCGCGGGAAAGCACTCGTGGTTGGTGCGGGAATCCGCGGAGTAGTTCTCTCAGCTAATTACGAAGCGCGCAAATTTGGAATTAGGGCTGCGATGCCGGTGGGCCGCGCCCAACGAATGGCACCTCACGCAATCTTTGTAGCTCCAGAGCATCATCGCTACTCGCAAATCTCAGAGCGAGTGATGGAGATTTTTAACTCCTTTACTCCACTTGTCGAACCTCTCTCACTTGATGAAGCTTTCTTAGATGTGACAGGGGCCAGAAAATTAAAGGGCACAGGGCGAGAGATCGCGGTAGAAATTAGAAAGCTAGTTGAAGATCAAGAAGGCATTACTTGTTCGGTTGGAATTGCTCCATCAAAATTCATTGCAAAACTCGCATCTCAACACTGCAAACCAAATGGGCTACTTGAAATTACAGAAGATCGAATTTTGGAATTTTTACACCCACTTCCTGTTTCAGCGATTTGGGGAGTCGGCCCCAAAACAGCAGAATCACTTGAGCGCCTCGGATTAAAAACAGTGGCAGATATTGCAAATACCAAGCGTTCTACACTGGTCCGGGCGCTGGGAGAGGCCGCTGGTTCATCACTGTATGAACTCTCGTGGGGGCGCGATTACCGAGATGTTGTTGTAGATGAGCCAGATAAAAGCATAAGTAACGCGGAAACTTTTTCTTACGATTTATCGGATCCAGAAGAGATATTGCAGGAGTTGCTACGGATGACAGAGAAAGCATCTGCACGACTTCGCGAGCGCAAACTCTTTGCCAGGACGCTCGGAATTAAAGTGCGATTCGCAGATTTCTCTACAATCACTCGTTCCAAAACGGTGCCACTTGCCATTAATGGCACGCACGAAAGTTATGAAATCGTGAAGGCTCTCTACAACGCACTTGGCATTAACCGCGCATTTATTCGAATGGTTGCGGTGAGTTTTGAAAATCTCCAAGAGCAACCACCAGAACAGCTTGTATTAGGTGGACGAGAGCATGGTTGGAGAGAGGCCGAGGGGGCGATCGATAAGGCAAAGGCCCGATTTGGCGGCACGAGCGTTCGGCCAGGGCGCCTGATCAAACCTGATTAGTACTGGCCCGACTAGCACCCAAGAAAAAGTTGTTCTATTGTGAGCACGTGCCATTATCAGATCGCGAAAAGCGCCTACTAGCCGAGATGGAAGAAGCTCTCGTAGCCGATGACCCACGCCTAGTTTCTGCACTTTCAGGTTCACCTCGTCTGGTGGGCGGATCAATTCTTCGTGGCCTACTTTTAGTCTTTCTTGGACTGGCAGTACTCTTCGCAGGACTTATCGCAAAGGCCACTGTTGTTGGGGTGGCTGGATTCGTGCTCGCACTCACCGGATTGATCATCGCAATTCGCGCTATCGGCGCACCTGGCGCAACAAAGACAAGTAAGCCCGGCAAGTCCAAGGGCGGATTTTCAGCCCGCATGGAAAATCGTTGGGATCAGCGCAATCAAGGGTGAATAACTGATTAAAGGCAGATTCGCGCTCGCAAGCTGAGCGCCCAGAACAAGACTCCTTCGGGGGTCTATTTTTTTGCCTTTTTCCAGAGAGTAGGCCCACTTCGAAGCCGTGGAGGGCGGTGGGGAGGAAAGGGTAAATAGTGGCGAAAGGTGGTTGAAAAAGGGGGAAAGTGGAGTAAAGTGGGGGATTGAACGGGCTTCACCGTTCGCTGAAACCTGGGGAAGGGGGCCAGAAAATGTTTCTCGGCACCCACGAGCCACGCCTTGATGAAAAAGGCCGCCTCATTCTTCCCGCGAAATTTCGCGACGAGCTCTCTGCTGGCCTAGTAATTACCAAGGGCCAAGAGCGATGCCTGTATGTATTTCCATCTGCCGAATTTTCGACAATTACTGAGCAACTTCGACAAGCCCCTGTGACTGCAAAATCCGCGCGCGATTACATGCGCGTGATGTTTGCCGGCGCACACGATGAAATTCCGGATCGCCAAGGCCGCGTAACTATTCCTCAAGGACTTCGCACATATGCAGGTCTTGAAAAAGAGTGCGTCGTTATTGGCGCGAATACTCGCGTTGAAATTTGGGATAGCACATCTTGGAATAAATATTTGGCAGATCGCGAAAAAGGCTTTGCTGAGGTTTCAGAAGAGGTATTCCCAGGACTCTTCTAAAAAGTATTTAAGAAAACAACTTAATAACAACTAAATAGAACGGCCTCTCATCTGTGGCCACCGTCGACCTCAAGCCGACAGCGACGCCCCTTCCCCGGCGTCGCTTTCGAGAGATCCGTCGGCCGGCGGTGACCAGAGATGAGAGCAGAGGTAATTCATATCCGCGAAAGAAAGTTAATCGAAAGATTGGGGGAGAGGATGCAGCAACATATTTCAGTAATGCTTAATCGCTGCGTCGACCTTCTTTCACCTTCCATTGATGCGGCGCTTTTGCGAAATGAAAAACCTGTTGTCGTTGATGCCACTCTGGGTCTTGGCGGACATACAGAAGCGCTATTAAATAAATTCCCCCAACTCACAGTCATTGGAATTGATCGAGATGAAGTTGCCCTTGATCGAGCATCCAAGCGACTTGCCACTTTTGGCGAAAGATTTAAAACTTCCCACGCAGTCTTCGATGACATAGAAGCGGTAGTGCACTCCCATGGGTATCAAAAAATTACTGGAGCTCTCTTTGATTTAGGTGTTTCTTCAATTCAACTCGACGAAAGCGATCGTGGATTTTCTTATTCAAAAGATGCACCTCTTGATATGCGCATGGATCGAAGCCGTGGAATTACAGCATCTGAAATTTTGAATACATACGCTCCGGGGAAGCTTGTACAAATTTTGCGCGCGTATGGCGAGGAAAAATTTGCTACCCGCATCGTTGAAAATATTGTGAAAGCACGTGAAATTGCCCCGCTGAATTCAACAACCCAGCTGGCAACTCTTGTAAAAGATTCAATTCCTGCAGCAACAAGGCGCACTGGTGGAAATCCGGCTAAACGAACTTTCCAGGCGCTTCGTATTGAAGCCAATGATGAGCTGGGCGCGATAACACGTGCGCTTCCTATCGCCTTAGAGCTTCTTGAAATCGGTGGACGGCTCGTTGTTCTTTCATTCCAATCACTGGAAGACCGAATTGTTAAAGAACTTTTTGTAGAGGTCAGCACTTCTAAGAGTCCTCGAAATTTGCCAATAGATCTGCCTGAGTTTGCTCCGAAATTCGCACTTGTTGTTAAGTCGAGTGAAACCCCAAGTTCCGAGGAACTTCAAGCAAATCCAAGATCTGCATCAGTGCGTCTTCGAGCGATAGAGAGGGTGGCTTCATAGTGGCCCTTACATCAGCTCTAAGACAATCGCGTCAGCCTGTTATTGCGCGATCTCGTGCAATAGTTGCGGAGAAATCTGCGGAAGTAATTTTAAAGTTAGTTCCGGAAGTTTCTGGAACAACTCGAGCAACGCACAAGTTCTTTGCGAAGTTTTTATCACTTATTGCTGCACTCGGCTTCTTGGTTCTGCTCACAGTAAATATCTTGCTTGCCGAGGATGCTTTCACCCTTTCAAGATTAAAGGCCGAAGCTAAGGCAGTTGCGGATGAGCGTGAAGCAATAGGACGAGAGATGGATACATTGTCTTCTCCTGCAGCTCTTGCCGATGCTGCTTCAAAGCTCGGGATGAAACACTCTGAGTCGCCAGTGTTTCTAAACCTTGCACCGAGTGAAGTTGCACCAGGTCCGGTGACAAATGGGTAGCTTGCTTCTTGCGCACAAACGAATCAAATTCCTCATTGTTCTTTGCTTGGTCTTTATTCTTTTCTTTGCTGTGCGCCTTGTACAGATCCAGGTAATTCAAGCCAACTCTTATAAAGTGCGTGCGGCAAATGAGATGGAATCAACCCGAACGATTCCAGCACCCCGTGGCGATATCACTGACATAAATGGAGTTTCATTTGCTCGAAGTGTTTCCGCAATAAATATTGTTGTCGATCAAACTCAAATCACAGATGCGCCACGAGTGGCAAATTTCGTAGCTCCGATTCTCGGGTTATCCGTAGCAGAAGTTCAGAGCGCAATATCTGGCGTTAAGAAATATTCGATGGTTTATAAGAATGCAAAGCCTGCGATGTGGGATTCACTTACTAATGCCCTAGCTTCATATAACAGCACGCTGGATTCTCGTCATTTTGATCAACGAATTATTGGATTCTTTGCCGAGCGTGGATATATCCGCGAATATCCATCAGGCTCACTTACTTCTTCACTTATTGGTTTCGTTCGAGAAGATGGAGTTGGTGCATCAGGAATTGAATCAAGCATGAATAGTTTGATTACCGGAACAGCCGGACGATATTCATATGCTCGCGGTCTTGGTGCAGAAATTCCTGGTTCGCAAAGTGAAATTATCGCCGCAAAACAGGGAACATCCGTGCGGCTAACTATTGATCGAGATATCCAGTGGATTGCTTCAAAGGCAATTGCTGACGTCGTATCAAAATCCCATGCGGCAAATGGAACAGTAATAGTGATGGATCCAAAGACCGGGGCAATTCTTGCTCATGCCACCGCACCAACTTTCGATCCAAACAATACTAAGAAAGTTTCTCAGTACTTAATGCGAAATCCATCAGTTCAGGATGTTTACGAACCTGGTTCCACAGGAAAAGTTATGACACTTGCCGCAGCACTGGAAGAAAACAAGATCACGGCGCAATCAGTGTTTTCGGTTCCGTATCAAATCAAACGTGGTGGAGATACTTTTCACGATCACGAGCACCACCCAACACAGCAACTCACATCTGCTGGAATCTTGGCTGTTTCGAGTAATACCGGAACTATTCAAATTGGTGAGCTGCTAAGTAACAACACTTTGTATAGCTATTTATCAAAATTTGGGATTGGGCAAAATACAGGTTCTGGACTACCCGGTGAATCTCGAGGAATTTTGCACCCCGTTAGCCAATGGTCGGGAACAACAGCCCCAACAGTTGCATTCGGTCAGGGATATTCAGTGACTGCAATGCAAGCGACAAGCGTTTTCGCAACTATCGCAAATGACGGCGTACGAGTTACACCGACGGTTATTGCAGGCACTACTGATACATCTGGAAAATTTACTGCAAGAAATCTAGGAAAATCTGAAAGAGTAATTAGTCAGAGCACAGCAGAAACCATGAGAAAGATGATGGAAGGCGTCGTATCTGCAAATGGAACAGCGCCAAGTGCTGCAATTCCGGGATATCGCGTCGCAGGAAAGACTGGTACTGCAATGCGCATTGATCCATCATGTGGCTGTTACAGCGGATACACCGCATCATTTATTGGGTTTGCACCTGCAGATAAACCAAAATATGTAATAAGTGTGACTATTCAAGATCCAAAAGGCGCTCACTATGGCGGATCACTCGGAGGTCCGGTCTTTAAAGAAGTTATGACTTTTGTACTCCAATCCGAGCATGTGGCACCGACAGGAACAAAGCTAGAACCCGTTGCCTTAAACGCATCACAGCTTCGCACGCAGAAAAAAGTTGAAGTGCCATCAAAGCCATCAGATAATAAGAAGACAGAAATTGCCCAAGCAAGTGTAAAGAAGCGCTAATGAGACCGATTGAAAAGTTTTCACTCACACTCGCAGATATTTCTCGGCTCCTTGGCGCAAACTCCACGCTGGAAGAGTCTGCACTCTTACAAATTGAAATTTCAGGAGTCACGCAGAGCGATTCGGATATTGAAAATGGCGATGTATTTATAGGTATTCCAGGATTGAAAACCCATGGAGCTCGCTATGCCTCGACAGCCAAAGAACGAGGTGCAATCGCATTTGTGACAGATGAAGCAGGTGCAAAAATTTTTACTGACCTGCCTACCCTAGTTGTAAAGAATCCCCGCGAAGCAGCAGCTCTTATTTCTTGCGCTTTATATCGCGAACCTATGCGCGATTTACATTCAATCGGAATCACTGGAACAAATGGTAAAACAACAGTTACAACGCTTTTGCATCAAATGTTTCAAATGGCTGGACGCGATTCTGGACTTGTCGGAACAGTTGAAACTCGTATTGGTAGCGAAAGATTTAAGAGTGAGCGAACCACTCCTGAGGCAACACAAGTACAAGCCCTTGCCGCGGTAATGAAAGAACGACATATGCGCCACTTTGTGATGGAGGTTTCAAGTCATGCAATTTCTATGCAACGTATAAAGGGTTCGCATTTTTCATATGTAGGTTTTACTAATTTAACTCAAGACCATCTTGATTTTCATGGTGGCATGCAGGAGTACTTTGCAGCAAAATCAAAGCTCTTCACTTTTGAATTCGCCGATCTTGGATTCATTAATGTTGATGATCCATATGGTGAAAAACTTGCAATTTCCTCTGAGATTCCAATAGTCACACTCTCAAGATCAAAGAAAAACGCGCAGTGGCACTATGTAGATTATTTCAACGAAAATTCCGGTGTAGCGATTCAAATCAGAGGCACTGGTGGAATTTTAATTGAAGCGACAACATCCCTTCGTGGCGGATACAACCTAGATAATCTCTTAATGGCAATTGCTATGGCCCATGAAGCCGGTATCGATCCAGTTGAAATTGCAGCCATAGTTCCAAAACTCAATGGCGCAGAGGGACGACTCGATGCTGTAAACCTCGGGCAAGATTTTGGAGCTTTTGTTGATTATGCACACACCCCCGATGCAGTATCAAATGTTTTGCGCACATCGAAGGAATTCACAACCGGAAAAGTCATTGCAGTACTCGGATGCGGCGGGAATCGCGATGCAAGCAAACGCCCTCTCATGGGGGAGGCCTTACTCAAGAATTGCGATGTGGCCATATTTACTAGCGATAATCCTCGAGATGAAAATCCGGAAGATATTTTGAAAGAAATGATTGGATCACAAAAAATAACTAGCCCTTCAAGAGTTATTCCCAATCGTGCAGAAGCGATTAGTTACGCAGTTTCTTTAGCCAGTAATGGTGACTGTGTTTTAATTCTTGGTAAGGGACACGAAAGCGGACAAGAAATTGCCGGAGTCATCTCTCCTTTCGATGATAAATTAATTTTGGCAGATGCAATAGAGGTCAAGAAATGATTCCTCTTAAAGCATCACAAATTGCAGAAATCGTTGGCGGAAAACTCAACGGGTCGGATGTTGTGATTGATAAACGCCCAGTCTTTAACTCAAAAGATGCAAGTAAAGGTTCTCTTTTTCTAGCGCTCATCGGAGAAGAGCGCGACGGCCATGACTTTGTTAGCGATGCTTTTAGCCATGGCGCGCAATTGGCCCTAGTTTCCAAATCAGTTCCAGAGGCACATATTCTTGTTCCGGATGTAATGAAAGCTTTAGCAACTCTGGCAAAACACTTGCGTTCAAATCTCCCCGATCTAGTAGTTGTTGCAATTACGGGATCGCAAGGCAAAACAACTACAAAGGATTTATTAACTGAGCTTTTATCGGGGAAAGGCAGAACTGTTTCTCCGGAAGGAAATTTCAACAATGAGCTTGGTGCGCCACTGACCCTTTTGCAATGCACCCCAGAGACGAAGTACTGCATTATCGAAATGGGAGCTAGGCATATTGGTGACATTGCAGCGCTCTGTGAGGTTGTAACCCCTGATATTGGCGTTGTACTCAAAGTAGGCAGCGCGCACATTGGCGAATTTGGGTCCGCAGAAGCTGTCGCAAAAGCAAAGTCTGAAATGGTTTCGAATATTGCAGACGATGCGATTGCAATTCTTGGAGATTACGATTCCTTTACTCCAGCCATGTCAAAGTTGCATAAGGGACGAACAATTATTTTCGGCCAAAATAGTGGAGATGAAATTCGTGCGGCAGATTTGGAAATGCGAGAAGGGCGCCCTCACTTTGATTTGGTAACGCCTGACGGACGAGCTTCAGTCGGATTGCGAATTGTTGGAATTCATCAAACATCTAATGCGCTAGCTGCAGCAGCAGTGGGCAGCGCACTTGGATTTAGCGTTGATTACATTGCAGGGTCACTTTCCACTGCAACTGTACAAAGCAAATGGAGAATGCAGGTTCATGAATTCCAATCACGCGTACTCATCAACGATGCCTATAACGCAAGCCCTGAATCTATGGAAGCTGCGCTTCGCACACTCATTCTCTTTGCGCAGGAGCGCGGGGGTCAGGCTTGGGCATTCTTAGGAAAAATGCATGAACTCGGCGAGTCATCAGCTTCAGAGCATGCGCGAATTGGCACCCTTGCACAGGAGCTAGGCGTTGATCACCTCGTATGTATTGCAGCACCGGAATATGCAGCCACACTAACTGGCGCAAAGAACGGAGAAAGCAATTCTACGAAGTCACACATGAGTGTGCATATGTGCACTGATAAGAGTGAGGCAGAAAAACTACTCTCTGAAATCTCTGCGGGGGATGTCATTTTAGTTAAGGCATCTCGCTCAGAACATTTGGAAGAATTGGCAGAGACTATTTTGACGAGAGGAAGAGCCACATGAGAGAAATTCTTATCGCAGGTGGCCTTGCTCTAATCTTTGCTCTCTTTGGTACACCAACACTCATTAGATCTTTAGCCAAGCGTGGCTATGGTCAAATAATTCGAGACGATGGCCCATCTTCGCATCACACCAAACGTGGAACACCAACAATGGGTGGGCTCATTATTATTTTCGCGGCTATCACTTCTTATTTCATCGCCCACTTAATTAGTGGAAATACTATTTCTGTTTCCGTAATGCTTGTAATGGGTCTCATGATTTCACTAGGGCTAGTGGGATTTGCCGATGACTGGCTAAAAGTCTCACGTCAGCAGTCGCTTGGATTAAATGCGAAACAAAAACTTCTTGGACAAATTATTTTCGCGGCAATTTTTGGGTATCTCGGTACACGATTTCCAGATGGAGATGGGTTGACTCCCATTTCGTTACAACTTTCCACCGTGCGCGATACAAGTATCACTCTCGGTGTCGTTCTCGTTGTTATCTGGGTGGCATTTATGGTTACTGCAACAAGCAACGGTGTGAATTTAACTGATGGTCTTGATGGACTTGCAACCGGCGCAAGCGTTATGACTTTCATTGCCTTTATCCTCATCGGAGTTTGGGAATTCGGACAGAGTTGTGCAATCACCGCTGGCGGAAATTGTTACGTGGTGCGAGATCCACTCGATCTTGCAGTATTCGCGGCGGCAATGGCCGGGGCTTGTACAGGATTCCTATGGTGGAATGCTTCACCTGCAAAAATATTTATGGGCGATACAGGTTCCCTTGCACTCGGGGGAGCCCTTGCAGGTATCGCAACCTCTCTTCGAATCGAACTTCTTCTCATTCCGCTAGGCGGACTTTTTGTAATCATTAGCGCATCGGTAATTATTCAGATTCTTTACTTCAAAGCTACCGGTGGCAAAAGATTTTTCAGAATGGCACCACTTCAACACCACTTCGAACTTAAGGGTTGGGGAGAAGTGACAATTGTGTTGCGCTTCTGGATCATCGCCGGACTAAGTGTTGCTGCTGGCCTTGGTCTCTTTTATGCGCAATGGGTAGCAAGTTAAGTGCCATATAAAGATAAGAAAGTTTTGGTCCTGGGCGCAGGCGTAACGGGACTTGCGGCATCACGTGCCCTTCGAAAGCGCGGTGCGAGTATTTCTTTTGCTGACGATGTAGTTCTCAGAGTTGAAGATTTTCCGATCGCAAAACCCGATAGTTATGAGGCAAGTCAATGGGATTTCATCCTCGTTTCTCCAGGTTGGAAGCAATCTCATCCTTTAATTCAAAGCGCTTTACGCGCAAAAGTTCCTTTAATTAACGAAGTAGATCTTGCATGGAGCCTTAAGAGCGCTAACCAAAAATGGATTGCACTTACCGGAACAAATGGAAAAACCACGACCGTCGAAATGACTGCTGCGATGTTGCGCGAATCTGGAATACGCGCAGTTGCTTGCGGAAATGTTGGCCAAACGGTTATTGAGTGCGTTGACGGCTCCGAATCTTATGATGTGCTCGTACTTGAACTTTCATCGTTTCAGATTCATTGGTTGCGAGATGCTCAATTTGAATCAGTCGCAATTTTGAACATTGCAGATGATCATGTCGATTGGCATGAAAGCTTTGACGAATACGCCCAAGTGAAAGTCTCATTGCTTGAGCGTTCAAAGGTTGGAATTCTTAATGCCCAAGACATTGAAGTTTTCAACAGAACGCAAGGGTTCACTGGCCGCAAAGTTTATTTTTCCCTCGATACTCCAGGACCTGGCGAAGTTGGGATTGTCGAAGAGCTAATGATTGACCGCGCCTTTGTTTCAAATCCGCAGGAAGCTTCAATGATTGCTGAAGTCATTGATGTAACTCCGACTGTTCCTCATAATGTTTCCAATGCCCTGGCTGCATCTGCTCTCGCACTATCCTCTGGCGCAAAACATGAAAGTATTCGTGCTGCACTTCAGAAATTCACGCTAGGTCGACACAGAATTGAAAAGATTCACGAGAATGAGGGTATCTCGTGGATTGATGATTCCAAGGCAACCAATCCACATGCTGCAGCAGCCTCAATTATCTCTGGACTATCAGTGATTTGGATTGCTGGCGGCCTTGCAAAGGGCGCAAAAATGGATCAATTAATTGAGCGAGCAAAAGCTCGCCTAAAAGTTGCAATACTCATTGGGCAAGATCGTGATCTCATTAAAAGTGAATTGGTAAAGCGCGCTCCACATGTGAAGATTATTGAAATCGATACGCCCAAAGGCTATGAAAAGAACTCCCCAGGAAACGAGTTAATGGAAGAAGTTGTGAAATCCGCAAAAGCACATGCTTTGAGTGGAGATACCGTACTTTTGGCACCGGCATGCGCCTCAATGGATCAATTCACTTCTTATGCCGATCGCGGAGATAGATTTACTGCAGCTGTTAAAAAGTTGGTGAGTAATGGCTAAGAACAATTCATTCTTGGCAAAACCCGTTAACTCGTTTTACATTCTATGTATCACTTCGATTTCTCTTTCGATACTTGGGCTCATTATGGTTTTCTCCGCTTCATCCATTCATTCCATTGAGACAAATGGCTCTTCTCTTGCAATTGTTGCCCGCCAAGGGTTATTTCTCTTAATCTCTATTCCGGCCGCTATATTTGTTGCTCGTGTTCCACTCTTTGGAATTAAAAAAATTGCTCGCATTGGTTTACTCATATCGGCAGCGCTTCTTCTCTGTCTTCGAATTCCGGGGATTGGCAAAAACGTTAATGGAAACACAAACTGGATCTCGCTAGGAATTATTGATGTTCAGCCCAGTGAGCTAGTTAAGTTTCTGATGATTCTGTGGGCATCGCTATTGCTAGCAAGGAAGCTAGATCAAGGTACGGAACGCACAAATGTATTTTTCCTCATTGCTCCTGGATTTGCACTAGTTATGTTGCTAATCATGGCGGGTAAAGATTTAGGAACAACCTGTGTTATCGCAGCAATTTTGGCAGGCCTACTTTTTGTCTCTGGAGTTGAACTCAAACTTCTTGGCTGGTTTACGGCCTGTTGCGCCCTCATATTCGCTTTTTTCATTGCAACAGCTGGATACCGCGCACAACGATTCTTAGTTGTACTTAATCCTTTTGCTGAAGGTGACTACAAAAATGCAGGCTGGCAACCTGCACATAGCCTTCTTGGCTTGGCAAGTGGCGGGCTCTTTGGAGTTGGACTTGGTGGCTCAAGACAAAAGTGGGGAAATTTGGCAGAAGCGCATACCGATTTTATTTTCTCTGTCATTGGTGAAGAACTTGGCCTTGTCGGAACGCTCGCCGTTTTAATTCTCATAGGCGCTCTCTTGCTCTCAATCTTTAAGATTTCCTTGCGTGCGAGTGATCCCTTTTCTAGATTTGCATGTGCTGGAATGGGTTCTTGGATAGCGATCCAAACACTTCTCAATATTGGATCAGCAACAAGTTTGCTCCCCGTGGTGGGCGTAACTCTTCCCCTTCTTTCTTATGGCGGTTCGGCCCTCATCGCCACATTTTTAGGAATTGGATTTGTTTTGGGCACGGCGCTTCGAGATCCAGAAGTCCTAAGAGATGTGAGAAGCGCAGTTCACAAACGTAGATTGCACTCCCAATGAAAATTGTTTTAGCTGGCGGTGGAACCGCAGGACACGTTGAGCCGGCCCTAGCAACGGCAAGAGCATGGCGTGGCATACATCCAGATTCCGAGATTGTTTTCCTGGGCACAAGAGGTGGTTTAGAAGAAAAGTTAATTCCTGCAGCCGGTTACAAACTTTCTTTAATCACAAGAGTTCGGATCCCACGAAAAATTTCAATCACTCTTTTCAAAGCCCCAATTTCCTTTATCGCTGCCTTCTCGCAATGTCGCCAGGTGATCAAGGGTTCAGATTTGCTTGTTGGTTTCGGAGGATATGTATCAGGGCCGGCTTACATTGCAGCAAGAAGTCTTCAAGTACCGATTGTCATTCACGAAGCAAATGCCAAACCTGGAATTGCAAATAAGTTTGGTTCTCTCTTCACCAATAACCTTGCAGTTGCCCAGCCAGTTGAGAGCGGTGCATTTTCAGAAGCTCTCATTACTGGGCTTCCACTTCGAAGTGATGTTGCAAGCGCGCTCATCTCGTCGAGTCAAAACTGGAAAGAAGCTCGAAAAAGCGCGAAGAAGAAAATTGGTTTTGATGACGCGCTACCAGTCGTATTAGTCGTTGGTGGCTCTCAAGGCTCGGTATCTCTGAATAAAACTATTTCGGATTCACTTGACCTTTTTGCATCAAAGAAGATTCAAGTCTTGCATGGCGTTGGAGATCGAAACGCGCTCACCGAAAGTACTTCTCTATATAAACCCACCGCATATATTTCAGACATGGCAAGTGCTTACCTAGCAGCAGATCTGGTGATTTCGCGAAGTGGAGCTGTGACCTGTTCCGAAGTTGCAGCGCTCGGACGCTACGCACTTTTCATTCCGCTACCTATTGGAAACGGTGAGCAGGAAATTAATGCACGCGCACTCGTTGAGTCTGGGCGTGCCGAAATCATTTCGCAGAAATCATTCTCATCGTCATGGTTGAGTGCAAATATTGATCGATTGCTTGCCAAAAGCCAAGGGCAATCAGGCGTAGGTTCTGATTCCGATCTTGACGCGGCTATGAAAATTACAGCCCTGATGCAGAACGCAATCGGGGGTGCCGACTTATGAACCGCGACATCGCACATTGGACTAATAAGCGAATCCACTTTGTTGGAATTGGTGGCGCGGGGATGAGTGGACTTGCACGTATTGCTCTATCGCACGGAATTTCCGTTTCGGGTTCTGATGCTAAAGATTCTTCAGTTGTCACAGGACTTCGAGCGCTCGGAGCAACGGTAAATGTTGGCCATAGCGCCTCACACGTCGATGGCTCGGACGTCGTTGTTTTTTCATCGGCAATCATCGGAACGAATCCAGAAATTTCTCGCGCGAAAGAGTTAAACCTTGAAATTCTGACACGCGCGCAGGCTCTAGCAACCCTCATGTCTTCCTCAAAGAGCATTGCTGTTGCCGGAACGCACGGAAAAACTACAACTTCATCAATGCTCACAGTTGCACTTCAGGCCTGTGGTTTAGATCCCTCTTTTGCAATAGGCGGAACGCTTACATCCTCAGGTTCAAATGCGCATAAAGGAACTGGCGATTTATTCGTTGCTGAAGCTGACGAGTCCGATGGGTCATTTACTGAGTACAAACCTTTCGCTGCAATCGTGACAAATGTCGAACACGACCACGTAGATTTTTTCCATACCCCGCAAGCCGTTACTGATGCATTTACTGAGTTTGCCCAAACAATTAATCCGGACGGATTTCTCATTTATTGCGCAGATGACAAAGGCTCTCTGGCTCTCGGGCAATCAACCTCGAATTTAGCAAAGGGACCCACTGTAATTTCATATGGCGTAAGCGATGGAGTTGATCTGCGTATAGATCAAATTTCACTTCTACCTATGGGCGCAAGTGCCAGAGTGTTATGGAAGGGCCGCTCCATTGGCACTCTCACTCTTGCAGTTCCGGGTCACCATAATTTATTAAATGCAGCTGCTTGTTTGGCGATGGGCTTAAGTCTGGGTGCGCAGGCTTCAGATTTACTTTCTGGGCTCGCCTCATTTAGAGGTGCAGGAAGGCGTTTTGAATTAAAAGGCACAGTGCACGGCATCCGTGTTGTAGATGATTATGGACATCACCCCACTGAAATTAAAGTAACTCTTACCGCAGCAAAGCACTTTGCTGGCGATGGAAGAGTTCTTGTAATCTTCCAACCTCACAGATATTCGCGAACTCAAGCATTTTTAAACGACTTTGCTCACGCTCTCGATATTGCAGATCACGCAGTTCTGCTTGAGATCTATGCCGCTAGCGAGAAAGAGATTCCGGGAATAAGTGCAAGTCTGATTGCAGATCAAATGAAGCACGGAGAATTCATTCCGAACTTCATCGAGGCCTCTGATTGGATGATTGATAGCGCCAAGCCCGGCGATGTGATCGTGACACTTGGCGCTGGAGATGTGAATTCACTTGCACCAATAATCACCGAAGGTCTTGCAAGAAGATTTAGCGAGTAAGTAAGTGCAGATTCGCAGCACCCGCATCGTTGTCATAGCGGGCATCGCCCTCATCTTTTTGGGAGCAACGTATTTATTCGGTTGGTCTGACATTTTTGTAGTCAAAGAAGTTTCCATTACCGGCGCACCGACTGCGCAAAGCACGAAAGCGATCACCGACTCTCTTTCAATCAAGCCAGGTATCAAGATGGCGCGAGTTGAGACGAGATCGCTCAGCAGGCGACTTGAATCTTTTACATGGATTGAATCAGTAAATATCTCGCGAAATTGGCTAAACCGTAAAGTTAGTATTGAGATTTCACCCAGGACTCCGATTGCACTTTTTAACCCGGCAACTTCGCCAGAGACTTCCATCGATGCAGATGGCAATGTTTTTAGGCTTCCAGGCGGTACCTCGAATTCATTGCCGAAGGTCGAAGCAAATTCTGCCAAGAGCGGAGTTGAAGCGATTGCTTTATTTACGGCACTTCCGCAAACATTTCGTAGCAATATCTCTCTCATGAGTGTGCGAAGTACAGGTGCATTTTCAATTTCCTATCGCTATAAATCTCGCCCCATCGCCATTTCATGGGGAGACGGTGGCAATGCAGCCCTCAAGGTCGACGTTGTCGAAGCTCTGCTAGCTCTTCCTGAAAATGCGAAGGTCAGATCAATCGATGTTTCGGCACCACATGCGCCGATTGTTCGGTAGTTATATTTTAGAAAACCTCACTTTTGATTTGTAAAAAATCACGAAATATTTTTATCTAAATAGTTCGCGTCGGTCTTTGTATTCACTCGTGCAACGCTTTACTTTGACGCAATTAGAAAAGCTAGAAATGTAACACTCAAGTTGAGGTTTACAGTTCTAAAGGAGGATTCTCGTGGCTGCACCACAGAACTATTTAGCTGTTATCAAAGTTGTAGGTATTGGTGGCGGTGGAGTTAACGCAATCAATCGAATGATTGATGTCGGATTAAAAGGCGTTGAGTTCATTGCAATTAATACTGATGCACAACATTTGTTAATGAGTGAT